>CAYUAH010000006.1:0-37034 GCA_964442375.1 uncultured Hydrogenophaga sp. | reverse complement strand
AACAAGGGGACACTTCTACTTGGGGCGCAGGGGACATTACTGTTTGGGGCTCACATCGGCGAGCGGTCCCGCGAGGGCCGGTAGAATCACGTTTTTAACAGCCCCCACCGATGACCATGTCCGCCTGGGTCCTGCCGGATCAGATCGCCGATGTTTTGCCTTCCGAGGCCCGGCACATAGAGGAACTGCGCCGCAGCCTGCTGGACACCGCATCCAGCTACGGCTACGAGCTGGTCATGCCACCGCTGCTGGAGCACCTGGAGTCGCTGCTCACCGGCACCGGCGAAGCGCTGGGTTTGCAAACCTTCAAGCTGGTCGATCAGCTCTCGGGCCGCAGCCTGGGTGTGCGCGCCGACAGCACACCTCAGGTGGCCCGCATCGACGCCCACCTGCTCAACCGCCAGGGTGTGGCCCGCCTGTGCTATTGCGGCCCGGTGCTGCACACCCGCGCCGACCGTCCCCTTGCCACCCGCGAGCCGCTGCAACTGGGTGCCGAAATCTACGGCCATGCCGGCCTGGAAGCCGATCTGGAAGCCATGGAACTGGCCCAGGCCTGTGTGCTGGCCGGTGGCCTGCGCCACCTGACGCTGGACATGGCCGATGTGCGGGTGATCGATTCGGTGCTGGCCGGTGTGCCGCTGGGCGCCGAACAAACCCACCTGATCCACGCCGCCCTGGCACGCAAGGACGCGGCCGAGCTGAACGCGCTGTCCAAAGATTTGCCTGCCGACGTGCGCAACAGCCTGCTGGCCTTGCCGCGCCTGTACGGTGACGTGTCGGTGCTGGCCGAGGCGCGTCGCGTGTTGCGGCCGTCGGCTTTGCTCAACGAGGCGCTGGACGGACTGCATTGGCTGGCCGATCACCTGAGCGGCCTGGACGTGAGCTTTGACCTCGCCGACCTGCGTGGCTACGCCTACTACACGGGCATGCGTTTTTCGCTGTTTGCCCGCAGCGAACGTGTGGGAACTTCCGCCACCCACGCCGAACTGGCGCGTGGCGGGCGTTACGACGAGGTGGGCGCCATCTTCGGCCGCAAGCGACCGGCGGTGGGCTTCAGCCTGGACCTCAAGGAACTGGTGCAGGTCAGCCCGCAGCGTGCGCTCAAGGCGGCGGTGCGGGCGCCCTGGGGCAATCAACCGGGCCTGCGCGATGCCATTGCGGCCTTGCGCGCAGCGGGTGAGACGGTGGTGTGTGCCTTGCCGGGCCACGACCACGAGGTGGACGAATTCCACTGCGACCGCGTGCTGACGCAGCAGGGTGGTGGCTGGGCCGTCCAGCCGGTGTGACTCTTTCTTTCAAAGCGACGACATGAGCAATTCCGATATGCGCGCCCAAGCCGGGCGCAACGTGGTGGTGGTCGGTACCCAGTGGGGTGACGAAGGCAAGGGCAAGCTGGTGGACTGGCTCACCGAAACCGCGCGTGGCGTGGTGCGTTTCCAGGGCGGGCACAACGCCGGCCACACCCTGGTCATCAACGGCGTCAAGACCGCGCTGCACCTGATCCCCAGCGGCATCATGCGCCCGGGCGTCAAGTGCTACATCGGCAACGGTGTGGTGTTGTCGGTCACCAAGCTGCTCGAAGAAATCGAAGGCCTGGAAAAAGCCGGTGTGGAGGTGCGCTCGCGCCTGCGCATCAGCGAAGCCTGCCCCTTGATCCTGCCTTTCCACGCCGCGCTGGACATCGCCCGCGAAGCCGCGCGCGAAAAGGGCGGTACCGAAAAGATCGGCACCACCGGCCGTGGCATCGGCCCCGCCTACGAGGACAAGATCGCGCGCCGCGCCCTGCGTGTGCAGGACCTCAAGTTCCCCGAGCGTTTTGCCGCCAAGCTGCGCGAGCTGCTGGAGCTGCACAACCACGTGTTGACCACCTACCTGCACGCACCCGCCATCGATTTCGACAGCACCTACGCCCAGGCCATGGCCCAGGCCGAGCAGATCAAACCCATGATGGCCGACGTTTCGCGCGAGCTCAACGAAGCGAGCAAAGAAGGCGTCAACCTGCTGTTCGAAGGCGCGCAGGGCACGCTGCTGGACGTCGATCACGGCACCTACCCCTTCGTGACTTCCAGCAACTGCGTGGCCGGCAATGCCGCCGCCGGTGCCGGCGTGGGCCCGGGGCTGCTGCACTACATCCTGGGCATCACCAAGGCCTACTGCACGCGCGTGGGCGGCGGCCCCTTCCCGACCGAGCTCGAATGGGAAAAAGAAGGCACGCCGGGCTACCACATGAGCACCGTGGGTGCCGAAAAGGGCGTGACCACCGGGCGCAGCCGCCGCTGTGGCTGGTTCGATGCGGCGCTGCTCAAGCGCAGTGCGCAGGTGAACGGACTGAGTGGCCTGTGCATCACCAAGCTGGACGTGCTGGACGGCTTGACCGAACTGAAGTTGTGTGTGGGCTACCAGCTCGACGGCCAGTTCACCGACATCCTGCCCATGGGTGCCGACGAGATTGCGCGCTGCGATCCGGTGTACGAAACGCTGCCGGGATGGAGCGAATCGTCGGTGGGCGTGACCGAGTACGACAAGCTGCCGGCCAACGCGCAGAACTACCTCAAGCGCATCGAAGAGACCACCGGCGTGCCGGTCCACGTGATTTCCACCAGCCCCGATCGTGACCACACGATTTTGCTGCATCATCCCTACGCGGCCTGAACCACAGAGGAGACAAAGCATGCTGACCGAAGACGGCAAACACCTGTACGTGTCCTACGACGAGTACCACAACCTGATTGAAAAGCTCGCCATCAAGGTGCACCAGTCGGGTTGGCAGTTCGACACCATCTTGTGCCTCGCGCGCGGCGGCATGCGCCCGGGCGACATCCTCTCGCGCATTTTCGACGTGCCGCTGGCCATCATGTCCACCAGCTCGTACCGCGCGGTGGCTGGCACGGTGCAGGGCAAGCTCGACATCGCCCGCTACATCACCACGCCCAAGGGCGAAATCGCTGGCAAGGTGCTGCTGGTCGATGACCTGGCCGACTCCGGCCACACGCTCAAGGCGGTGATTGAACAGCTCAAGAACAACTACCCCCCCATCACCGAGCTGCGCAGCGCCGTGATCTGGACCAAGCAGCTGTCCACCTTCACGCCCGACTATTCGGTCGAGTTTCTGCCCACCAACCCGTGGATCCACCAGCCCTTCGAGGGCTACGACAGCATGCGCCCCGCGCAGTTGCTCGAAAAGTGGAAAGTCTGAACGAGGCCATGAGCGACATCCGCACCCAGCTCATCCACCACCCCTACCGCGCGCCGGCCGAGTTCGACGCGCTGCCGGTCGCGGTCCACAAGGCCTCGACCGTTTTTTTCAACAACGTGGCCGACCTGCGCAGCCGCCGCTGGAAAGACAAAAGCGGCTACACCTACGGCCTGCACGGCACGCCCACCACCTTCACGCTGGAGGAGCGGCTGGCCACGCTGGAAGGTGGCACACACTGCCTGCTGGTGCCCAGTGGGCTGTCGGCAGTGGCGCTGGTGGACACCGCGTTTTTGCAGCAGGGCGACGAGATGCTGCTGCCCGACAACGTCTACGGCCCCAACCAGACCTTGGCCGATGGCGAACTGGTGGGCTGGGGCATCACACACCGCTTCTACGACCCGATGGACCCGGCCGACCTGGCCGCCAAAATCACGCCGGCCACCCGCCTGGTGTGGCTGGAGGCCGCTGGTTCGATCACGTTGGAATTCCCCGATCTGCCTGCCTTGACGGCAGTGATCCGCGAGGCCAATGCACGGCGAGGTTCGGGTGCGCGTGCCATCGTCAGCGCGCTCGACAACACCTGGGGTGCCGGTATCGCCTTCAACGGCTTCGAGTTGGGTGCCGACGTGGTGATGCAGGCCTTGACCAAGTACCCCAGCGGTGGCGCCGATGTGCTGATGGGCTCGGTGGTGACGCGCGAGTTGGCCTTGCACCACACCCTGGTGGACACCCACATGCGCTTCGGGCTGGCGGTGGCCGGCAACGACGCCGAACTGGTGCTGCGTGGCCTGCACACGGCCGTGCTGCGCTACGAAGCCCAAGACCGCAGCACCCGCGCGCTGGCCCACTGGATGAGTGAACGACCCGAGGTGGCCACGGTCCTGCATCCGGCCTTGCCCGGCTCGCCGGGGCACTCTACCTGGGCGCGCGACGCCCAAGGCGCAGCTTGCCTGTTCAGTGTGGTCTTTCAACCCGAGTTCAGCCAGGCCCAGATCGACCGTTTCTGCGACAGCCTGCAACTCTTTCGTCTGGGCTGGAGCTGGGCCGGGCCGATCAGCCTGTGCGCACCGTATGATGTGCCCTCGATTCGCCGCCTGCCTTGGCCCCACACCGGGGGGCTGGTGCGTTTTGCGGTGGGTCTGGAGGCTGTGGATGACCTGCGCCAGGACATCGCACAGGCACTTCTGGCCCTGCGCGGCTGACCACTCACCCATCCCGGCACTAAGAAAGAAGCAACGCCTTGGCCACTCCCAACTACGGATACGAAAAACGCCAGCGCGAGCTGGCCAAAAAGCAGAAGAAGGAAGAGAAGGCACGCGCCAAGGCGGCCGGGCGCCAGCACGAGCCGGAGCAGGGCGCCGACGACGCGCCGCCCGCCACCGACGAGACGGCGTCCGAGGGCGGCACCGGCGAGGCTGCGGCCGACTGAGCCTGCGGGTCAGTCGGCGGCTGCCAGCAGGCGCCGGGCCAGGTCGTCGAAACTGCCCGCGCCGGTGTAAGCCACTGGCCAACGTGTGGATGCGGGGTAGGCCGCAAAATTGCGCGCCATCGACTCCTCGTAGCGCGGGTCGTAGTGGGTGTCCAGCAGGTCCTGCACCACTTCGGCCATGTGGCCGGCCCGTGCCTGCGCCTGCCAGCCCTCCACTGTTTCGCGGCCACGCAAGGTGGTCAGCGTGGCCAGGCGGTCACAAAAGAATTCGGCATTCTGGGCAAAAAATGCGTAGTCGTGCAGCAGCAGGGCCACACGGTCGGGCAGGCTCATCTCCAGGGTCAGGCAAGGGCTGGCGCGCATGGCGTTGATCAGTGCCTCCGGCACCGTCACATTGCCCACCCGTTTGCTTTCGGCTTCCACATACACCTCGCGCGCCGGGTCGAGGGCGCGCAGCGCCGCCCACAGGCGCGAGTCGAACAGCTTCTGGCTGGGCTGCGGCTGGCCTGGAATCAGGCCCAGCACCGAGCTGCGGTGTTGCGCCAGCGCCTCCAGGTCCAGGATTTGCGCGCCCTGCGCCGCCAGCGCCTGCAGCAGGTGCGTCTTGCCGGTGCCTGTGCGGCCACACACCACGCGGTAGCGCAGGCGCTGCGCCATGGCCGGCAGGTCGGCCAGCACGGCGGTGCGGTAGGCCTTGTAGCCGCCGTCGATCAGCGTGACCTTGAAGCCAATGGCGCCCAGGATGGTGGCCAACGCGCCGCTGCGGTTGCCGCCGCGCCAGCAGTACACCAGCGGCTGCCAGCTTTTGGGCGTGTCCAGCAGCTCGCGCTCAATGTGGGCCGCGATGTTGCGCGCCGAAATGGCGGCGCCGCGCTTTTTGGCCTCAAAGGGGTTGACCTGCTTGTAGAGCGTGCCAATCACGCGCCGCTCCTCGTTGTTGAGGGTGGGCCAGTTGACGGCACCCGGCAGGTGGTCTTCGGCATGTTCGGCCTCGCTGCGGGCGTCGATGACGGTGTCGAATTCAGACAGGTGTTGCAGTGCCTCGGTGGCGCTGATCTTGGTGACGCTCATTTATTTCAGCAAGGTTTGCAGGCTGGGCCAGACATTGGCCAGCAGGGTGGCTTGCGCCGCTTCGTTGGGGTGGATGCGGTCGGCCTGGAACAGGGCCAGCGGGTCTTTGCCATCGGCCACGCCCTTGAGCAAAAAGGGCACCAGCGCGGCTTTTTCGGTTTTGGCCACCTCGGCGAAGGTGTTGGCAAAACGCTGGGTGTAGGCGGCGCCGTAGTTGGGCGGCACCTGCATGCCCACCACCAGCACGCGCGCGCCCGCCTGGCGTGCCGCCTGCGCCATGGCGCGCAGGTTGGCTTCGGTCATCTCCAGCGGCAGGCCGCGCAGCGCATCGTTGCCGCCCAGCTCGATCACCACCACAGCAGGCTTGTGCTGCGCCAGCAGGGCCGGCAGGCGCGAGCGGCCGCCCGAGCTGGTGTCGCCGCTGATGCTGGCGTTGACCACGCGCCAGGGCAGCTTTTGTTCCACCACGCGTTGTTCCAGCAGCGCCACCCAGCCGCTGCCCCGGCGCAGGCCGTATTCGGCGCTGAGCGAATCGCCCAGCACCAGCACGGCCTTGGGCGCGGTTTGTGCCTGCACACGCCAGCCAAGGCCCCACAACGCCAGCGCGGCACCGGCCACGTTAAAGTGGCGCCTCTTCCAGACGGGATCACGCATGTTTCAAGAGCATCAGCTTCAGGGTTCGGGGCAGGGTGAGGTGGCGGTCGCTGCACCCATGGTGGTGGCACATGGCGTTGGCAAATCGGTCACCGATTCCACCGGCACACTGACCATTCTGCGCGACATCGACTTTTCGCTGGCGGCCGGGCAGACGGTGGCCATCGTCGGTGCCTCGGGTTCCGGCAAAAGCACCTTGCTGTCGATTATCGCGGGGCTCGATACCCCCAGCACCGGCACGGTCCATCTGGCCGGTGTCGATCTGTTCGCCCTCGATGAAGACCAGCGCGCCGCCGTGCGGGCGCAAAAGGTGGGCTTTGTGTTCCAGAGCTTCCAACTGCTGGGCAACCTGACCGCGCTGGAAAACGTGATGCTGCCGCTGGAGCTGGCGGGCCGCAGCGACGCCCGCAGCGCCGCCACCGAGATGCTCCAGCGTGTGGGCCTGGGCGAGCGCCTGGGCCACTACCCCAAACTGCTCTCCGGCGGCGAGCAGCAGCGCGTGGCCTTGGCGCGGGCCTTTGTGGTGCACCCTGCCGTGCTGCTGGCCGACGAGCCCACCGGCAGCCTGGACTTTGCCACCGGCGAGAAGGTGATGGAGCTGATGTTCGCCCTCAACCGCGAACTGGGCACGACCCTGGTGCTGGTGACTCACGACAGGGGCATTGCGGCGCGTTGCGAGCGCCGCATCACCATCGAAGCCGGCCGCATGGCCGACTGACCGCGTCAGAACAGTTCGGCCGAGCCAAAGTGCAGGCTGGGCAGGCCGCCTTCGGACTGCAGCAGATCGAAGCAGTAGGTGCGGTTGCGGCCATCGCGTTTGGCCTGGTAGAGCGTGCGATCGGCGCGGGCGATGATTTCCTGCGCCGAATACTGCGCGTCGATGCGCGCCACGCCCAGGCTCACCGTGACCTGCCCCACCTGCGGGAAGCGGTGGCCTTCGATGCGCAGGCGCACCCGCTCCATCACGTCCAGCACATCGGCCTCGGATGCGGCGCTGGTGATGATCAGAAACTCCTCGCCGCCGTAGCGGTAGATCAGGTCGCTCTTGCGGAAGCAGTCGGCCACCATGCGCGAGACCAGCAGCAGGATTTCATCGCCCACCACGTGGCCGTGCGTGTCGTTGACCTGCTTGAAGTGGTCGATGTCCAGCATGGCCAGCCAGTAGTCGTATTCGGCCGTGCGGCGGCGCGACGGCGCCAGTGCCTTGCCATGCTGCGCCAGCAACGGCCACATGCGCTCGATGCCGGTGTCCAGCGCGTGGCGGTTGTACAGACCGGTCAACTGGTCGCGCTGGCTGTCGTCGAGCAGGCTGTAGTAGTTGGCATAGACCTCCAGCACACCGTGCACGATGGCGGATTCGGTGTCGTTCATGCCGTTGAGCTTGCGAAAGGCGATGTGGCCACACAGGCGGCGCGCGTTCATCAGCGGCAACAGCACCAGCGTGGTGTCGCTGGTCTGCCAGGTGCTGGGCTTGTGGGTCAGGCGCACGTTTTCCATCAGCGCCAGCTCGGGCGCTGGCACCTCCACGTTCTGGTAAACGGTTTCGATGCGCTCCGTCACACGTTCCACGCCCTCACGGTCCAGCACCACCGAGCGGTGGTGGTTGAGCACGCCCACACAACGCTGGTACTCGTCGGTCTTGTAGAGCGAGACATCGTTGACGCCGAGCACGGCGCCCAGGGTTTTCAGCAGACTTTGTTCGAGCAACTCGGTGTCGCGTATCGCGGTCATCGAGCCGAGGCGTTCGAGCAGAGGGGGCAACTTGATGACGTTGCTGCTCATTTTTAAATCTCCCTGTAGAACAACGCGGATGCAGGAAGCAACTTGGCGATCCACTGATGAATTGTGAACAGCTTTGGCGATTCTTTCTTGCCGTTTGAACATCGTTAACATTTCGTTTGCAAAGGGTCACATGAATGGGTGAGGCCGAGGGCCTCACGCCGGTGCAGGGATAATCGAGCCATGTCTGCGCCCAAAGTCCTGTTCGGTTTCCATGCGGTGGGTGTTCGCCTCAAAACCGCCCCCGCCTCCATCCTGGAGCTCTACGTCGATCCCAGCCGCCGCGACGCCCGCATGCGGCAGTTTGTCGAACGTGCCAAGGAGGCCGGCCTGCGCCTGCTCGACGCCGACGGCATGCGCCTGGCCAAGCTCTGTGGCAGCCATGGCCACCAGGGTGTGGTGGCGCGGGTCCAGGCCATCGACCAGGCCCGTTCGCTGGACGATTTGCTCGATCAACTGGAAGCGGCCGGCCAGGTGCCGCTGCTGCTGGTGCTCGACGGCGTGACCGACCCGCACAACCTGGGCGCCT
The DNA here is from genome assembly GCA_964442375.1 of uncultured Hydrogenophaga sp. Lineage (GTDB taxonomy): Bacteria > Pseudomonadota > Gammaproteobacteria > Burkholderiales > Burkholderiaceae_C > Hydrogenophaga. Next base: position 28,376 of record CAYUAH010000006.1, on the reverse strand, counting down.
GCCTGCGTGTGGCCGACGGTGCCGGCGCGCACGCCGTGATTGCGCCCAAAGACCACGCCGTGGGCCTGAACGCCACCGTGGCCAAGGTGGCCAGCGGCGCGGCCGAAACCGTGCCCTATTTCATGGTCACCAACCTGGCGCGCACCTTGGGGGAACTCAAAGAACGCAACATCTGGGTGATAGGCACCAGTGGCGACGTGCCCAAAACGCTGTACCAGATGGACCTCAAGGGGCCAACCGCTCTGGTGCTGGGCGCCGAGGGCGACGGCATGCGCCAACTCACGCGCAAAACCTGCGATGAGCTCATCAGCATCCCCATGGCCGGCGCTGTGGAAAGCCTGAACGTTTCGGTGGCCAGCGGCGTGTGTCTGTACGAGGCCTTGCGTCAGCGCAGCTGAAGGGCCTCAAGCCTCGTCGTCGAGCTTGAACTCGCCCACGACGGCTTTGAGCTGACCGGCCTGCTCGGACAAGGCACCGACGGCGGTCGATGCCTGTTCGACCAGCGCAGCGTTCTGCTGGGTGGCGGTGTCCATGTGGGCCACCGCCTGGTTCACTTGCTCTATGCCTTCGCGCTGCTGTGCCGAGGCGGTGGAGATGTCGCTCAACAAAGCGGCGACGCGGCCCACCGACGCCACGATGTCCTGCATGGTGCGGCCGGCCTCACCGACCAGTCGGGCGCCACCGTCCACCTGCGTGGCCGAGTCGCCGATCAGGTCGCGTATCTCGTGCGCTGCGGCCGAGCTGCGCTGGGCCAGGTTGCGCACCTCCCCGGCCACCACGGCAAAACCACGGCCTTGTTCGCCGGCGCGGGCCGCTTCCACGGCCGCGTTCAGCGCCAGGATGTTGGTCTGGAAGGCGATGCCTTCGATGACGCCGATGATGTCCACCACCTTGCGCGAACTGGCACTGATGGCGTCCATGGTGTGCACCACCTGGCCCACCACCTCACCACCGCGCGCCGCGACTTCCGACGCCGCCACGGCCATCTGGCTGGCGGCCTGGGCCCGCTCCGCGTTCTGGCGCACCGTGGTGGTCAGCTCCGCCATGCGGGCCGAGGTCTGGACCAGCGAGGTCGCCTGCGCCTGCGTGCGTTGCGACAGGTCCTGGTTGCCCGCCGCAATGTCCTGGGAAGCATCGGCGATCAGGTCGCTCGAGGTCTTGATGCGCCCGACCAGATCGGTGAGGGTGTCCTCCATCTTGCCCAACACATCGAGCAAGCGGCCGAACTCGCCGCCACGCTCGGTCTCGAAGTCTTTGCTCAGGTCGCCGGAGGCCACGGTTTCGGCAATCAGCAAGGCCTCGCCCAGTGGCTCCACGACGCTGCGTGTGAGACCCACCGCCACGATGGCGCTGAACAGCAGGGCCGCCGCGCCCAGGCCCACCATCAGCAAGGATGCGTTGCGGGTGTCATCGACAGCCGCTCGCAGGGCGGGAGCGTCCAGTTGCTGAATGGTCACTGCATGGGCCTCGCGGCGCAGTGTGTTGATGCTGTTGACGCCCACGCCCAGCAGGGCCGCGAGCAGCAACAGGATGAGCCCAAAACTCAGGGCGATGCGGGTGCCGAATTTCCAGTCTCCGAGTGACATTCTGGTGTGCGCCTTTGGCTGTCAGGTTTGCAAAAGAATGTCATGTTAACGGCGTTGCTGGGGCTTACACCCAGCCCAGGCCTCCGGCCACAGCGCCCGCAGCGATCAGCCACAACAGGTGGGTCTTGGTGCGCCAGACGATGAGGGTGGCGATGGCGGTCAGCAGCCACAGCGGCCAGTCGCGCGCCGGCTGGTTGTGTGCCGCGCTGAGCAGCCAGCCGGTGGCGATCAGCAGGGCGATCACGATGGGCGCCATGCCGGTCTTGAACGCTCGCACGGCCCGAAGTTCTCGGTTCTTGTGTGCCCAGCGGGTGGCGGTGTAGGTCAACACCGACGAAGGCAGCATGATGGCCGTCAGCGTGACCACCACGCCCAGCAGTGCGGTCCACCAGGCGATGGCGCCAGCGGCGGGGCCGCCGGCCGCGTTCAGCCCCAGGTTCCAGCCCAGCAGGGCCACAAACAGGACGTTGGGGCCGGGCGCGGCTTGCGACAAGGCGATGGACGAGGTGAACTGTGCGTCGCTGAGCCAGCCCTGCTGGTGCACCAGGTAGCGGTGCATGTCGGGTGCGGTGGTGATGGCGCCGCCCACGCCCAGCAGCGAGAGCGTGGCGAAGTGGGTGAACAGTTCCAGCCAATTGGCCAGGGTGGGTGCCATGCTCATGGGCGCGGCCTGGATGGGTTGCGGCCCAGCACGTGGTACGCCCACAGGCAGGCACCGCCGCCAATGCCCAGCAGCACCCACAGCAGTGGCCAGCGCAGCAGCGCGATGGCCACAAAGGTGAGGGCGGCCAGCAGCAAGCAGGCCACGCGGCCCATGGCATTTTTGTCGAGTGCCGCGATCAGCTTGATGCCGGTGGCCGTGATCAGCCCGGCGGCCACCGCACCCATGCCCCGCAGCGCGCCCTGGGCCACGGCGTGCTCCGCCACGGTGCCGTACAGCGCGGCCAGCAACAGCACCACCACCAGCGGCGCGGCCAGCATGCCGGCCAGGGCTGCGAGCGCGCCCGAGAGGCCGAAATAGCGCCCACCAATCATCATCGAGAGGTTGACCACGTTGGGGCCGGGCATGATCTGCGCCACGGCCCAGTCTTCCACGAACTGGTCGCGGGTCATCCAGCGTTTTTTTTCCACCAGCTCACGCTGCACCACCGCCAGCACGCCGCCGAAGCCTTGCAAGGCCAGCCAGGTGAAGGACCAGAACAGATCGGCCCGCGAGCGCGGGTGGTTCAGCCCGGCGCCCGACCCCTTGGATTCGGGTTCAGTCATCGTGTTCGCCGGGCGCCACGCCCAGCAGCGTCTGCGCCAGGCCTTCGCAGCGGTCCATCCACACTTGCAGCTCGACGGGGTAGCTGCCGTTGGCGCCCGCGCGCCAGCGCCTGCGGGCTTGACGGGACAGGGTGCGCAGTTGCCAGGCGGCCTCTTGTGCCAGCAGCGAGAGTTCGCGCGCCAGCATCGGGTCTTGCGCTGCGTCGCCGAGCTGCTCCAGCTGTGCGGGGGCCAGTCCGGCCTCGGCCAGGGTGCGGCGCAGTTGCGACACCTGGTCGCCCACGATGGCCATGCCCGCGTTGCGTTCGGGCGTGAGCTCTGCGAAGCCGGAGCAGTCCCGGGGCCAGTCTGCCACCACCTCGTCCACCTCAATCAGGCGTTGAGCCGGGTCGGTCATGGGCTCCACCGCGTTGCTGTCGGGGTCCAGTTCAGGGTGCAGCAGGCCCATGATGCGGGTGATGAGTGCCGGGTCGTAGCGGTGCATGTTCATGCGCAACAACACGGCCAGCCGCAGTTCTCCGCCGTTGTGTTCGCCGCTGATCATGGCGGTGACAACCTCGGTGACCGCCATGCAGCGTCCCAGCGGGCTGATCTGCACGCCGCCGAGGTTGCGTGGGTAGCCCGAGGCGTTCAGGCACTCGTGGTGCTCCATCACCGCGCGCAGCACCTCTTTGGGGTATTCGTGGTGGCGCTCCATCAGCATCATGCTGAGAATGGGGTGGCTGTAGAGTTGGCGGCGTTGCGCGCCGGTCAGCTCGGTCTTGGGGTTGAGCAGCACCGGGTCCAAGTGCAGCATGCCGATGTCGTGCAACAGCCCCACGGCCGCCGCCTCGGCCAGTTCAAAGCGTTTGGCCAGCTGGCTGCTGGCCAGCCAGGCCATGGTCCACATGGCGCGCAGGCTGTGCTGGTAGACGCTGGGGCGCACATCGCGCGCCAGCGTCAGCTGAAATCCCATGGGGTCGGGCAGGGGCAGCTTCTCGATCACGTCCAGCCGCTTGGCCCGCTCGGTGGGCGTGGTGGTCATGCGGGCATAGAAGGGTTCCTGCTCCAGCAGAAGTTCCACGTCCATGCGCAAGGAGCGGCCCGTGACCACACCCTCGGTGGACAGGGCGTCTTCCAGCGGTTTGGGGAGCTTGTGGGCATTGAGCCGCTCGTACAGGCTGGCGTTGATGGCCGTGCCCTTTTCGACGATCTTGACGCCCTGTGCGTTGAAGATGGCCTCCTTGGCCACCACCGCGCGCTTGTCGCCCAACTCGGTGATGGCGCGGGTGAAATGCTCTGCTTCGACCTGGGGCTCTGCGCTGGTGTCTGGTGCGGTCATCGGTGCGGCTGCCGACGCGGCAGCAGTGTGTTTGCGCAAGTTTACATTTTTGTCACACCGTCATGCCGCCCGACACCTCCAGCACCGCACCGTTGACATAGCTGGCCTCGTCGCTGGCCAGGAAGGCGTAGACGTTGGCGATCTCCTCCGGTTTGCCCAGGCGCTTGAGCGGCACGTGGGCGCGCATCTCGGCCAGCACTTTGTCGGGGATGGTGGAGAGGATGGGCGTCTCCACAAAACCCGGTGCCACGGCATTGACACGCACGCCCTTGGGGCCCAGCTCCCGGCTCCAGGTTTTGGTGAAGCCGATGACGCCAAACTTGGTGGCCGCGTAGTTGGTTTGGCCAAAGTTGCCGTAGATGCCCACCACCGAACTGGCGTTGAGGATGACGCCGCCGCCCTGGGCCACCATGGTGTCGGCCACCGCCTGGGCGCAGTGGAAGACGCCGCGCAGGTTGACGTCGATCACGCGGTCGAACTGCTCCAGCGTCATCTTCTGCAGCCGCGCGTCTTGCGTGATGCCGGCGTTGTTGACCAGCACGTCGATGCGGCCAAAGCGGTCCTTCACCTGGGTCACCACGGCGTCCACCATCTCGCGCTGGGTCACGTCCAGCACAAAGCCCACAGCGGTGGCGCCCGCGGCCTGGCACTGGGCCACGGCGGCGTCCACGCCGGCCTGCTTGATGTCGCAGACGACCACGGTGGCGCCTTCCTGGGCAAACTTGAGCGCGGTGGCCAGGCCGATGCCTTGAGCGGCGCCGGTGATGAGAGAAACTTTTCCTTGCAGACGGGGCATGTTCAGTAACGGGGTTGGTGTTGTCGGATGGTGGCTTTGACGGCATCGGTCAGGGCAAAGCCCGGGCCGCATTGTGCGGCCAGCTCGGCGCAGCGCTTTTCAAACGCGTCGATGCCGGTGCCGTAGATGAACTGCATGGCGCCGCCCGTCCAGGCCGGGAAGCCGATGCCGAAGATGGAGCCGATGTTGGCGTCGTGTACGGTGGTCAGCACGCCTTCGGCCAGGCAGCGCGCGGTCTCGACCGCCTGGCGGTAGAGCAGGCGGTCTTTCAGGGCCAACATGTCCCAGGTGGCGCCGGGCTTTTCGAAGCGGGTTTTCAGCTCTGGCCACAGCACTTTCTTCTGGCCAGCGGGGTAGTCGTAAAAGCCGCCGCCGGCGGCACGGCCCTTGCGGTTCAGCTCCTTGACCATTTTTTCCACCAGCAGCTCGCCCGGTGTGGCTTCATGGGTCTTGCCCTCCGCCACCAAGTCGGCGCGGGTCTGGTCCAGCACATGCACGCTCAAGGACAGCGCGGTTTCGTCCAGCACTGCCAGCGGGCCCACCGGCATGCCGGCCTGGATGCCCGCGTTTTCGATCACGGCCGCCGGGATGCCTTCGCCCAGCATGGCCGCGCCTTCCATCACAAAAGTGCCGAAGGTGCGGCTGGTGTAAAAGCCGCGTGCGTCGTTCACCACGATGGGGATCTTGCCCAGCGCCTGCACGTAGTCGAACGCGCGCGCCACCGTCTCGTCGTCGGTTTGTGCGCCGCGGATGATCTCGACCAGCTTCATCTTGTCCACCGGGCTGAAGAAGTGGATGCCGATGAACTTGCTCGGCCGCGCGCTGGCCGTGGCCAGGCCGCCGATGGGCAGGGTGGAGGTGTTGCTGGCGAAGAAGCCACCGGCCGCCAGCTGCGGTTCGGCCTCCTGCGTGACACGCGCCTTGAGCGCGCGGTCTTCGAACACGGCTTCGATGATGAGGTCGCAGCCGGCCAGGTCGGCCGCGCTGGCCGTGGGTGTGATGCGCGCCAGCAGCGCGGCCTGGTCGTGTGGGCTCATGCGGCCCTTGTCCACGCGCGCTTGCGTCACCTTGGCGCTGTAGGCCTGTCCGGCCTCGGCCTTCTCCAGCGACACGTCCTTGAGCACCGTGGCGATGCCCCGGCTGGCCTGGGCGTAGGCAATGCCCGCGCCCATCATGCCCGCGCCCAGCAGGCCCACCTTCTTTGGCTGGTAGCGCGGCACATCCTTGGGCCTCGACTGCCCGCTTTTGATCGCGTTCATGTTGAAGAAGAAGGTGTTGATCATGTTGCGCGCCACCGGCGTCGTCATGAGCTTGGCGAGGTAGCGGCTCTCGATGCGCAGGGCGGTGTCGTAATCGACCGACGCCCCTTCGGCCATGGCAGCCAACGCGTATTCGGGTGCCGGGTACAGGCCACGGGTTTTTTGTTTGAGCATGGCCGGCGCCACGGTCAGTGCGCCCGCGATCTTGGGGTTGGCCGGTGTGCCACCCGGCAGCTTGTAGGCCTTGTCGTCCCAGGGGTGCTGGGCCGTGGGGTGGGCGGCGATCCAGGCCAGGGCAGCCGGGCGCAGTTGTTCGGCGCTGTCCACCAGTTCGTGCACCAGGCCCAGCGCGTGGGCCTCAGCGGGGTTGAACAACTGGCTTTCGAGGATGTAGGGCTGCGCGCCCATCAGGCCCAGCAGCCGGACCATCTTGGTGATGCCGGTGGCGCCAGGCATCAGGCCCAGGGTGATTTCGGGCAGACCGAGTTGCGTCTTGCGGTCGTTCACGGCGATGCGGTGGTGGCCGATGAGTGCCACCTCCCAGCCGCCGCCCAGGGCCGCGCCGTTGATGCAGCTCACCACCGGTTTGCCCAGCGTTTCCAGCGCGCGGAAGGCGCGCTTCATGGTCTCGATTTCGTTGAACACGGCCGGTGCGTCGGCGGCCGTCAGGCGCATGGTGGCCTTGAGGTCGGCGCCCGCAAAAAAGCTGCTCTTGGCCGATGCGAGCACGATGCCATTGATCTGGTCTTTGTCTTGCAGCACCTGCGCAGTGACCGCCTGCAGGTCTTGCTGCCATTGGCGGCACATGGTGTTGACCGGCGAGCCTTGTTCATCAAAAGTGATCGTTGCAATGCCGTCGGCAAGTTCGTAGCGGATGGTGTTCGTGATCATGGTGAGGTGTCCGCTTTCGTTCAGATGCGTTCAACAATCGTGGCGATGCCCATGCCGCCACCCACGCACAAGGTGGCCAGGCCGTAGCGCAGCTTGCGTCGGTGCAACTCGTCGATCAGCGTGCCCAAAATCATGGCGCCGGTGGCCCCCAGTGGGTGGCCCATGGCGATGGCGCCGCCGTTGACGTTGACCTTGTCGTGTGGCACGCCCATGTCCTTCATGAACTTCATGGGCACGGCGGCAAAGGCCTCGTTCACCTCGAACAGGTCGATCTGATCCACCGTGAGTCCGGCCTTGGCCAGCGCCTTGCGTGCCGCCGGTGTGGGCCCGGTCAGCATGATGGTGGGGTCGGCGCCCGAGACGGCGGCGGCCACGATGCGCGCACGCGGCGTGAGACCATGCGCCTTGGCGGCGGCGTCCGAGCCGATCAGCATGGCGGTCGCGCCATCCACAATGCCCGACGAGTTGCCGGCGTGGTGCACGTGATGTATGCGTTCGACCTGCGGGTAGCGGCCAATGGCCACCGCATCGAAGCCCATGGCGCCCAGTTGTTCGAACGCAGGCTTGAGGCCGGCCAGCGATTCGACCGTGGTGCGGGGCTTGATGAACTCGTCGTGGTCCAGGATGGTCTGGCCCAGAAAGTCTTTCACCGGCACCACCGAGTGCGCAAAGTATCCCGCGTCGCGCGCGGCTGCGGCCCGGCGTTGGGATTCGGCCGCGTAGGCGTCCACGTCGGCGCGCGTGAAACCCTCCAGCGTGGCGATGAGGTCGGCGCCAATGCCTTGGGGCACAAAGTCGGTCTGGCTGTTGGTCTCGGGGTCTTGCGCCCAGGCACCGCCGTCCGAGCCAATCGGCACGCGGCTCATGCTCTCCACACCGCCCGCCACCACCAGGTCTTCCCAGCCGCTGCGCACCTTTTGTGCGGCCATGTTCACGGCCTCCAGGCCCGAGGCGCAGAAGCGGTTGAGCTGCACGCCCGAGCAGGTCCAGTCCCAGCCGGCCTTGAGGGCGGCGGTCTTGGCGATCACCGAGCCCTGCTCACCCACGGGCGAGACCACGCCCATCACCACGTCGTCCACCCGTGCGGTGTCGAAGCCATTGCGGCGCTGCAGCTCGGTGAGCACGCCGGTCAGCAGGTTGATCGGCTTGACCTCGTGCAGGCTGCCGTCCTTTTTGCCCTTGCCGCGTGGGGTGCGGATGGCGTCGAACACATAGGCTTCGGTCATGGGGGTCTCCGGCGGTGTGGGATGTGGACCCGACAGTATAGTTTTGCCGAGCGATTGCTCTGTATAAATTGTGACAGGCGGGACGGCTATGCTGTGGTGTCAAAAACATCAATGCAGAGGTGGACATGAGAGGCATGTGGTTGGGGTTGACGGTGGTGGCGGTGTTGCTGGGAGGCTGCGCCACCGCGCCCAGCCAGTCCACGCTGGTGTCGGCGCAAGAGGCCAAGGTCTTGGCGCCTTTGTTGCCCATGCGGCGTTTTGTGGCCAACATCGAGCGCACCGGCGGCTTTGTGTTGTCGCCCGATGGACAGCGGCTGTTGTGGTCGCAGACCGTGGGCACGGACAACGGCCTGGCGGTGCGCACGGTGGCCGATGCGCAAGCCGTGCGCAGCTACGCCATTGGCAACCAGGGGCGGGGCGGCGGCTACTACAACTGGCTGCCCGACAGCCGGCATGTGGTGTTCAGCAAGGACGAGCGTGGGGACGAAAACACCCAGCTGCGGGTGTTCGACGCCCAGGCGCCCGATTTGCAGCTGTGGCATGTGACACCCGCGCGTGGCGTGCGCGCCTGGGTGGTGTCGCGCGGCCCCGCCGGCAGCGCCCGTTTTTTCTTCGCCAGCAACGAGCGTGACCGCAGCACCTTTGATCTCTACGAGGCCGACGCGGCCACACGCCAAGTCACCGAGGTGGCGCGCAGCGATGGCGCGGTGCTGGACTGGCTGGTGGGCACCGATGCACGCACGGTGGGGCGCATTCGCCAGCTGGGCAAAGACGACGGCTCGGGTGCGGCGCTGGAGTTGCGCAACGCGGCCGGCGGCTGGCAGTTGCTCAAGACCTGGGGCGGCTTTGATTCGTTCCGGGTGCTGCGCGTGGACCCGGCAACAGGCAAGTTGTGGGCTTTGTCCAACCTGGGTCGAGACAAGGTGGCGCTGGTGGAAATGGACCTGGCCAGCGGCACCGAGCAGGTGCTGGCCGAACACGCGGTGGTGGACGTGGCTGCTGCTTCGTTTGCCAGTGCGTCCGGTGCGCCCGTGGGCTATGTGGTGGAACCCGACCACCCGCAGATGCACTTTTTCGATGCCGCTTGGAAGGCGCAGATGGACACCGCGGTGGGGCGTGCCGTGGCCCAGGGCGCCTTGCCCGCCGCACCCTTGTTCACCCGCCTGCAGGGGCGTGACGATGTCGCACGGCGTGTGGTTTTGCGCAGCCTGGGCGCGTTCGATGCCGCCGAGCTGTTGTGGGACCGCGAGACCGGCGCGGTGAGTCGGCTGGACACCCACTTCCCCGAAGAGGCCCAGGTGCTTTCTCCGGTCACGCCCATGGCCTTCACCGCCTCCGATGGCCGCCGCATCCATGGCTACCTCACGCGCCCGCGCGGCGTGAGCGGCCCCGTGCCGCTGGTGGTGGACATCCACGGTGGCCCCTGGGCGCGCGACACCTGGGCGCCCGCCATCTTCAGTGGGCGTCAGATGCTGGCCAACCGGGGCTACGCGGTCCTGCAGCTCAACTATCGAGGTTCGGCTGGCTACGGGCGCGACCACATGTGGGCCGGTGCCATGGAGTACAACGGCCGCTTGCAACAAGACATCGCCGAAGGCGTGCAATGGGCCATCGACCAGGGTGTGGCCGATTCAAAACGGCTGGCGGTGATGGGGGCCAGTTTTGGGGGCTTTTCGGTGCTGGCCCAAATGGCCCAGAAGCGCCACGACTACCGCTGTGGCATCGACATCGTGGGCGTGGCCGACTGGCCGCGCTTGATCGAGAGTTGGCCGCCGTTCTGGCGCAACCGCCACATGTTCGTGCGCTTCTACGGCGACCCGGCCGTCCCCGCACAACGCGCCGAGATGCTGCGCCACTCGCCCGTGTCCTACCTCGACCAGATCAGTGCGCCCTTGCTGGTGGTGCATGGCGCCAACGACATCCGCGTGCTGCGCCAGGATTCGGACGACGTGGTGGCGGCACTGCGCCAGCGCGGTCACCCGGTCGAGTACCTGCTCTTCCCCGACGAAGGCCACAGCATCAGCAAGTGGCGCAACCGCCTGGCGCTGTGGCGCAAGGTCGAGGACACGCTGGCCACCTGCCTGGGCGGGCGCAGTGCGGGTTTTGATTTTTATGAGCTGATGCCGCGCGGGCAGTGAAGCCGCTCAAGGGCATTCAGGCGAGGTCGGCTCCGGCCTCGCGCAACAGCTCGCGCAGCACCGAGCGGTGGCAGCGCGCCTCGTTGTCACAGTAGCAGCCGACCGAGACGTTGGCGCCGTGCGACAGGCGGGCCAGCAGCGCGATGTTGTGGGCGTTCTCCGGCGTTTTCATCTCGGCGCGGTAGCGTTTGACGAAGGCCGTCCATTGCGCGTCGGTTTCGACCGCCTGGCCCAGCTTCATGGTCTGCGCGCTGGGCGAGAGGTTGGGGTACCACACGTCGTACCAGTTGCCGCTGGCGAATTCGACCTTGGGCACACCACGCGGCGGGCGGCGCACGGTGCCGATGCGGGTGCCTTCGCCTTGCAGCCGTGGGCTGCCCAGTTGCACGATGCGCAGACTCATGTGATGCTCCAATGCGGTGTCGCCCGAGTGTGCCGCAAGTGGGTGGGTCGGGGGTATAGTTTTGCCAAGCAATTGCTTCTCAAAAATCTTTGCCAGGAGACACGCCATGATCGAACGCACCCTGTTCAACGCCGACCACCAGGCCTTTCGCGACAGCTTCCAGCGCTTTTGCGACAAGGAAATCGCGCCGCACCACGAGGCCTGGGAGGAGCAGGGCTACGTGGACCGCGAGGTGTGGCGCAAGGCTGGTGAAAACGGCTTTTTGTGCATGACCCTGCCGGAGGCCTACGGCGGTGCGGGCGCCGACAAGCTCTACTCGGTGGCCCAGATGGAGGCGATCAGCGCAGGGGGCTTCAGCGGCATAGGTTTTGGCTTGCACAGCGAGATCGTCGCGCCCTACATCCTGCACTATGGCACCGAAGCGCAGAAGCAGAAGTACCTGCCGCTGCTGGCCAGCGGTGAGATGGTGGGGGCGATCGCCATGAGTGAGCCCGCTGCCGGCAGCGATTTGCAGGGCGTCAAGACCACGGCCATCCAGCAGCCCGATGGCAGCTACCTGCTCAACGGCAGCAAAACCTTCATCACCAACGGCTGGCACGCCGATCTGGTGATCGTGGTGGCCAAGACCGACCCGGCGGCCGGCGCCAAGGGCACCAGCCTGTTCCTCATAGAGCGGGGCATGCCGGGTTTCGAGAAAGGCAAGCGGCTCAAGAAACTGGGCATGAAGGCCCAGGACACTTCGGAGCTGTTTTTCGACAACGTGAAGGTGCCTGCCGAGAACCTGCTGGGCGGTGCAGCTTATGAAGGCAAGGGCTTCATCTGCCTGATGGAGCAACTTCCGTGGGAGCGCTTGCAGATTGCCATCGGCGCGGTGGCCGCCGCGCAGGCCGCCATCCACTGGACGGTGACCTACGTGAAGGAGCGCAAGGTGTTTGGCCAGCCGGTGGCGGCCTACCAGAACACCCGCTACACCCTGGCCGAGTTGCAGACCGAGGTGCAGGTGGCGCGGGTGTTCGTGGACAAGTGCTGCGAGCTGGTGGCGGTGGACCAACTCGACACCGCCACCGCCAGCATGGCCAAGTACTGGTGCTCGGACCTGCAGTGCAAGGTCATGGACGAGTGCGTGCAGCTGCACGGCGGCTACGGCTACATGTGGGAGTACCCCATCACGCGGGCCTATGCCGACGCGCGCGTGCAGCGCATTTACGGCGGCACTAACGAGATCATGAAAGAGGTGATCACCCGCTCAATGGGTCTTGGCGGCCGTTGAGGCGGGGCCCTTCGCGCCGGCCGTCTGAGCGGTCGGTTGTGCAGTGACCGTGGTCGGCACCGTGTCAAGCCCGTAGCCCGCACGCTGGGCAGCGTTGATCGGCGAAATGACGCGGCGAGCGCGTTGGGTCGTGATGCGCGGGCCAGCGTAGGTCGACGGATGTTGCATGGTTTGTCTGCCTGGACGGCAGCGTGGTTGCGAGGGTTTCATGCTAGGGCGGGGGCCCTGTTACCAGCGCGGCGCCCGCGCAAACCGGGTAAGCAATCGTTTCAAGCGCCGGCGCCGACCACGCCTGTGTTGGGCGTTTCCAGCAGGCCCACGTCGCCGCTGAGTTGACCGCCCTCGGCGATGCTCAGCTTGCCGTAGCGCACGGTGCCGGTGACGCGGCCTGTGGGGTGTATGACCAGGCGCTCCCGCACCGTGAGCGTGCCGTCGAAGTGGCCGTGGATTTCGGCGATATCAATCTGCGCTGCGCCCTTGAAGCGGCCGGGCGGTGCGATTTCCATGACGCGCGAATCCATGGTGGCTTCCACCGTGCCTTCCACGAACAGGGTGTCGCAGTCGGTGATTTCCACGCCCTTGAGCCGGATCAATGGGCCGACCTTGAGCTGGCTGTCGGTGCCTGGCCGGGTGCTTTTGTGGGATTCGGTGGCGGGGACTTCCTGGGGCGCGGCAGGTGCCGCAGCAACGGGGCTGGGTGCCGTGCGGCCGGCGGGTGCCGGCGAAAGTGCGCGCGTGGCGGGGGTGTCCAGCTCGCGTTTGCCAAAGAACGGGGATTGCAATGCCATGGGGCGAGGTCCTGTGTCGGTGAGGGATCCCCATCCTAGGCGGGCGTGCCGCTTACATGTGATGCGCCGCCGAAAGACGCGTAAGCAATGGTCTCGTCGGTCCTCTCAATCCGCGTTGTCCAGCCAGGTCAGCCGCCCCTGGCCTGCCTCGTTGAGTCGGTGCGCCAGTGCCGTCAGCGCCGCCTCGGGCAGCTGGAAGCGCAGCGTGACCTCGGCTGCGTGCTCGACGTCGAGCAGGCTGGCGGCGGCCGCGTCCAGCTCGCGCCTGACCATGCCCTCGAGCGCATAGGGCACGCGGCAGGCCCGTTGTGTCAGGTGTTGCAGCGGCAGCTTCTCGGCCGTCAGCAGGGCCTGCGCCACCGCATCGGTGTAGGCACGCACCAGCCCGCCCGCACCCAGCTTCACGCCACCGAAGTAGCGCACCACCGTGGCCAGCACACCCTCCAGGTCCTGGTGTCGCAACACCTCCAGCATGGGGCGCCCGGCGGTTCCGCTGGGCTCGCCGTCGTCCACGGCGGCCGACTGGCCGCCGGCCAGCAGGGCCCAGCACACGTGGGCCGCGCCAGGGTGCTGTGCCCGCAGCCCGGCCACGATGGCCTGCGCGCTGGCGCGGTCTTGCACCGCTTTCACGCAGGCGATGAAGCGGCTCTTCTTGATGACGAGTTCGTGCTCGACGGCGGCGGCGAGGGTCTGGGCCATGGGGGGCCGAGCTTACCGCAGCCGACTTTCAGGCGGCCATGCGCTCTTCGGCCGCGAGTTGCTGGGCATCGGCGTAGGTGAGCATGATCTCGCGCACCTCATCGAGGTGGTTCAGCAGGATGTCCACCAGCGTGGGATCGAAATGCCGGCCCTTCTCGCTGCGCAGGTGGTCCAGCACCCGCTCCAGCGGCCAGGCCTCCTTGTAGCAACGGCGGTTGACCAGGGCGTCGAACACATCGCACAAGGCCACGATGCGCCCGTAAATGTGGATGTCGTGGCCGACCAGGCCTTGCGGGTACCCGCTGCCGTCGAACTTCTCGTGGTGCTGGGCGGCGATGATGGAGGCGGCTTGCAACATGGGCCGCTTGGAGCGCCCGAAGACCTCGGAGCCAATCATGGCGTGGCGCTTCATCACCTCCCACTCGTGCTTTTCGAGCGGGCCGTTCTTGAGCAGAACGCTGTCGGGAATGGCGACCTTGCCGACATCGTGCATGGGCGCGGCGCTGAACAGGATCTGGCATTCGGTTTCGTTCAGCCCGCAGTACTGGCCCAGCAGGCGGGACATGTGGGCCACCCGCCGCACGTGGTTGGCCGACTCCTTGGAGCGTGTCTCCACCACGTCGCCCAGGGTGTCGATGATCTCGGTCTGGGTGTCGTAGATTTCCTGGTCCAGGTAGAGGTTGTCGAAGGCGATCGAAATGTTGCGCGAGAACAGTTCGATCAGTCGCAGGTCGATTTCCTCGGAGTGGTTCAGGTTGTCGAGATAGACCAGGTTGGCGGTGCCGTTCTGGCACGGGAAATAGCCCACGAAGGCATCGCCGTCGAGCAGGGTGCGGCGCTCGCCGAGTGCGCGTTCGATGCGCACGAGCACGTGGGGCGGCAGCTGTTCGAGCTTGAAGTCGGCGCCCGCGCTCAGGCTGCCCAGGCGCCCGATGGCGGCCATCAGTTCCAGCGTGTCACCCGAGCGCGACAGCGACAGGCCGTTGCTGCGCAGCACCAGCGATTCGGCGTCAACGTGGAACAGGCTGGCGATCTGGTGCAGCAGGCCGTTGGCGAACTGGCGCAGCGAGCGGATCTCGAACAGGTTCATTGATGCCTTGATGACCTGCTCCAGCCCGTCGCGGTAGCGCTCGACCTGGTGTTTGGCGGTGTTCAGGTCCACCAGCGCCTTGTACTGCTTCAGCGCGGTGTAGGTGGTGGTGTAGAGCTTGTCGGCATCCAGTGCGGTTTTCTCTTTGTAGTCGTTGATGTCGTAGCGCACGATCACGTTGCGTTCGGGTGCCTGACCCGGCTGGCCGGTGCGCAGCACGATGCGCACCAGGTGGTTGCCCAGCTGGTTGCGCACGTGGTCCACCACCTCCAGGCCGGCGTTGTCGGTTTCCATCACCACGTCCAGAAACACGAGGGCGACGTCGGGATGCTGTTGCATCAGCGTACGCGCCTCGTGCCCAGAGTGGGCGCTCATCAACTCCAGCCGATGCCCCAGGAATTCGCCGTCGCGCAGCGTCAGGCGGGTAATGGTGTGGACTTCCGGCTCGTCATCGACGATCAGGACTTTCCAGACCGGGCGCGGCAGCGCGGCGGCGTCGTTGACGCTGGCGGGTGCGGGTTTTTTGAACATGGTGGGCCTCTCTGTTGTTTTATGTTGCGGTGGCGGCCAGGGCGGCTGTATCGGCCTGGGGATGGGAGACTGGGCTCGGGTTGCCGGGCAGCAAGGCTGCCAGCGGCACCAGGATCAGGAAGCGGCTGCCCTGGCCGGGCGCGCTGGTCACCTCGATGTGGCCATGCAGCTTGTGCGTCACGAGGTTGTAGAGGATGTGCATGCCCAGGCCGGTGCCGCCCTTGTCGCGGCCGGTGGTGAAGAAGGGCTCGAAGATGCGGTCGCGCACCTCGGGCGGCATGCCGGCGCCGTTGTCGGCAAACGCCAGTACCAGTTCGGCGGCGTCGGTCCGCACGGCGAGGTGGACCTCGGCGCCGGTCTGGCCAGGCACAAAGGCGTAGCGCACGGCATTGACCAGCAGGTTGGACAGGATCTGCGTCCAGATGCCAGGGTCGCTGCGCAGCATCAGCCCGCTGGGCGCATCGATCTTCACTTGCACCGGAATCTTGCGCAGCACACTCTGGTGTGTGGTCAGTACCTCTTGCAGGTAGGCCGGGAAATCGAACACCCGTTCCTGCGCGTGGGTCTGGTTCACCGCCACGGCCTTGAAGCTGCGCACCAGCTCGGCGGTGCGGCTCAGGCTCACGTGGATGGAGCGCGCCAGCGCGTTGCTGTCTTCGACGAATTGTTGGAAGTGGGTCTCTTCGAGCTCGCCGGCTTCGAAGCGCGTCTGCACGTTCTTGAGCAGGTACTGGAACTGCGAGATGCCGGTCAGGCCCAGCCCGACCGGGGTGTTGATCTCGTGCGCCACACCCGCCACCAGCCCACCCAGCGAGGCCATTTTTTCGGTTTCGATCAGTTGGTGCTGGGCCTCACGCAACTGCGCCAGCGAGGCCTCCAGTTCGGCTTTGGCCAGCTCCAGGGCATGTTCCTTTTGCTGGCGGGTACCAACCTCCTGGCGCAGCGCGGCACGCTCGCTTTCCAGGATGTCCATGGTCGAGCGCAAGGACGCTGTGCGCTCGGCCACCTGCTGCTCCAGCTCGCGGTTGAAGCTGTCGAGCGCGCTCATGCTGCGCTGCACCTTGGCCAGCAGGCCATTGATGGCGGTCTGGAGGGTGTCGATTTCGTCGCCCGTGCGGTGGCTCACAGCCAGGGGCTTGAGCTCGCGCGATTCCGGGTCCAGGGCGGCGGCCTGTCGCGCCAGGGTGCGCAAGGGCCGAGTCAGGTAGCGGCGGAAAGCCAGTGTCACCAGCGCCACCAGCACCGCCGTCTTGAAAAATGAGCCCAGCACGGCCACCGCGACGGTCGGCGTCAGACGCTCCAGCACGGCACGGCGCGAGGTCACGATTTCGGCCGTGCCCAGCTTGACATTGCGGTGGTCGAGCTGGTGGCGCAGTTCGAACTTCACCGACACCGGTTCGTCGAGGTAGCCCGTGCCCAGGTGGTAGTAGGGCGAGTCGGCGCGCGCCAACACCTTGCCCGACTCATCGACGACCTCGGCCCGCCCGATGTGGGGCCATTCCACCATGCCGTCGGCCGTGACCTGGAGTTGGTCGGCGTCGAGGTTCCAGGCGGCCTTGGTCAACGCGCTGGAAAAGGTGCGTTCGGCCAGCGCAAGGCTGTCTTGGACGTTGCTCTGCTCCAGCCGGAATTCGACCGCCATCTGGCCGACGAACACCAGCAAGGTGACCAGCAGGTACACCGACAAGACCCGGCGCAGCAGACGCACCGAGATCGATTGCATGACGCGCTGTGGCATGCGATCCACCCTGAATGTTGTTGTTGTTTAGGGCAGCGCGTTTTTGCCACTGCCTCCCTTTGTTAAATAGTGTCCTAAAAAATCTTTAATTAGTCAAACAACGAAAAGACTTAAAAATTGCAAAGCGATCAGGTAGGTACTGAGGGATGCGGGCGGCCACCGACAGGCATGGCCACGGCGCCATTGCCAAGCCCGCAGGCGCTTGGTATGGTCGTGCCCTGAATGGGACGGAGCTTGCGGGCCGTCTCAAAGCCAAGTCCAGGGAGTGCCATGAACCATCCGATGTCCATGCGGCTCGGCCGTCTGTTGGTCAGCGTGTTGGCGCTGTGCTGCCTGCAGCTCGCAGGCGCACGCGTGCTTGCGACGCCCATGGGCACTGCCTCACCAGGCAAGGTTTCACGCACCGATTTCGCCACCTACCTCATCCCTGTGCATGTGGAAAGCGCCCAGCAGGGCTTGTTCATCGAGCTCATGCGCGAAGTGGGCGCGACCGCAGGTCTCCAGAATGTTCACATCGAGGTCATGCCGCCGCCGCGCGCGCTGCGTGGCCTGATGACGGGCACCCATGACGCGGTGTTCCCGGCGCTCGACATTTTTTTCGAACCTGGCCAGCCGCTGGTGCGGACCGCAGAAACCATTGACTGCAAAGAAGATTTTGTCTTCACTGCCCGCGGCGCACCGCTGCTGCGCACCTTGACCGATTTGCGTGGCAAGGTGGTTGGCATCACCCATGGCTACCCGTATTCGCGCGAGGTCATGGCTGCCCAAGGCTTCACGCTGGAAGTGGCGGTGTCCGACGAACTCAACATCCGCAAGCTGGCGGCCGGTCGCATCGACGCCTTTGTGCTGGATGAAAAAACCGGCATCCAGGCGGCAAAGGCGCTGGGCCTGAGCGATGCCATCCAGTACGACAGCCTGTCGCCGGTGTCGCGGCAGGACGTTTACGTGGCCTTCCAACCCAACGATCGCGGTCGCGAACTGGCCGGGCGCACGTCCGAGGCGCTGCGCCAGCTCAAGGCCAATGGCCGCTACCACGCCATCACCCACGGCATCACCTTTGCGCGGGGATGTTCGGGGCGCTGAAGGGAGCGTTGCCGAAAGGTGTTTTACAGTGCGGCCTCGGGCGGGCCACCGTGGCGCCGCCCACCGCCAGAGACAAGACACCATGCCCCATCCCGTCACGCCTTCTTCCACCCCCGTTCAGCTTGAAACCTGGTCAAGCACGGCGCCCGCGCGCACCCTGGTGGTGCTGGGCACCGGCGGCACGATTGCTGGCCGTGCCAGCGTCGCAGGCGACAACGTGGGCTACACCGCTGGCGAAGTGGGCGTGGACCAGTTGCTGGCGGGGGTGCAAAACATGGCCGCACAGCTGCCTGCGCTGGCTGGCTGGGGGTTCGAGGCCGAACAGGTGTCCCAGGTGGACAGCAAGGACATGGGCCCCGCCGTCTGGCGCAGCCTGTTGGCGCGTGTGGCCCATCACCTGGCGCGGCCCGAGGTGGCAGGCATCGTGCTCACCCACGGCACCGACACCCTGGAAGAAACCGCCTGGCTGCTGCACGCGGTGCTGGCACCGGCCAAACCGCTGGTGCTGGCCTGCGCCATGCGCCCGGCCACGGCCCTGGTGCCCGACGGCCCACAAAACCTGATGGACGCCCTGTGTGTGGCGGCCACGCCCGGTGCACGCGGTGTGGTGGCCGTGTGTGCCGGCCAGGTGCACCAGGCGCGCCACGTGCAGAAGGTGCACACCTACCGGCTCGACGCCTTCGACTCGGGCGACGCCGGTCCGCTGGGTTGTGTGGAGGAGGGGCGCCTGCGGCGATGGCAGGCCTGGCCCGAGGGCCAGGCAAGCGCTCGCGTGTTGGAGCGCCTGCTGAGTTCTCCGCAGTGGCCCCGTGTGGAACTGCTCATCAGCCATGCCGGTGCCGACGGCGCCGTGCCGCGGGCGCTGCTGGCCGCGTCCACCCCCGCCGCGCCTTTGCGCGGGCTGGTGGTGGCCGGCACCGGCAACGGCACCTTGCATGCCGACCTGCTGGCCGCCCTGCGAGAGGCCCAGGCGGCCGGGGTGGTGGTGTGGCGTGGCACGCGCTGCGCCTACGGACAGGTGGTGGCCGGCCCCCACGACCTGCTGGCCGACACCGGCGGCCTGTCACCCGTGAAGGCGCGCCTGAGCCTGATGCTCGAACTGCTGGATTGACCACCCATGCTGGCCGCGCTCGCCGCCCACCCCTGGGCCTACCCCATGCTGGAGGTGGTGCATTTGCTCGGCATCGCGCTGCTGCTGGGCAACCTGGCGTTGCTGGAGCTGCGTGTGTTTGGCATGGGTGCGGCTCTGCCGGCCGAAGCCTTGGCCCGCCTGAGCCTGACCCTGGCGGGACTGGGGTTTGTGCTGGCCGCTGTGTCGGGTTTGACGATGTTTGGCACCATGCCGCAGGAGTTGCTGGCCAACCGGGTGTTCACCGCCAAGATGCTGTTGATCGTGCTGGCGGGCTGCAACGCAGCGTGGTTCCATGGCCGGGGCTCGCTGCACAAGCTCGATGGCGCCGCGCGCGGGATCATGCTGTTGTCCACCATGATCTGGCTGCTGGTGCTGACCTGCGGCCGCTGGATTGGTTACACGTGACCAAGGAGAAACCCATGTTCAGACGCGATGTGTTGCGCACCGGTGGTGCGCTGGGCCTGGTGTGGGGCGCGCCCGCCTGGGCGCACCACGGCTGGAGCAGTTTTGACCAGGAGCGCCCCATTTACCTGGAAGGCCGCGCCATCGAGGTGAAATGGCGCAACCCGCATGTGGAGCTGGTGCTGGAGCCCCGGCAGCCCCTGAGCTTGCCGACCGACCTGGCCCAGCGCACGCTGCCGGCGCAAACGGCGGGCGTGGATGGCAAGTCCTTGCTGGCCAAGGCGCAATTGCCCACGCGTCGCGACCGGCGTTGGGAGATTGAACTGGCGCCGCTGTCGCGCATCCAGCAGTGGCAGTTGCCCGAGATTGCCGTGGGCGCCGACCTGGCCTTGCTGGGCTTCACTTTTACCGGCGAGAAAGGCGCGGCCATCTTGCGCGCTGAGTACCTGTTCTTGAACGGCAAGACCTACGGCATGCGTTCCAGCCCGGCATGAAAAAACCCGGCACGCGGCCGGGTTGTGCGGGGCGCGCGCGTTTCAGCGCGACAGGGCGTCGAAGGCGCGCGCCGTGATGTCTTCCACCGAGCCGGTGCCGCTGATCTGGCGGTACTTCGGTGCTGCGGCGGGGTCTTTGGCGGCCCACTGGCTGTAGTAGTCAACCAGAGGCCGGGTCTGTGCGCTGTAGACGTCCAGACGGGTCTTGACGGTGGCTTCCTTGTCGTCGTCGCGCTGGATCAGCGGCTCGCCGGTCACGTCGTCCTGACCTTCGACCTTGGGCGGGTTGAACTTGACGTGGTAGGTGCGGCCCGAGGCCGGGTGCGAACGGCGCCCACTCATGCGCTCGATGATGGCGTCAAAGGGCACGTCGATTTCCAGCACGTAGTCCAGCTTGACGCCGGCGTCCTTCATGGCGTTGGCTTGTGGGATGGTGCGCGGGAAACCGTCGAACAGGAAACCCTTGGCGCAGTCGGGCTGGGTGATGCGCTCCTTCACCAGGCCAATGATGATGTCGTCGCTGACCAGGGCGCCCGAGTCCATCACGGCCTTGGCTTGCAAGCCCAGCGGCGTGCCGGCCTTGACGGCAGCGCGCAGCATGTCGCCCGTGGAAATCTGGGGAATGCCGTATTTTTGGCAGATGAAGGTGGCCTGGGTGCCTTTGCCGGCGCCCGGCGCTCCCAACAAGATCAGTCTCATCGCTTTCCTTTGTGCAAGTTTCAGAAGCTGTGACCGGCGTCTCCAGCCGGTCTGAACCCCCGGGGGGATCAACTTTTCGAGGATAGCATGGGCTTGCCTGCGGGGCGCTTACAGCGCCGGGCGGGGTTCAGCCCTGTGTGGCCATCAGCGCTCGCACCCGCGCCAGGTCTTCGGGCGTGTCCACGCCGGGGCCGGGTGCGGTGTCGGTCACGTGCACCACGATCCGGTGGCCGTGCCACAACACCCGCAACTGTTCCAGCGACTCCGTCTGTTCAATGGGTGCGGGCTCCAGATTGGGAAATTGCCGCAAAAAGCCGGCGCGATAGCCGTAGATGCCCACATGGCGCAATGGTGCGGGCGAGGGCAGGGTGTTCAGCCCCTGTTGCCAGGCGTCCGCCATGCCGTCGCGCCACCAGGCGATGGGGGCGCGGCTGAAATACAGGGCCGTGCCCTGGCGGTCCAGCACCACCTTGACCACATTGGGGTTGGCAAACTCGGCTGCGCTGTGCAGCGCGTGGGCGGCGGTGGACATGACGCAGTCGGCGCGTTGCGTCAGCGCGGCGGCCACGGCATTGACGAGGTCGGGGTTCATCAGCGGCTCATCGCCCTGAACGTTGACCACCGTGGCCGCGTCGGGCAGGCCCAGCAGGTCACAGGCCTCAGCCAGACGGTCGCTGCCGCTGGGGTGGTCGGCGCGGGTCATCACGGCGCGCACGCCATGCTGGGCACAGGCGTCGAGCACGGCGGGGCTGTCCGTGGCGACCACCACCTGGGCGGCATGCGAGCGCGCAGCACGGCGCGCCACATGCACCACCATGGGCAGGCCGGCGATGTCGGCCAAGGGCTTGTCGGGCAGGCGGGTGGAGGCCAGGCGTGCCGGGATCAGCACGGTGAAGCTCACGCTTCGAGCTCCTCGTCGCTCAGCGTGCGGGCCTCGTTTTCCAGCAGGATGGGGATGCCGTCGCGCACCGGGTAGGCCAGGCGCGCGCTGCGCGAGACCAGTTCCTGCTTCTCGCGGTCGTAGGTCAGCGTGCCCTTGGTCACAGGGCACACCAGCAGTTCAAGGAGTTTGGGGTCCATGGCGGAATGATAGCTGCGCGTCCAGCGCATTGAAGAAGGCGGGTTCGGGCGTCAGCACCAGCGGCACGGCCAGCACCCGGGGCGAGGTGGCGTCCAGCAGCGGCCAGAGCTTGACGGCGTCCTTCTCGGTGCACAGCACGGTGGCGCCGGGCGGGCACTGCGCGAGCAGACCGGGCCACAGTGGCGCCAGGTCGGCGTGGTCGGGCAGCGGCCAAACTTGCGCCAGGCGCAGGCCACGTTCGGCCAGCATGTCGAAAAACACCTCAGGCCGGGCGATGCCGGCCAATGCGACCAGAGGCGTCTTGCTGCGCGCCAGCGCACTCAGGGCCGTCGCGCAGCCGGCGCTGTCCAATGCCTCCGGGGCCAACGCCCGTCGCGCCACAAAACCAGGGAAGAAGGGCACGGCGCCCTGTGGCGCCTCGCGCTGCTGATGCAGCACCAGGGCGGGCACACCGCTGCGGCGCGGCCAAGGTTCGCGCAACAGGCCGGCGGGCAGCAGCCAGCCGTTGCCCAGCCCACGATCGTCGAACACCACCACCTCCAGGTCGCGCGCCAGGGCCAGGTGTTGCAGGCCATCGTCGCAGACGATCACGTCCACGGCGGGGTGGGTTGTGAGCAGGGCCAGGCCGGCGGCGGCCCGCTGCTGGGCCACACACACCGGCACGCCGGTGGCGCGCTGGATCAGCAGGGGCTCGTCGCCGGTGTCGGCCGCATCGCTGTGTGCATCGACGTCCAACACCGCGGAGCCTTGCCGCCCATGGCCGCGCGAGACCACGCCGGGGTGCCAGCCCTGCGCCAGCAGGTGGCGTACCAGGGCGATGGTGGTGGGGGTTTTGCCAGCGCCGCCCACCACCACGTTGCCCACCACCACCACCGGCACCGGCAGGCGGGTGGCGCTGCGCCAGCCCCAGGCATACAGCAGGCGCCGCGCGGCGAACAGCGCGCCATACAACAGACTGAGCGGGTAGAGCAGGCGGGCCAGTGGGCCGCGCGCCAGCCAGGCCTGGCGCAACGCGCTTTCGGTGGCAGCGTTCACAGCGGGCGTCGGCGTTGGCCGGGGTCAGCGGCCGGTGGCCGAGCTTTGGGTGGCGAAGGTGATTTGTGCCAGGCCGCTGCGCCGGGCCGCATCCATCACGTTGATCACCGATTGGTGGCTGGCGGTGGCGTCGGCGCTGATGATGACCACCGTGTCGTTTTTGCCCGCCGCTGCGGCCTGCAGGGCGGTGGCCAGGCCGTCCACGCTGGGGTTGTCCAGTCCCTTGCGGTCAACCGCATAGCGGCCGTCACGGCCCACGGCCACGATGATTTCGCGGGGTTGCTGGCGCTGCGCCTCGGCATCGGCCACCGGCAGGCGCACCTGCAGCTCGGTGAATTTGCTGTAGGTGGTGGTCAGCATCAGGAAGATCAGCACCACCAGCAGCACGTCGATGAAGGGGATCAGGTTGATCTCGGGCTCGTCGCTGCCGTGGCGCGCCTGGGTGCGGAAGTTCATGCCGCCCTCCGCAGCCCCAGCAGGTGGCGCACCAGGGCCTCGGCCGACAGCTCGAACTGCAGCAGGTAGGCGTCCACCCGGGCGCGGAAGTAGCGCCAGAAGATCAGCGCCGGGATGGCCACAATGAGGCCGAACGCGGTGTTGTAGAGCGCGATCGAGATCCCGTGGGCCAACTGGGCCGGGTTGCCACCGCCAGGCACCAGGCCGCCTTCTGCGCCCTGCGAGCCAAAAATCTCGATCATGCCGATGACCGTGCCCAGCAGGCCCAGCAGCGGCGCGGCCGAGGCGATGGTGGCCAGCGCGCCCAGGTAACGCTGCAGCTTGGCGGCGGCCTGGCGACCGGCGCTTTCCATGAGGGCGCGCAGGTCGTCTTCGCTCAGGCGGGGGTTGCCCTGCAGGGCGCGAAAGCCGCTGGCCAGCACCTCGCCCAGCAGCGAGTTCTGCTCCAGCTGGTTCACCACTTCCGCGCCCGGCAGGCCGTTGCGCGACACCATGATGGCTTCGTCCAGCAGTTTGGCCGGCGCGATCTTGGCGGTTTTGAGCGAGAGGAAACGTTCAATGACCAGGGCCAGGCCCAGCACGGAGCAGGCAATCAGGGGCCAGATGGGCCAGCCGGCGGCTTGTATGATGTTCAGCAATGCGGGCTCCAGAGCGTGAGGGCAAGCAGGAATGTCAGCGATTATGGCCCACCCCATGGCGCTGTTCGGCGCCGCCCCAAGGGCGCGTGGCCCTGCCCAGACCGCCCCACCCACTCATCCACCGTTTCTGTGGATAACTTTGTGAAGAACTGTCCCCACATGGCCCGCCAGCCCTGATGTTGTGCGGCGCTGATCAGAATGAACGTTTTGTTGGCAGTGGAAAACGCTTTGAAATCAACACCTTGGTCGCATCCCTCAGGGCAAACGTGTGCGGGCCCCGTTGTGTGCAGCAACGGCGCTGTGTGTGGACAGCTTTGGCCCCGGAGGCCGCATGGTTGAAGGCTTTCGCGCCGAAATGCCCGCAGGCGGGGCCCGCGTGTGGCAGGTCGGTGCGCTGGTGCGCGCCATTGCTGACACCTTGCAGGCGCGCTTCAACCCGGCTGCGGTGCGGGGCGAAATATCAGGCTTTTCGCGCGCGGCCAGCGGGCATTGTTATTTTTCGCTGAAGGACGCACAGGGCCAGATCCGCTGTGCCATGTTCCGCCGCGCTGCGCAGGGGGTGGACTTCCAGCCCGCTGAGGGCGATCTGGTGGAGGTGCAGGGCCGACTGGACGTCTACGGCCCGCGCGGCGACCTGCAGCTCATTGTCGAGAGCCTGCGCCGCGCCGGCCAAGGTGCGCTGTTCGAGCAGTTTCTCCGCCTCAAGGCGCAGCTGGAGGCCGAGGGCTGCTTCGACCCGGCACACAAACGCCCGCTGCCGACGCTGCCCGCGTCCATCGGTGTGGTCACCTCGCTGGGTGCTGCGGCACTGCGCGACGTGGCCACCGCCCTGGCCCGGCGCGTGCCCCACCTGCCGGTGGCGCTGTTTCCGGCGTCGGTGCAGGGTGCCCAGGCGCCGGCCGAGCTGTGCGCTGCGCTGGAGGCCGCCTATGCCCGGCACGCCGCCACCGGCTCGCCAGCGGTGCTGCTGCTGGTGCGCGGTGGGGGCTCGCTGGAAGACCTCTGGGCCTTCAACGACCCGACTGTGGTGCGTGCCGTTGCGCGCGCGCCCATGCCGGTGGTGTGCGGCGTCGGCCACGAAACCGACTTCACCCTGTGCGACTTCGGGGCCGACCTGCGCGCGCCCACGCCTACGGCCGCCGCCGAGCTGTGCGCGCCGGCACGTGCCGATTTGCTGGCGGTGCTCGACGGGCTGGACGGGCGCCTGCAGCGCGCGGCACACGACGGCCTGGACCTGCGGGCCCAGCACCTGGACCGGCTGGGCCAGCGGCTGGGGCGCCCCTCGGGCCGGCTGACCCAAAGCCAACGGCAACTGCAGATGTTGCAGGGCCGGCTGGAGCGGCTGCTGCACTTGGGCGCCGAGCGCCAGCGCCTGGGGTTGCAACGCCTGGCCGAACGTCTGCCCCAGGGCATGGCCCGGCAACTGCTGGTCAGCCGCCAGCGGCTGGACCACGCGGGGCAATCGCTGGCCCTGCTGGACCCTGCTCTGGTGCTGCAGCGTGGCTACGCCTGGCTCACCGATGAGACGGGCCAGGCCATCACCCAGGTGGCGCAAGCCGAGTTGGGGCAGGCCGTGCGCGCTGTACTTGCCGACGGCGAGCTGGGCCTGACGGTGGACCAATTGACCGCAAAGTCCTGAAGGTTCGTGGACGCTGCCTACAATGCGGCTGGACCTGTTTTTCACTCACCCATCAGAAGGAACACACATGGAACACACCCTGCCGCCGCTGCCCTACGCCATCGACGCCCTGGCCCCGCACTACTCCCAGGAAACCTTGGAGTTCCACCATGGCAAGCACCACAACGCCTACGTGGTCAACCTGAACAACCTGCAAAAGGGCACCGAGTTCGAGAGCAAGACCCTGGAAGAGATCGTCAAGACCTCCAGCGGTGGCATCTACAACAACTCGGCCCAGATCTGGAACCACACCTTCTTCTGGAACTGCATGAAGCCCGCTGGCGGCGGCGAGCCCAGCGGCGCCCTGGCTGCGGCCATCAACGCCAAGTGGGGCAGCTACGCCGCCTTCAAGGAAGCCTTCGTCAAGAGCGCCGTGGGCAACTTCGGTTCGGGCTGGACTTGGCTGGTCAAGAAGGCCGACGGCTCGGTGGACATCGTCAACATGGGTGCCGCCGGCACCCCGCTGACCACCGCCGACAAGGCCTTGCTGACCGTGGACGTGTGGGAACACGCCTACTACATCGACTACCGCAACCTGCGCCCCAAGTTCGTCGAAACCTTCCTCGACAAGCTGGTCAACTGGCCCTTCGCCGAAGCCAACTTCGCCTGACCGTCTGTCCGACGGCGACACCCGAGCCCGGCCTGGTGCCGGGCTTTTTTGTGCCCGTCTGGCCGCGGTGAACATGCGTTGGGTCAAAAAACGCCCATTTTTTTGGGAGTTAATTTTGCATAGCGGGAAAACCAGGGGAAAAACCCGTGGCGGGTCAGAGCGCAGAAAGCAAAATCGGGCACTGTCATATGTTTGGACCGGTCGCACCGTGGGCCGGTGGTTTTTTTCTCACAACCACATCAGGACAACCGAGATGAGCTCCCCGCAATCCACCATCATCTACACGCTGACCGACGAAGCGCCGCTGCTGGCGACCAGCGCCTTTCTTCCGGTCATCCGCACCTTTACCGCACCCGCCGGCGTGAACGTGGAGACCAGCGACATCTCGGTGGCCGGCCGCATACTGGGCCAGTTCCCCGAGTACCTGAGCGAAGAGCAGCGTGCGCCCGACAACCTGACCGAACTGGGCAAGCTCACCCTCAAGCCCCACGCCAACATCATCAAGCTGCCCAACATCAGCGCCTCGGTGTCGCAGCTCATGGCCGCCATCAAGGAACTGCAGGCCAAGGGCTACGCCATCCCCGACTTTCCCGAGAACCCCAAGGACGACAAGGAAAAGGACATCCGCGCGCGCTACAACAAGTGCATCGGTTCGGCCGTCAACCCGGTGCTGCGCGAAGGCAACTCCGACCGCCGCGCCCCCCGGGCCGTGAAGGAGTACGCGCGCAAGAACCCGCACAGCATGGCCGAGTGGAGCCAGGCATCGCGCTCGCACGTTTCGCACATGCACGCGGGCGACTTCTACCACGGCGAAAAGTCCATGACCCTGGACCGCGCGCGCGACGTGAAGATGGAGCTGATCACCAAAAGCGGCAAGAGCATCGTGCTCAAGCAAAAAGTCTCGCTGCTGGACCGCGAGGTCATCGACTCCATGTTCATGAGCAAGAAGGCCTTGCTGGACTTCTATGAAAAGGAAATCGAGGACGCACACAAGACCGGCGTGATGTTCTCGCTGCACGTCAAGGCCACCATGATGAAGGTGTCCCACCCCATCGTGTTCGGCCACTGCGTCAAGATCTTCTACAAGGACGCGTTTGCCAAACACGGCGAGCTGTTCAAGGAGCTGGGCGTCAACGTCAACAACGGCATGGTCGATCTCTACAACAAGATCGCCACGCTGCCGCAGAGCAAACAGGACGAGATCAAGCGCGACCTGCACGCCTGCCACGAAGGCCGCCCCGAGCTGGCCATGGTGGACTCGGCCAAGGGCATCACCAACTTCCACTCGCCCAACGACGTGATCGTGGACGCCTCCATGCCCGCCATGATCCGCAACGGCGGCAAGATGTGGGGCGCCGATGGCCGCCTGAAGGACGTCAAGGCCGTGATGCCCGAATCGACCTTTGCCCGCATCTACCAGGAGATGATCAACTTCTGCAAGTGGCATGGTGCCTTCGACCCCAAGACCATGGGCACCGTGCCCAACGTCGGCCTGATGGCCCAGCAGGCCGAGGAATACGGCTCGCACGACAAGACCTTCGAGATCCCCGAAGACGGTGTGGCCAACATCACCGACATCAACACCGGCGAGGTGCTGCTGTCCGAGAACGTGGAAACCGGCGACATCTGGCGCATGTGCCAGGTCAAGGATGCCGCCATCCGTGACTGGGTCAAGCTGGCCGTCAACCGCGCCCGCAATTCCGGCATGCCGGTGGTGTTCTGGCTCGACCAATACCGCCCGCACGAGGCGCAGCTGATCACCAAGGTCAAGATGTACCTGCACGAGCACAACACGGCCGGCCTGGACATCCAGATCATGAGCCAGGTGCGCGCCATGCGCTACACGCTGGAGCGTGTGGTCCGTGGCCTGGACACCATCAGTGCCACCGGCAACATCCTGCGCGACTACCTGACCGACCTGTTCCCCATCATGGAGCTGGGCACCTCGGCCAAGATGCTGTCCATCGTGCCTTTGATGGCTGGTGGCGGCATGTACGAAACCGGTGCCGGTGGCTCGGCGCCCAAGCACGTGCAGCAACTGGTGGAAGAAAACCACCTGCGCTGGG
>CAYUAH010000005.1:7081-49832 GCA_964442375.1 uncultured Hydrogenophaga sp. | reverse complement strand
CCAATCTTGGCACTCGATGCCGTTACCAGGAAGTGGGAAGTCCCTTCGTATTCATCAAGGCGGCGGCATCTGGGCAATCGATACCAACCGCAATGTCTCTGTTGTGGCCGGTGTGAAAACGACAATCGCGTCGGACGGCTTGGGCATGGAGGCGGGTTTTGACGACCCGTGGCAAATGGTCATCACATCGCAGGGTGAGGCCTATGTGCTGGACTCTGTGTGGAGCGGGCCACGGAGCGCACCGCGTTCGCCCATCCGAAAAATCGATCCTCAAGGCAAGGTTGAATCGTTGCCTGCGTCGGCCATACAGCCAGTCCGGTTGGCGATGAGCCAGAGCGACCGCTTGGTGGTGGCGGACAGCCAAGGCAACATCCTTGAATTTTTCAGTGGCGAAGTCTGGGGCAGCGGAGTGGGTCATGTCATGGCCATGGCGCTGGACAGCCAAAACAACGTGTACTTCACGACCCGCGAGCAGCCGTCGGTGGTCTACAAACTCGCCAAAGGCCAGGCGCGCAGCGTTGTGGTAGGGCGAGAAAGTGCCACGGCCACGGCCATTGAGTTGGGGGCGTTGCCGGGTGCACTGCTGCCAGTGTCGGACTTGAGCATCGACAAAAATGACAGGCTGGTGATCGCCTCGGGGCAGGCGATTCTGGCGGTGCAGTTGAAGCCGTGAGGTGGCAGTGGCACACGCCGCTACCTTGCCGTTGGAAATGCCCGGTCAAGGTCGGGCCGGCAACCCAAACAACCGCGCCCCGTTGCCCCAGGCGATGCCCCCTGCCACCTCGGCCGGCAGCCCGCCCAGCCACAGGCGGTAGCCCTGCATCAGGCTGTCGTACTGGTCCCAGCGCCCATTGACCCAGGTGTCGGAGCCGACCAGAAAACGGCCCGGGTACTTGAGCATCAAGGCGCGCCACTCGGGGCAGAGTTGCCCGCCTTCGCAGGTCAGGCCAGGCCGGTAGGAGAGTTCGCCCATCAGCCCGGGGTACTTGGCCAGCAATGCCTCGACCCGCGCCACCGGCGTGCCGCCGATGCCGGTGTGCGCCCAGATCAGCTTGAGTTTTAGGCCCTGGCTGGCGGTGTGCGCCATCAGCAGGTCGATGGCGGCATCGTCCACGTGGGCCAGCACCACCAGGTCGCGCTCTTCGGCCAGGCGCATCAGCCGGCGCGCCGTGGGGCCGTTGGCGTTGGGGCTTTGGTAGAGGTGGAATTCCCCCAGGCCACGGTAGGGCCCGGCGGCGGTGCCGGCGGCCAGCTCGCTGTTCACCAGTTCGACGATGCTGGGGTCGGTGGGCCAGCCTTCGTAGTCGGCGCGGTTGCGGTACAGGCGCACGAAGGGCACGACGGTCACGCCAGCCCCCTGGGCGGCTGACGTGGCCGCTGCCAGGGCCTTGGTGCCGTCGTTGGGGCGGCTGTTGGCCAGCACCGCGCGCACGCCGTTGCGCTGCAAACGCGCCAGCACGTCGGCCAGCGGGTAGGGGCAGGCGGCGCTGGCCCGGTGCACGCAGGCCTCGTCGTTGTAGTGCAGGTGGGCGTCGAACAGCGGTCCGCTGTAGGGCGCCGGCTGGGCGGCTGCCGAGCCGGCCAACGCCAGGGCCAGGGGCCACAGCCAGCGTCGCATGGTGTTAGCCCAGGTGCTGGGCAAAGAAGGCCAGCGTGCGCTCGCGCGCCAGGGCCGCCGACTCGGCGTGGTACGAGCCGCGCTGGTCGCAGTTGAAGCCGTGGTTGGCGCCGTACACGTGCACCGCCACGCCCGGTTGGGCGGCGCGGAAGGCCTCCACCGTGTCCAGCGGGATCCAGTGGTCCTGGTCGCCAAAGTGGGCCATCACCGGGCACAGCGGCTGGCGGCGGGCGTCGGCTTCGGCCGTCATGCCACCGCCGTAGTAGGGCGCGGCGGCACTGATGCCGCTCAGGCCGCAGGCCGCGCGCCAGGTCAGCAGGCCGCCCCAGCAGTAGCCGACGATGCCGACCTTTTTGCCGCTCACGGCCGCCGCGTGGTCAACCGCGGCCTGGATGTCCTGCATCACGCCCGGCGCGGGCAGGGCTTCCACGGCCATCTTCAGGCCAAAGCCGGCCTTCATGTCGTCTTCGGTGTAGCCCAGCTCCACGCCCTGCTGCACGCGGTGGAAGGTGCTGGGCGCGACGGCCAGGTAGCCGTCGGCGGCGTAGCCGTCGGCCACCGAGCGGATGTGGCTGTTGACGCCAAAAATCTCCTGCAGCACCACCACCGCGCCTTTGGGCGTGCCTTGCGGTTGGGCCACGTAGGCGGGGAAGCCGAAGCCGTCGGCGGCTTTCAATTCAACAAAAGAACCCATGTCACTTTGCTCCAAGTTGTCGTTGCAGAAAATCGAGCCGGTCCTGGCCCCAGAACATCTCGCCGTCGAGCACGTAGCTGGGCGCACCGAACACGCCAGCGGCTATGGCGGCCTGGGTGTGGGCCTGGCAGGCGGCGGCCACGGCGGGTGTTTGTGATTGCGCCAGCCGCTCGGCCGGCAGGCCACATGCGTGCAGCAGGTCGGCCAGTGTGGTGGGGTCGGCGATGTCGCGGTCCTGCGCCCAGCAGGCGGCCAAGACCGCGCCGGTCAGGGCCAGCGCCGCGTCGCTGCCGTCGTGCTGGTCCACCGCGACGATCAGCTGTGCCGAGGCATCGCCTTTGACCGGGAAAAACGCCGGCTGCAGGTTCAGGGGCAACTGGAGCCAGTCGGCAAATCGGCGCAGTTCCACCAGCCGGTAGGCCTGGCGTTGGGGCGCGCGCTTGGCCAGCGGCAGGCCGCCCGACACGGGGAACACCTGGCCCAGGTCCATGGGGCGCACGCGCACGGTGGCACCGGCCTCGCGGGCGATGCGCACAAACCGCGCGTGGCCCAGGTAGGTCCAGGGGCTCATGGTGGCAAAAAAGTAATCGACGCAGCGCGGCGCTTCGGTCATGCTGTCTCCGGTTTTGGTCTAATCAGCCGCCTTGGGTCGAGGCGAGTCGCCAAGCTTAAGCCCCCTCCCGTTTGTTTGCTGAAAGGTTTGCACATGTCCCGAGTTCTGTTGGTCACCGGTGGCGGGCGCGGCATTGGCGCGGCCACCTGCCTGCTGGCGGCGCAGCGCGGGTATGCGGTGGCGGTCAACTACCAGTCCAATTCGCTGGCGGCCGACGAGGTGGTGCGCCAGATCTGCGCCAGCGGCGGCACGGCCATGGCGGTGCCGGCCGACGTGGCCGACGAGGCCCAGGTGCTGCGCATGTTTGCGCAGGTGGACGCCAAGCTCGGCCGGCTCGATGCCCTGGTCAACAACGCCGGTGTGGTGGACGTGACGCAGCGTGTGGACGAGATGAGCGTGGCGCGCTGGCAGCGCATGTTCAACACCAACGTGATCGGCAGCATGCTGTGCGCGCGCGAGGCGGTGCGCCGCATGAGCACCCGCCATGGGGGCCCAGGCGGCGCCATCGTCAACGTGTCCAGTGTGGCGGCCAAGCTCGGTTCGGCCGGGCAGTACGTGGACTACGCCGCCAGCAAGGCGGCCATCGACACCTTCACCCTGGGCCTGGCGCACGAGGTGGCCACCGAAGGGGTGCGGGTCAACGCGGTGCGCCCCGGCATCATAGACACCGAGATCCACGCCAGCGGCGGGCAGCCCGACCGGGCGCAGCGCCTGTCGCACCTCATTCCCATGAAGCGCCCCGGCACGGCCCAGGAGATCGCCGCCGCCATCGTCTGGCTGCTGTCGGACGAGGCCAGCTACACCACCGGCGCCGTGCTGGATGTGGGCGGTGGCCGCTGAAAGCTGACCATGGATCTCAAACCCCTCATCACCCTGTTGGCCCTGGTCAACCCGCTGGCCATCATCCCGTTTTTCATCCACTACACCCACGGCTTCTCGGCTGCGCAGCGCCAGCGCACCGTCCTCATTTCGTCCATCAGCGCGTTCGCGGTCATCGCCATCTGCGCCCTGGTGGGTCTGCAGATCCTGGACTTCTTCAGCATCTCGCTGGCGAGCTTCCAGGTCGGTGGGGGCTTGCTGCTCATGACCTCGGCCCTGGCCATGCTCAACGCCCAACCGGCCGAGGCCAAGACCACCCAGGGCGAGGTGGAAGACGCGTCCTCGCGTGCCTCGATTGCCGTGGTGCCACTGACCATCCCGCTGCTCACCGGCCCGGCCACCATGTCCACGGTGGTGATTTACGCCGACCGCGCTCAGACCTTCATGCAGCACGCGGCCCTGGTGGGTTATGGCGTGGTGATCGCGCTGGCCACGGCGGTGTGCTTCACGCTGGCCGAGCCGATCGCGCGCTTTCTGGGACAGACCGGCATCAACGTGATGACGCGGCTGATGGGCTTGATCCTGGCGGCGTTGTCGGTGGAGGTGATGGCCAGCGGGCTGGTGAAACTGTTTCCCGCGCTGGCGGGGTGAGGGGCCGCCGCGCCGGGCCGCCCCAAGCAAGGCCCGCGCCCCCGTGGGGGGCAGCGACCCGCGCAGCGGTGGAGCGTGGGGGCTTTAGTACAAGCCGCGTGCTTGTGCGTGTACCCGTGCCAGGCCCATCAGTGCACGCGTGAATGGCATGGCGGTGGTGGTGAGCTGACCGAGTTCGATGACCGCGCCCAGCAGCGCGTCCAGCTCCACCGGCCGGCCGGCCTCCACGTCCTGCAGCATCGACGTTTTGAAGGCGCCCAGCTTGAGCGTGACCGCATGGCGGTCTTCGGGCTCCTGCTCGATGGGCAGGCCAATCTTTTCGCCGATGGCGCGCGCCTCCAGCATCACCGCCGACACCATGGCGCGCACATCGGGGTCGCCCAGGATGCTGTCGGTGGTGGCGCCGGTGAGGGCCGAAATGGGGTTCATGGTCATGTTGCCCCAGAGCTTGAACCAGATGTCGCGCTGGATGCGCGGCGATGTTTCCACCTCCAGCCCGCTGCGCTGCAGCAGGGCCTCCAGGGTCTGCAGGCGCTTGGAGCTGCCACCGACGGGCTCGCCGATGATGAGCTTGTTGCCGAAGTGGCGGCGCACCACGCCCGGTGCATCGACCGAACAACTGGCATGCACGACACCGCCGATCACCCGCTCCGGCGGGATGGCCGCAGCGATCTCGCCCGTGGGATCGACCGAACGCAGCGCGCGCTGGCGCAGCGGTGTGTCCAGCCCATGCAGAAACCACCAGGGCACGCCGTTCATGGCGGTCAGCACCGCCGTTTTGGGGCCGAGCAGGGCCCGCACCTGCGGCGCCACGGCGGGCAGGGCCGGGGCTTTCACCGCCAGCACCACCAGGTCGGGCGTGCCCAGCTCGCTGGCGTTGGCGCTGGCCCGCAGCGGGTGGCTGACCTCCTTGTCGCCTTCGCGCAGACGCAGACCGTGTCGCAACACGGCCTGCAGCGTGGCACCACGTGCCAGCAGGCCCACATCGGCACCCGCCTTGTCCAGCCCAGCGGCCAGCCAGCCGCCAATGGCGCCCGCGCCCACCACCACCACACGTCGTATCTCCACGCTGTCTCCCATGCTGTTGTGCTCCGGCCGCGTGGCCGTTGCTGAATCAGGCGGTCTCGTCTTCGTCTTCTTCGCCGGCCTCGAAATCGCTGTCCAGGGCGGTCGCTTCGCTGGGTTTGACCAGCGTCACCGGCACCGGCGCGGCATGCACCATTTCCACCGTGACCGAGCCCAGCAAAGCCTGACGCACCATGCCTTTGCCGTGGGCGCCCATCACCACACCGTCGCAGCCGTGGCGTTCGATCAGCTCAACCAGGGTGTGGGCCGGGTCGCCCCGCGCCACCACCGCTTCGAAAGGCACGCCCGAGGTTTCGACCAGGGAGACCGCCGGGGCCAGCACGTGCAGGCCCGCGCCTTCGCTGACTTCGTCGAGCACGGCTGGGTCGTGGGCGACCACCATCTCGTACAGGCTGGCCGACTCTTGCACATTGGCCAGAAGCAGGTCTACGTCCAGACCGGCTTTCGACAGCTTGAGCACGTGCCGCACCGCCTCCAGGGACAGCGCAGAGCCATCCACCGGAATCAGGAATTTCATGGGAGCTCCTCGCATATTTATGGGGTTTATGCACCATGATAGATCGGTTTTTGACAAACCACGCGCTTCGTGCTGCCGGTGGACAATAAGCCATGCCCGACGCCAAGCCCCCCGAATCACCCCTGCTGGATCCCGATCAGGACAAGTCGACATTGGCGCCCTTGCGCCGGCCGGTGTTCCGCATGTTGTGGAGCACCTGGCTGATGGCCAACGTCTGCATGTGGATGAACGACGTGGCGGCGGCCTGGCTCATGACCTCACTGACCACCAAGCCGATCTGGGTGGCGCTGGTGCAGACGGCGGCCACGCTGCCGGTGTTTCTGCTGGGCCTGCCCAGCGGGGCGCTGGCCGACATCCTGGACCGGCGCCGCTACTTCCTGATGACGCAGATATGGATAGCCGGCGTGGCCATGCTGCTGTGCACGGCCATCGTGCTCGATCTGGTCAATCCGCCGCTGCTGCTGGCCCTGGTGTTCTTCAACGGCATTGGCCTGGCCATGCGCTGGCCGGTGTTCTCGGCCATCGTGCCGGAGCTGGTGCCGCGCGCGCAGCTGCCGGCGGCGCTGGCGCTCAACGGCGTGTCCATGAACGCCTCGCGCATCATCGGCCCGCTGGTGGCCGGTGCGCTGATCGCCAGTGCCGGCAGCGAATGGGTGTTCGTGCTCAACGCGGCGTTGTCGCTGGCCTCGGCCGTGGTCATCTGGCGCTGGAAGCGCGAACACGTGCCCAACCCGCTGGGGCGCGAAAAACTCTGGAGCGCCATGCGCGTGGGCCTGCAATTCGTGGGCCAGTCGGCGCGGCTGCGCGCGGTGTTCCTGCAGGTCTTCCTGTTCTTCTTCCATTCCACCGCCTGCGTGTCCATGCTGCCGTTGCTGGCGCGCGGACTGGAAGAGGGCGGCGCCGGCACCTTCACGCTGTTGCTGGCCACCATGGGCACAGGGGCCATCCTGGCGGCCCTGGCGTTGCCGCGTTTGCGCCAGCGGCTGTCGCGCGACCACCTGGTGCTCGGCGGCACGGCCTTGCAGTCGCTGGGCATGCTGGTGATGGCCATGACCTCGCACCTGTACTTTGCCGTGCCCGCCATGTTTGTGTTTGGTGTGGCCTGGATCACCACCGCCAACACGCTGTCGGTGTCGGCCCAGTTCTCGCTGCCCGACTGGGTGCGCGCCCGTGGCATGTCCATCTACCAGATGGCCATCATGGGTGGCAGCGCGATGGGCGCGGCCCTGTGGGGGCAACTGGCCACCCTGACCGACGTGCACCTGAGCGTAGGCGTGGCGGCCGCGTCCGGCATCGTGCTGGCCGCGCTGGCCCAGCGCTACAACCAGGACCGTGGCATGGAGGAGGACATGACGCCCTCGCGTGTCATCCAGCGCCCGGTGGCCGAGGCGCCGCCCAGCAGCGGCCACCTGATGGTGCACATCGAGTACCTGATCGACCCGGCCCGCAGCGCCGACTTTCGCGCGCTGATGCAGGAGAGCCGGCGCAGCCGCCTGCGCCAGGGCGCGCTGGCCTGGGAGCTGCTGCACGACATCACCGAGCCGGGGCGTTTTGTCGAGCAGGTGATCGACGAATCCTGGACCGACCACCTGCGCCGCTTCGACCGCGTGACCGGCAGCGATGTGGCCTTGCGCGAGCGCAAGCTGGCCTTTCACGTGGCCGAGGCACCGCCGCGCGTGACACGCTACGTGCTGGAGAGCACGGTCAGCGAGTGACGGTAGGATGGTGGTGGGCCACAGCGGCACAGACCGCACGACATCAGGAGGAACCACCATGACCGATACCGACGCACTGGGCGCAAGCCTGCAGAAAAACCGACTCAGCCGGCGCCAGGCGCTGTGGCTGCTGGGCGCGAGCAGCGTCACATCCGCCGGCCTGCAAGGCTGCGCGCAATCGCCCGTCACCGGCGAGCGCATCGTGGTCGGCATGAGCGAGGCGCAGGAGCGCGCGGTGGACGCCGAGGTGGCGCCACACCAGTTTTCGCAAGACCTGGGCGCCCTGCAAGACCGCGCCGTCAACGACTACGTGAGCGCGGTCGGCCAGCGCCTGCAGGGCCAGTCGCACCGGCCGCAGATGCCGTACTCCTACCGGGTGCTCAACGCCAACTACGTCAACGCCTACACCTTCCCCGGCGGCGCCATGGGTGTCACGCGCGGCATCATGAGCGAGCTGCAGAGCGAGGCTGAACTGGCGGCGCTGTTGGGGCATGAGATCGGCCACGTCAACGCCCGCCACGCGGCGCAGCGCGAAGGCCAGTCCATGCTGGCGCAGGTGGCGGTGCTGGGCCTGAACATCGCCGCCGCCGATTCGCCCTGGGGCGGTCTGGTGGGCATGGGCAGCCAGGTCGGCGCCAGCGCGCTGCTGGCCGGCTACTCGCGCGAACACGAGCGCGAGGCCGACGCGCTGGGCCAGCAGTACCTGGTGAAAGCCGGTTACCCGGCCAGTGGCATGACCCAGCTGCACGCGTTGCTGGTGTCGGAGGAAAAAGAAAAGCCCGGTCTGCTCGAAACCATGTTCTCCAGCCACCCCATGAGCAGCGAGCGGCTGGAAAACGCGCGCCGCGCGGCCGACACCACCTATGCCGCCAGTGCCCGCGCGCCAGCGCAGCGCGAGCGTTTCATGGACCACACGGCCAGCCTGCGCCGCATCAAACCCACCATCGCCGATTGCCAGCAGGGCGAGTTGGCCATGGCCGCCAAAACCTATCCCGCCGCGCAGGCCGCCTTCGCCAGTGCCGTGCGCCGCACGCCTGGCGACTACGCCGCCAACTACCGCATGGCCCAGTGCCTGCAGGCGCAGAACCAGGCGCAGGAGGCACGGCGCTACGCCGAAGCGGCCCAGGCCATCTACCCGCAGGAGGCCCAGGCGCACAAGCTCTCGGGCGTATTGGCCCTGAGTCAGCGCGACCCCGGCGCGGCCTATGCCCACCTCGACCGCTTCGACCGCCAGTTGCCCGGCGACCCCGGGGTGACTTTTCTCAAAGGCGTTGCCCTGGAGGGCAGCGGCCAGCGCCCGCAGGCCGCCGCTCAGTACCGGCGCTTTCTGCAGATGGGCGCCAGCGGCCAGGCCGCGCAGTACGCCACCCAACGCCTGCAGGCCTGGGGTGCTTTGCGCTGAGCGCGCAGCTCAGGCCGCTTGCCGCAGCCGCCAGGCCGCCCACCAGCCGCCGGCCTGGTTGACCACCAGGCCCAGCAACACCAGGCCCGTGCCCAGCCACTGCTGGGCCAACGGGCGCTCGCCAAAAAACACCCAGGCCGCCCACAGGCCCACCACCGGGACCAGCAGCGAAAACGGCGTCACCTTGGCGGCGGGGTGGCGCTTGAGCAGGCGGGTCCACAGCGTGTAGGCCAGCAGTGTGGCCAGCAGCGCCAGGTAGAGCACGGCGAGCAAGGCGTCCAGGCCCAGGCCCTGCAGCTGGGCCTGCACGGTGTCCGGCCCGGTGGTCCACAGCGCCAGGCCGAAGAAGGGCAGGATGGGGAACAGGCTGCTCCAGACGATGAAGGGGAAGGGCTGGTAGTCGGCCACCCGGCTGGCCAGGCGGGCCACCAGGTTGGACAGCGCCCACATGAAGGCGGCCGACAGCGTGAGCACAAAACCCACCAGCGTCATCTGGCCCGGCCCTTCGCCATGGGCGGTGGCGATCATGACCAGGCCACACAAGGCCACCGTGAGCCCCAGCCATTGGCTGGGTTTGCCGCGCTCGCCCAGCAGCGGGGCCGCCAGCAGCAGGGTGAAGAAGGCTTGTGTCTGCATCACCACCGAGGCCATGCCGGCCGTCATGCCCAGTTGCAGGCCCAGGAACAAAAAGCCGAACTGGCCCAGGCCCTGCGCCAGCCCGTAGGCCGCCACATACCGCCATGGGAGCCGGGGTGGTCGCACGAACAGCAGAAAAGGCAGCGACGCCAGCACAAAGCGCAGCGCCCCCATCAGCATGGGGCTCAGGCCTTGCAGGCCCACCTTCATGACCACGAAGTTCAGCCCCCAGATCACCACCACCGCGAGGGCACGCAGCAGGTCGCCTTGGCTCAAGTGGGTGGGGCTCATCGTGTTGCCACCGGCCGGCCCTGGGCGGCGCGGGCCGCCACAAAGGCGTCGAAGGCCTGCGCGCTGGTCTTGTCGGGCGTGTAGCCAAACCGGGTTTTCAGCGCGGTGTTGAGCAGCACCGGGCGGTAGCGCAGGAAGTCGAGCTGCTCCGGGCCGTAGCGGCTCACGCCCATGGTTTTGCCGATGGCGAGTGCGGCCTTGAGCAAGGCGGCGGGCAGCACGCGCGTGCGTTTGCCCAGGCGCTGCGCGATCTCGTGGATGGTGAGTGCGCCGTCGCCGGCCAGGTTGTAGCAGCCGGTGGGGGCCTCACCTCCCAGGGCGTGGCAGATGGCGCCGGTCACGTCTTCGTTCCAGATGAACACGAAGGGGCTGTCGCTGCCGGCGATGGCGATCAGGCGGGGCTTTTCAAACAGCGCGGTGATCTGGTTGTCCACCCGCTCGCCCAGGATGGTGCCTATGCGCAGCACGGTCTGCGCCAGCGCCGGGTGCTGCGCGCGGTACTGCGCCAGCATCTCTTCCACCTGTCGCTTGTGGTCGCTGTAGGCAAACACCGGGTTGCCACGCAGTGGGTGGTCCTCGGTCAGCCAGGCGGGGTTGTCGGCGTGGTAGCCGTAGGCGGCGCCGCTGCTGGAGACGACGAGGTGCTTCACACCTTGGGCCACGCAGGCGTCGAGCACGTTGCGCGTGCCGCCCACGTCCACCGCATGTTCAAGGGCGCGGTTCGAGTCCTTGCCGGGTGTGACGATGGACGCCAGGTGCACCAGGCTGTCGATCTGATGGTCGCCCAGCGTGGCGGCCAGCGCGGGGTCGCGCACGTCCTGCTTGAGGTAGGTCACGCCGGGCAAGCGCCGGTCCGCAGGCACCTCGCGCACGTCGGTGGCGATGATGGCATCGGTGTCGGCGCGCTGAGCGAGTGCGGCCACCAGGCCCTGACCCAGGAACCCGTCGGCGCCGGTGATGAGGATGCGGCGCGCTCTCATGACTGGTCCACCGGTTTGCGGGCCCACCAGCCGGCCAGCACGAGGCCGGCGATGATGTCCCAGAAACCCCAGACGCCCGCCACCACGGCCATGCCGCCCAGGCCGCCGAAGAAGCTGAAGATCAGCACCAGGCCCAGGCCGGCGTTGCGTATGCCCACCTCGATGGCCAGGGCGCGGCGGTCGTAGTCGCTCAGGCCAAAGGCGCGCGCACACACCCAGCCGGTGCCAAAGGCCAGCGCGTCGTGCAGCGCCACGGCGAGGATGACCATGCCGACGTAGTCGAGGAAGTAGCGCCAGTTGCCGGCGATGGCGCCGACGATGAAACCGATCAGCGTGAGGAAGCTCAGGATGCGCATGGGCTTCTTGAAGCGCTCGGTCCAGACCGGGAAGTGATGGGCACAGGCCAGGCCCAGCACAAAGGGCAGGCCGATGATGAGCAGGATGTGGCCGGCCATTTCCAGCGGGTCCAGCGCGATGGTTTTGAGCAGGCTTGACGCCGTGGGATGCAGCCCGCCCCAGAACGCGAAGTTCAGCGGCATGGCCACGATGGCGATGGCGTTGGACACCGCCGTCATGGACACGCTCAGTGCCACATTGCCCTTGGCGCGGTGGGTCAGGATGTTGCTCACGTTGCCGGGCGGGCAGCAGGCCACCAGGATCATGCCCAGCGCGATGCTGGGCGCCACCCCCAGCAACAGCGTGAGCGCGTAGGTGATGGCGGGCAACACCACGAACTGCGCGCCCACGCCCACCGCAAAGGC
The DNA here is from genome assembly GCA_964442375.1 of uncultured Hydrogenophaga sp. Classification (GTDB taxonomy): domain Bacteria; phylum Pseudomonadota; class Gammaproteobacteria; order Burkholderiales; family Burkholderiaceae_C; genus Hydrogenophaga. The sequence goes on along the minus strand of CAYUAH010000005.1, from coordinate 38,049 downwards.
CAGCGGCATGCGCGCCACGCGCTTGAAGTCCTCGATGCGCGTGTCCAGCGCGATGCCGAACATCAGAAAGGCCAGCACGCCGTTGAGCACGACCAGCGAGGTCGGGTTGAAGTTCAGGCGGATTTCGTCGATGGGCAGCATGGTCTGTCCTTATGCAAAGGCGGCGGCGGCCTGGCGCACCGCCTGGCGGTAGGCGTCTTTGTTGACGTAGTAGGCCATGCGTTCCAGTTGCAGGTACTTGTAGCCGCCGCTCAGGTCGGGCGGCGGGCCGGCCTTGGCGGCTTTCAGTGCGGCGGCCTTCGGGCTGCCGGTGTCCAGCGCCTTGAGGTAACGCGCCACCAACTCGGCCTGCTCGTAGCGCCCTTGCCAGCCCAGGCCGCTGGCTTCCACCATGCCCAGCACGGCCAGGCGGTCGTAGGCGGGCGCGAAGATGTTGAGGTAGAGGCTGGGCGCCATGCCCTGCCAGTTCAGGTGGGCGCGGTCCAGGAAGGGGTAGTGCAGCTTGTAGCCGGTGGCCGCGAGGATGAGGTCGTAGTCGCGCGCACTGCCGTCCTTGAAGTGCACGGTGTGGCCGTCCAGGCGGGCGATGTCGGCGCGCACGCCCACGTCGCCGTGGCCGATGTGGTACAGGATGAGCGAGTTCACCACCGGGTGCGATTCGTACATCTTGTAGGTCGGCTTGGGGAAGCCGAAGCGCACTGGGTCGCCGGTGAACCACTTGAGGATGGTGCTGTCCACCTTCTGCTTGAGCCAGGCCGGCAGCTGGGTTTTGCCGCCCAGCGTGTCGGCCGGTTTGCCGAACACGTATTTGGGCACGAAGTAATAGCCCCGGCGCACCGAGATGTCCACGCTGTGCGCGTGGTGCACCGCGTCCACGGCGATGTCGCAGCCCGAATTGCCCGCGCCCACGATCAGCACCCGTTTGCCCTTGAACAGCTCGGCGCTTTTGTAGGCGCTGGTGTGTTTCAGCTCACCGTCGAAGTGGCCCTCGAAGCGGGGCATGTTGGGTTCGGCCAGTGTGCCGTTGGCGACCACCACGCCTTTGAAGTCGGCGCACTGGATGTTGTCTGCCGCGTCGCGCCAGGTCACGCGCCACAGGCTGTCGGCGGCCTCGGTCAGCGGCTCCACCTGGAGCACCCGCACGCCGAAATGGAAGTGGCGCTTGAGGTCGAAGTGGTCGGCAAAGGCGCGGAAATAGGCCAGCAGCGCGCGGTGGCTGGGGTAGTCGGCCACGCTGTCGGCCATGGGGAATTCGCTGAACTCCGTCATGCGTTTGCTGGAGATCAGGTGGGCCGATTCGTAGACCGTGGAGCGTGGGTTCTCGATGTTCCACAGGCCGCCCACGTCGTCCCAGGCTTCGAAGCCCTGGAAAGGGATGCCCAGTTTCTGCAGGTTGCGTGCGCCCGCCAGGCCCGAGGGGCCGGCGCCGATGAGGGCGATCTGTTGTTGGGTGGGTGGGTTCATCGTTTGAGTCCGGGAATGTCGGTCGCGCCGGCTTCACCGGGGCGGGGTTTGCGCGGCTGTTTCAGCAGCAAGGCATCGTGCCAGCGCGCGGGCAGGCACATGAGCGCCCGCGCCAGCCAGCCCGTGCGGCGCGGCAGCACGATGTGTTCGCGCCCGGCCGCCACGCCGGCCAGCAAGGCCCGCGCGGCTTCGTCGGGTTCCAGCAACCCAGGCATGGCAAAACGGTTGCCGGCGGTGAGCGCCGTGCGCAGGTAGCCGGGGCTCACGGTGTGCACGGTCAAGGCGGTGGGGCGCAGCTCGGCGCGCAGGCTTTGTTGGTAGGCGATCAGCCCGGCCTTGCTGGCGCAGTAGGCGCCGTTGCCCGGCAGGCCGCGCCAGCCGGCGATGCTGGCCACACCCACCAGGGCGGCGGGTTGTTGCGCGGCTTGCATGGCAGGCAGAAAGGGCGCGAAAGTGGTGGCCACGCCCAGCAGGTTGATCTCCAGCATGCGGCGCATCACCGCCAGGTCGCCAGGTTGTGCGGTGTCAAAACCGCCCGCCACCCCGGCATTGGCGATCACCAGATCGGGCGCGCCGAAGTGGGTCATCCAGTCCTGGGCCATGGTCGCCATGGCGGCGGCGTCGCTGACGTCGGGCGTGTAGACGGCGCAGCGCCCCGGCGCGGTGGCGGCCAGGTCTTGCAGCGCGGCGCGGTTCAGGCCCACCAGGGCCACCTGGGCGCCGTCGGCCAGCAGCGCGCGCGCCAGGGCCTGGCCCAGGCCGCCGCAGGCGCCGGTCAGCACCACGTTCTTGAATGTGCGTGTGGGCACGCGTTGTCTCCGTTGGTTCTTTGACGCGGGACTGTAGGCGGAACTAGAATTTGTCTCGAAAAAATTTATTGAATCGTCTCACTTTTCGAGATTTATGTGATGTATGAGCAAGAATGACGCCCCCGGCCTGCGCCTGCTGGCGCTGCTGGAACAGGTGGCGGCCCATGGCCGGCCGCTGGCCTTGCCTGAGGCCGTGGCGCTGACCGGCTGGCCCAAGCCCACCGTGCATCGCATGCTGGTGCAGTTGGAAGCGGGCGGGTGGCTGTTGCGCGAACCCGATGGCCGTCGCTACGCCTTGGCGGGGCGTTTGCGTGCCCTGGGCGAGGCCGCGCTCAGCGCCAGTGCCCAACATGGCGTGCGCCACGCGGTGCTCCGCCAACTCGTAGCCGACCTGGGCGAGAGCTGCAACCTCACCGCGCTGTCCGGCGCCGAAGTGGTGTACCTGGACCGCGTGGAGTCGGCGTTTCCGCTGCGCCTGGAGCTGCGGCCCGGTACGCGGGTGCCCATCCACTGCTCGGCCAGCGGCAAGCTGTTCCTGGCGTTTCTGCCCAGCCGCCAGCGCGCTGCCTTGCTCGATGGCCTGGCGCTGACGCGCCACACCGCCACCACCCTGACCACGCGCGAGGCGTTGCTTGCGGAGCTGGACACCATACGCCGCGACGGCCATTCGGTGGACGCGGAAGAGTTTGTGGACGGCCTGGTGTGTGTGGCGGTGCCGGTGCCGGGCGCGGCGGGCGGCCCGGTGCGCTGTGCGCTGGCGCTGCAGGCACCCTCGGCACGCATGGACCTGGCGCAGGCCCGTCAGCAACTGCCTCGTTTGCGCGAAGCCGCCCAGGCGCTGGCCCGCACGCTCTGAGAAAAAAGGCCCGGCGGCCGGTGAAGCCCGCCGGGCCCAAGCCCTTGGAGAAACGCTTGTTGTTCAGTCGTCGAATGCCACCCGGGTGGCCATGACCACACCGTTCACGGGCGCGCTGCCTTTGACTTCCACCTGCGCGCCCACCACAAGGTTGGCGGCACTGCCGTCCTTGAAGCTGGCGCTGGCGTACGCGATGACGGCGCCGTTGCTCAGCACGAAGGTCTGGGCCGTGCTGTCCACCGAGACGATGGTGCCCTTGATCTCGTAGCTGTCGTCGTCGTTGCTGCCGCTGCCGCTGCCGTCCTCGAAATCCACCTTCGTGGCCAGCAACACACCGGCACTGACCGTGCCCTTGACCTCGACCACGGCGCCATTGGCCAGGTCGGCGGCGCTGCCGTCCTCGAAGCCGGCCGTGGCGTAGTTCACCGTCACGTTGCGCACCACAAAGGTCTTGGCGATGGTGTCCAGTGCACTGAGTGTGCCCTTGACCTCGTAGCTGCTGTTGCTGCCGTTGTCACTCAAACCCTTGAACTCCACCTCGGTGGCCGTGAGAACGGTGCCGGTGGCATCGAGGCTGCCCTTGACCTCGACCCGCACGTCCACGCTGAGGTTGGCTTCCACACCGTCCTTGAACGTGGCGCCGCCGTAGTTGATGAGCACGCCCCGGATCTCGAAGGTCTTGGCCGTGGTGTTCAGCAGGGCGATGTTGCCCTTGATCTCGAACTCGCGCTCATCGTCGTCTTCCAGCTTCACACGCGAGGCCACCAGCACGCCGTTCTCCAGCTTGCCTTTGACCTCGACCCGGCTGCCCACGGCCACACCGGCGGGGAAGTTGCTCACGCCGCTGGCGTCCACGGTGATGCCATCGACCACGAAGCTGCGCGCACTGGCCACGCTGGTGACCACGCCTTCCAGCTCCACCGTGGCCGCGCTGCTGGCGGCTTGCCCCAAGGCGGTGGCGCTGTTCAGGCGCGTGGCCACCCACTGGCCCAGACCATTGGGCGTGGTGGCCAGCTCGACCCGTATCGTCTGTCCGTTGACCAGCGTGAAGTTGAAGTTGATCGCGCTGTAGTCGATCACGGCAGCGCCGATCTGGAAGGTCTTGGTCGAAGTGTTCAAGGCGCTGAGCTTGCCGCGTATCTTGTAGGCGCTGGTGCTGTCCTCGCCCTCGATGCGCGTGGCCTGGTAGACGCCGTTGGCATCGACAAAACCATACACCTCCACCAGCTGGCCCACGGCCACGCTGGCCAGTCCGTTGGGCAGGTTGATGTCGAACACCGTGCTGGCGCTGGTCACCACCGACTGGCCCAACACCGTGAGCGTGCCGGCAGCGGCGTTGACCACCGTCACCGGCCCTTTGAGCTCGCTGCGGAACACCACGCTTCGGGCGTTGGAGGTGGGCAGGCCGGTGGCGGGCGTCACGATGTCGTCGCCCTGCACTTCAACCACCACACCCAGCTTCAGGCTGCCGGTGTTGCTGCTGTTGCCGCCGTCGTCAGACACGCTGGCCGCGCTGTCGTCATAGCGCACGCCGTTGACCACGATGGAGCCCAGGCCACGGATGGCGCCGGAGGAGAAGGCGCCCGTGCCGCCGGTGCCCACGCCGCCCACCACCGAGCCGCCGCCGCCGCAGGCGCTGATGAGGGTGACGCCGGCCAGCAGGGCGCTGGCCACGGCGGCGCGCCAGGCGCGCCGGTTCAAGGTTGGGAAGGACATGGTGGGTCTCCGGTGGTGGTCAGGGGGCCGAGGGCGGGTTGTCCATCGGCTGGGTGAAGGAATAAAAACCAATGCGTGTGCGCTGGTCTTGTCTGCGGCCCTGGGCCTTGTCGTCGGCGATCAGGCCTTCGAGTGCCGGCACCAGGCCGTCGAACAACGCGGCCCATTGCGCCGCAATCAGCGCGCGCAGCTTGTGCACCGAGTCTTCCGACAGCTCGTCGGCGTAGATGGCCTGTTCGAAGTGGGCACTGCCGTCGCCCAGCACGTTGTCCACGGCAGCGTTGAGGTGGTCGCCCACGTTGTCGCCCAGAAAGGACAACATGCGCGCGAAATCGCTGCGTGGCACCACGGCGTCGCGCTGCAGCGCCACCGTGTCGGTGGCCTCGTCCCAGCGCGCCAGGCCCAGGCGGGTGAGCTCTTCCAGCAGGCTGCGCGGGTGGATGTCGCGCGTGACGGACTGCGCCAGCGCTTCGAAGCTGGGCGCCTCGCCCTGGCGTGCCAGGGCGCGCGGGCGGCCCCGGCTGCGGTAGTCGGGGTCGCTGAGCCAGCGGGTGAACACCTCGCCGGCCGGCCAGCGCTTGGGGCGGACCTGCTGGGTGTCGGCCTGCAGCAGGCGTGTCACCTCGCGGCGGTTCAACCCGGTGGCGGTGCTGATGCGGCTGACCTCGCCATGGCCGGCGGGGCCGCTGTGCGCCTCGCGCGCGGCCTCGACCATGGCCTGGCGCAGCATGTCGTCCAGCCGCGCGTAGGGCAGCCCGCGTGACACCGCCAGCCGCGCCAGAGGCAGCAGCAGCAGGCGGTAGGTTTCCAGCAGGGCAGACTGGTCCGGGGTGTGCAGCATGGGCAGATGGTAGCAGCAAATGTGCATTTTGCACATTTATTGGCGTGTCAGGCTTGTATCACGCTGTGTCCCCCGCCGCCGGGTCGGCGCTCACGATTCCCGCTCAGTGGCTGCAACGCCTGTGTACATTTGCATAAATTTGACATTTCACAGGATGCCGATGTCGTTCAAAAACAAACTTTTGTTGTGTGTTGGCGCGCCGGCCCTGGCCTTTGTGCTGGCGCTGGCTTTGCTGGGCTGGACCATGCAGCGTTCGCAGTCCGAGTTCACCCGCTACATCGAGGTCGATCAGGCCATCGAGGTCGCCCTGCGCGACATGTACGCCCAGGGCCTGCAAATGGGCCAGGCCTTGCGCAACATCGTGCTCGACCCGGAAAACAAACAGGCCTACGGCAATCTCACGACGGCGCAGGCGCAGTTTGGCAAATCCCAGGACAAGCTGGAGCAGTTGACTGCGGGCACCGCGCTGGCCGACGCCACCCGTGGCCTGGGCGGCATGCGCGACAAGCTCGCGGCGCAGCAGCAGGCGGTGCTGGCCTTGGTCAAGACGGACCCCTCTGCCGCCAGTCGCCTGCTGGTCACGGCCGAAACACCCGCCTGGCGCGATTTGCGCGGCGCCTTGCTGAGTCAGATCGACAACCACAACAAGCTCACGCAGGCCGCGTTCGAGGCGGGGCGTGCGGCGGTCGCGCGGCTACAGGTGGTGTCGGCGGGGCTGGCGCTGTTGGCCCTGGTGTGCTCGGTGCTGTTCACCCTGTCGCTGTTGCGAACGGTGCGCCGGGAACTGGGCACCGAACCCGCCGAATTGCGCGCGGCCATGGCCAGCCTGGCGGCGGGCGATCTCACGGTGTCGGTCCAGGCCCAGCCGGCCCGCCCTGGTGAAGCGCCCAGCGTGGGGGAGGCGCTCAACCAGACCATCGTGCAGCTGAAGCAGACCATTGGCGGCGTGCGCGAGCGTGCGGTGGCCATCACCCAGTCCAGCCATGAAATCGCCCAGGGCAACCACGATCTGAGCGCGCGCACCGAGCAGACCGCCAGCAACCTGGAACAAACCGCAGCCAGCATGCAGGAAATGTCGGGCACGGTGCGGCAGGCGGCCGAAGCGGCCGGCACTGCCAACCGGCTGGCCCAGGTGGCGGGCGAAAGCGCCGAGCAGGGCGGCGCGGTGGTGGGACAGGTGGTTCAGACCATGCAGGACATCAACGACGCCTCGCGTCGCATCGCCGACATCATCGGCGTCATCGACGGCATTTCGTTTCAGACCAACATTCTGGCGCTGAACGCGGCGGTGGAAGCCGCCCGTGCGGGCGAGCAGGGGAGAGGTTTTGCGGTGGTGGCCGGCGAGGTGCGCACGCTGGCGCAGCGCAGCGCGCAGGCTGCGCGCGAAATCAAGGAACTGATTGGCAACAGCGTGCAGCGGGTGGACGCCGGTCACGCCCTGGTGATCCAGGCGGGCGCGGCCATGGGCGAGATCGTCGACAACGTGAAGCGGGTGCGCGACATCATCGGTGGAATCGCCGGCTCGTCTGCCGAGCAGGCCGAGGGCGTGAACCAGATCAATGCAGCGGTGGCCAACCTCGATCAGATGACCCAGCAGAACGCTGCGCTGGTGGAGCAGAGCGCGGCGGCCGCATCGAGCATGAGCGAGCAGGCCAACCAGCTGGCCGCGTTGGTGGAGGCCTTCCGCCTGGACCAGCGCGGCGCGGTACAGGTCGCGCGACGCTGACCCTCGGCGCTGTTCAGGCGCAGGCCAGTGCCATCAGCCCGGTGGCGGTGTTGGAGATGGGGATGTGGTAGTTGCGATGCACCTCGCGCACCGTCTGGGTGGGGGCGGTGCCCAGCGCGGCGCGCATGGCCAGCCACATCAGCAGCTCCACGCCCTGGCTGCCGGTTTTTTCCACCAGCTCCAGGCTGTTGAACTGGGTGGCCCAAGCCGGGTCAGTCACCAGGCTGTCCATGAACTGCAGGTCGAAGGCCTTGTTGATGAAGCCGGCGCGTTCGCCGTCGAGCTGGTGCGACAGGCCGCCAGAGGCGATGACCGCGACCTTCTTGGGGCTGTCCCAGCCACGTATCGCCTGGCCCACCGCTTCGCCCAGCGCGTACACCCGCTTGGCCGAGGGCAGGGGGAACTGCACCGTGTTGATGGCCACGGGCACGATGGCGACCGGGCAGTCGCCGGGCCAGAACAGCTTGAGCGGCAGCGTGCAGGCGTGGTCCACCAGCATCTCCTGGCAGGTGGTGATGTCGAATTCTTTTTCCACCAAGCTGTTGATGAGGTGCCACGACAGGTCCAGCTCGCCGTTGAGGGGCTCGGTGGTGGGGATGCCCCAGCCTTCGTCGGCGTTGTGGTACTGGGCCGCCGCGCCGACGGCGAAGGTGGGCATTTTGTCGAGGAAGAAGTTCAGGCCGTGGTCGTTGTAGAACACCACCACCACGTCCGGACGCTGCTCGCCCAGCCACTGGCGCACCGGCGGGTAGCCGTCGAAGAAGGGCTTCCAGTAGGGCTCCTGCTGCTTGCCGCGCGCGATGGCGTTGCCGATGGCGGGGATGTGCGAGGTGGCGAGGCCGCCTATGAGTTGTGCCATGGTGAAGTCCTGGAATTTATTGGAAGGCGGCCGCGTTGAGCTTGGCCTGGAACTCGGCCTTCGTCAGGCCGGTCTGCTGGGCGCCGATGTCTTGCATGTCGAGCTTGAAGATGCCGGCGAACTTGGCCAGGTAGTAGGCGTTGCCCCCGGCGGCGATGAGCTGCAGCACCTGGCGCGAGCGGATGGCGGCGGCCTGTTCTTCCGTCAGGCCATAGCGACGCATGTAGCCTTCTTCGTCGGTCAGAAAGGCCTCGCGGTTGGCGGCGTCATTGAAGGAGAAACACATCTTGTTGAGGGCGTAGCCCTTGCGTGCCTGTTCGCCGTCGAAAGGCGTGGTGCCGGGAATGGGGTGCTTGCTGGGGGTCATAGGTATCTCCTGGAACGCTGGGCAGTATGGCCATCCTGTTGTCACAAATAAAGCCATGCGTCATCATATGAAGCATGAGTAAAACTGATGTATTGGGCTGGGACGAAAGAATGCTGCAACTGCTGGTGACGGTGGTGGAGGCGGGCTCCATCACCGGGGCAGCGCAGCGCCTGGGGGTGACGCAGTCGGCGGTGAGCCACCTGCTGGACAGGCTGCGTGCCCTCACCGGCGACCCCTTGTTCGTGAAATCGGGGCGGGGCATCGTGGCCACCGCGCGTGCTGAGGCCCTGGCACCGCGTGCGCGCGAGCTGTTGTACGAGCTGCGTCGGTTCGCCCAGTGCGGTGCGTTCGACCCGGCGCAGTGGCGCACCACGCTGACCATCGCCGCCAACGACTTCCAGCGCGACCTGCTGCTGCCGGCGCTGGCCTTGCGCCTGCGACAGCAGGCCCCGCAGGTGGCGTTGCGGGTGGTGCCGTCGGCCGTGCCCCGGCTGGACATGCTGCGTGCGGACGAATGCCAGCTGGTCATCAGTCCGCGTCCGCCGGATGGCAGCGACATCGTGCAAAAGCGCCTGTTCGAGGACCGTTACCGCGTGTTCTACGATCCCGCCGTGCGCGCCGCGCCGCGCCAGCGCGCCGACTACCTGGCGGCCGATCATGCCACCGTGGTGTACGAGCCCCGGCGCAGCCTCGACCTTGACCAGCACCTGGCGGCACAGGGCGTGTCGCGTCGGTTTGTGGTCATGGTGCCGGGCTTCAGCGCCCTGCCGGCTTTCATACAGGGCACGCCCTTGCTGGCCACGGCGCCGGGCCTGCTCGCGCTCAACACCTTGGCCGGCCTGGCCCACGCCAAACCGCCAGTGGCCTGCCCGACCATGCCCATGTATTTGATCTGGCACCAGCGCTACAGCGAGGACCCGGCCCACCGTTGGCTGCGAGCGCAGATCGACGCCGTGGTGGCGCAGGCACGCCGCGCCGGCCGCCTGGGCGATCAGGCCGCTGGCAAGCCCTTGGCCATGACCTCGGCTTCGGAGTCTTCGTAGCGCCGGGCGATGGCGTGGAAGTCGTCCTGCACCTGCAGAAAAGCGTCCACCATGTCGGGGTCGAAGTGGGTGCCGCGCCCGTTGCCGATGATGCGCACAGCGTCCAGGTGGTCGAACGGGGGCTTGTAGACGCGCTGGCTGATCAACGCGTCATAGACGTCGGCCAGCGCCATCAGGCGCGCGGCGACAGGGATGTCGTTGCCGGCCAGGCCGTGCGGGTAGCCGCTGCCGTCCCACTTCTCCTGGTGCGACAGCGCGATCTGCTTGGCAAACGCCAGGAAATCCAGCCGCTCACCCAGCGCTTCCTCGGCCCGCACCAGGGCTTCAAAGCCCAGCGTGGTGTGGGTTTTCATGACCTCGAACTCTTCGGGCGCGAGCTTGCCCGGCTTGAGCAGGATGTGGTCGGGGATGCCGACTTTGCCGATGTCGTGCAGCGGCGCCGACTTGAACAGCAGCTCGATGTTTTCGTGCGTCAGCACCTGGGCAAAACGCGGATGGTTCTGCAGCGCCTGGGCCAGGCACTTGACGTAGTGCTGGGTGCGGCGCAGGTGGTTGCCGGTTTCGTTGTCGCGGGTTTCCGCCAGCGAGGCCATGGCAAACACGGTCACGTCCTGAATGGCCGAGATGATGTGGGTGCGGCGCTGCACCTCCGCTTCGAGCCGCGTGTTCTGGTTGCGCAGCCGGTCGGCCGCCGCCTTGAGTTCCAGGTGCGTCTTGATGCGCGCCAGCACGATGGGCGGGCTGATGGGTTTGGTGATGTAGTCCACCGCGCCCAGCGCCAGGCCCTGGCGCTCGTCTTCAATCTCGGCCTTGGCGGTCAGAAAGATCACCGGTGTGCCGGCGGTGGCTGGGTCGGCCTTGAGACGGCGGCAGACCTCGTAACCGTCGATGCCGGGCATCATCACATCGAGCAGCACCAGGTCGGGCGCCGGATCGGCGGCGGCCAGGCGCAGGGCGCGTTCGCCGTTGTTGGCCACGCGCACCCGGTACAGGTCCTTTAGCAGGCCCGACATCAGTTCGAGGTTTTCGGGTGTGTCGTCCACCACCAGGATGGTTGCTTGTGGGCTGTTCATGGCGCGGTGTGGGAGCTTGAGGTGGACGTGTGTTGGCGCAGCAGCGCCAGGGCTTCGTCGAAGGCGAAGCCGCGCAGGTGGCGCTCGAAGGGGATGAAGTGTTCGCCCAGCGCAGCGCGCAGTGCGGTGGCGTGGCGGGCCACGGTTTGCAACGCGTCGGCATCGCCCTGATCGAGCTCGGCGTCGAGCTGCAGGAGCAGCGCGCGGGTGCCGTCCGTGTCCAGGCGGTCGACGGCATCGGTGGGCGCCACGGGCAGCTGGGCCAGGCCGGCCAGCAGCGCGCTCAGATCGTGTTGCACGGCGTCGGTCAGCGTATCCAGGGCGCTGCCGTCGCCGGCACGCAGGGCCTGGTCCAGCCGGGTGGCGCTGTCCTGTACGCCGGTGGCTCCCAGGTTGCCGGCCACGCCCTTGAGCGCATGCACCATCTGGCGGGCTGCTTCGGCGTGGCCTTGTTTCAGGTGCTCGCGCAACTGTTCGGCGCTGTGCAGATGGCTGCGCGCAAACTGCGTCAGCAGCGACAGGTAGAGCCCCGCCTTGCCGCCGCTGCGGCGCAAGCCCAAGGCCACGTCCAGACCCTGCACCTGGGCCAGCTGTGCCAGCGCGGCGTCGGCCTCCACGGGCGCAGGCGCATTGCGGCGCGGGCCCGGCAGCGGCCCTTGCGCCACGTGGTCGGCCAGCCAGTGCTGCACCACCTTGAGCAAGCGGTCGGGCTCGATGGGTTTGGCCACAAAATCGTTCATGCCGGCATCGAGGCAACGCTGGCGGTCCTCGGCCATGGCGTTGGCCGTCATGGCGACGATGGGCAGCGCTGCCCATTGCGCCTGCTCACGGATCCGGCGCGTGGCGGTCAGGCCGTCCATCACCGGCATCTGCATGTCCATGAGCACCAGGTCGTAGCTGGACGCGGTCAGCCGGTCCAGTGCCACCTGGCCATTGCCGGCGATGTCCACGTTCAGCCCGTGATCGCGCAGCAACTCGCTGGCCACCTGCTGGTTGATCTCGTTGTCCTCCACCAGCAGCACGCGGGCGCCATGCAGGCGGGCCAGCGGGCTGTTCTGCGGCGCAGCCGGCGCGGCCGCCACGCGCGCGCCGGGGTCGCTCTGGAGCACGCCCAGCAAAGTGTCGAGCAGGGCCGACGGGTTGACCGGTTTGGCCAGCACGGCCGCGATGCCGTGGGCGGTGGCGTCTTCGATCACGTCTTCGCGGCCATAGGCTGTCACCAGCACCAGCCGGGGCGGCTGACGAAGCGGCAGCCTGCCCAGGCGTCGGGCCAGTTCCAGGCCATCCATGCCCGGCATTTGCCAGTCCAGCAGCACCACCTCGAAGGCTTTTCCGTCTGCGTCGGCCTGCGTCACCGCCGCCAGGGCGGCTTCGCCGTGCCGGCAGCTCTGGTGGGCAAAGGCCATGGTCTCGAGTTGCTCCTCCAGCGATTCGATGGCGCTCTGGTTGTCGTCCACCACCAGCACCCGGCGACCGGCCAGCTGGGGCCGCGTGAGTGTGCCGCTGACGCCGGTGCTGCGCTTGCCGAACCGGGCGCTGAACCAGAAGGTCGAGCCCTGACCGGGTTCGCTGCTGACGCCGACCTCGCCGCCCATCAGCTGCGCCAGGCGCTGAACGATGGCCAGGCCCAGACCGGTGCCACCGTATTTGCGGCTGGTGGAGCTGTCGGCCTGGTGGAAACTCTGGAACAGGTGGGCCTGCTGTTCCGGTGCGATGCCGATGCCGGTGTCGCGCACCTCGAAGCGCAGCAACACACCGTGTTCGTCCTGCTCCAGCGGTCGCACGCGCAATTCGATCTCGCCACGGTCGGTGAACTTCACGGCGTTGTTGCCGTAGTTGATCAGCATCTGGTTCAGGCGCAGGGGGTCGCCCGTGAGGTGGTCGGGCACGTCGCGCGCGACGTTGAAAACCAGCTCCAGCCCCTTGCTGCTGGCGCGTTCGGTGAGCAGGTGGGCAAAGCCGTCGAGCACCTGGCTGAGTTCGAAGGGCGCGTGCTCGACCTGCAGTTTGTTGGCCTCGATCTTGGAGAAATCCAGGATGTCGTTGATCAGGCCCAGCAGGTGCTGCCCCGAGCGTTCGATCTTCTCCAGGTAGTCCCGCTGGCGTGCCTCGGTGGCGTGTTTGAGGGCCAGGTGCGACAGGCCGATGACGGAGTTCAGTGGCGTGCGGATCTCGTGGCTCATGTTGGCCAGGAAGTCCGATTTCAAACGGGTGCTCTGTTCGGCCGCCGTCTTGGCTTCGCGCAGTTCGATCTCTTGCTCCAGCAGGCGTGAGTTGGCCTCGGCCAAGGCTGCGGTGCGCTGCGCCACCCGGCTTTCGAGCGTGGCGTTGAGGGCCTGGATTTCGGCTTCAGCTTGTTGCCGGTCGGTCACGTCGCGCACGATGGCGAGGTAGAGGTGTTCGCCGTGGTGGGTTTCGTGCGAGATGGAGACCTCGGCCGGGAACACATCGCCGTTGCGGCGCAGCGCCTGCACCACCGCGTTGCGCATCATGCGACGGTGCTGGCCGCCGCGTTCGGCAAAGTGACGCATCTGGGCGCCGTGTCTGGCGCGAAAGTCTGTGGGGATGAAGCGGTCCAGAGGCTGGCCGATGGCTTCGCTCTCGGCGCAGCCGAACATGCGGGCAGCGGCGGGGTTGAAGACGCGGATGCGCAGGTCGCCATCGACTGTGATGATGGCGTCCATGGCCGAATCGATGATGCTGGCCAGGTGGGCGCGGCTGTTTTCCAGCGCGTTCTGCGCCGCCTGGATGCGGCTGGACATGTTGTTGAAGCTGCGTGCGAGCTGGCGCACCTCGCTGGGGCCGTCTTCCTGCACCATCGCCGGGGCCTGTGAGCCGGTCAGTTCCCGTGCCGCCTGCTCCAGCCGCTGCAGGGGCTGGGTCACGCGCCAGCGCAGCACCGCACCCAGCAGCAGCATCAGCAGCAGCACACCGCCGCTTTGCAGGGCCAGGCGCTGCAGGGCCTGGTGACGCAGCAGTCGCAGGTCGAAACCCAGGTCGTAGACCAGCAGCACGGCGCCACGGGTGAGGTTGCGCAGCCTGCCGTCCTGGCCGGGGTCGAGATGGGACTGCAACACCGACAGGTGGTGGCTGGCGGGGTCGAAGCGCAGGTCCGGCAGGCTGCTGCGCTGGACGTGTGCAAAGCGTTCCGGCGAAAAATCCGGCATGAGCTCGCTGGCCAGGTGGCCGACCCAGGTCAGGCGGTGGGCCAGCTCGATGCGGCCGCTGGGATCGATCAGCACCAACCTGCGGGTGCGGTGGTCGGTGGTGGCAATGGCCACCTCGGTGGCCGCGCGCGTGCCCGGCCCGTGTGCTTCGCTCTGGGCCAGACGCGCCAGCGCCTCGGTCTGGCGCAGGGCGTCGGCGCGGGCCACGTGCAGCAGGTTGTCGTGGGCGCTCTGGTAGGCGTTCAGGTTGAACAGCCCCAGCAGCGCGATCAGCACCACCGCCATGCCTGCAGGCAGCGTCACGCGCAGCGAGAACAGACCGTTCATGGCGCGCTCCCGGCCGCCTGCAGTGCGGTGGTGTCGCTGATTTCGCTCAGTGAGTGGCTCTGCAGCATCAGGCCCTGGCGCAACATGTCACGTTGCAGCAGCCGCGCGGTGGCGTCGATCCGGCCACCATCGCGCAGCAGTTCGAGGTTGCCCTGTCGGTCCGGCAGGTCCAGGCCACGAAAGGCGCCAGGCACCTGTTCTGGCGCCAGTTCAAGGCGGGGTGCCAGGCGCCGTGCGGCGTCGTCGGGCTGCTTGCGCCAGTGGGCCAGGCCGCTGAAGTGGGCCCGCACCAGGTGTTGGGTGGCCAGCGGCTGCTCGCGCACGGCCTGGGCGTGGGCCACCATGACATCGACGATGCGCCCGGGCATGAGCGTGCTGTCGAACAGGCGGTGGCCGCCCGCTGCTTCGATCTGCGAAGCCCAGGGCTCGGCGGTGATCACCACGTCGGCGCGCCCGCCGACAAAGTCCCGACCGGTGCTGGGCAGCACGGTGGGCACTTTGACGATCTGATCGGGCTTGAGCTGGGCCGCGTCCAGCAGTGCGCCCAGCACGGTGGCGCCCACGGCACTGTCTTCCACCGCGATGCGTTTGCCGGCCAGCTGGGACAGGGTCATGGGCCGGCGGCTGTAGACCGCGTCGGCCCCGGCCGAGATGTCGAGCACCGCGAGCACCCGCAGGTCCAGCCCTTCGGCGCGGGCGGAAATGCATTCGTCCAGCGTCAGGTTGGCCGCTTCGAGCTGCCCAGACGCCAACGCGCGCAGGGTGTCGGTATTCGACGGCATCTCGATCAGGCGCACCCGCTGTTCGTCCAGCAGGCCCAGATCGCGGGCCAGAAACACCATTTCGTAGCCGGGAAAAACGATGCTGCCCACCCGCAGCGGAGGTTGCGGCGCGACGCAGCCGCCGAGTCCGGTGGCGGGCAGGGCGAACGCGCCCAGCCACCGCAGGCAGTCGCGGCGCTGGGTGGCAGCGGTTGCGGCCGTGGGCCGGTTGCGACTGGGGTGCGGCGGTGTGGTCATGTCCAGAAGGTGAGGCGGGTGTCGCAGCGTGTGGCGGCACCCGACAGCGCAGGTCAGTGTAAAAGTGCCCCGTGATAAATGTCAACCAAATGTTCAATCAATATTGACAAATAAGCATAAATGTCAAACTTTTACAACCTTAAAAAGCGATATGTGATGTTTATGTGCTGATTAAAATGAAAAAAGTGCAGAGAGAATGCGTTGTGCCGACGCCAGTCCCAGCCGCCTGCGCGGTGGAAATGTTTCGGGCAGGGTGCTTGCGCGGCTGGCCCATGTCTCCCTACAATGTAAAAACGCGGCGCCAAATGTTTTGACGGTTTTCCGGTTCACAACAAGGGCGTCAGCGGCAAAAACAAAACGCTCAACAGGGCGTGCAGGGAGTAGAAAAAATGAAGCAATGCAAACCCTTTGCAGGGTTGCGGCCGCTGCTGCTGTGTGCGCAGCTGGTGGTCGTCACAGGTGCTGCGGCGCAGTCCGTCCCGGCCTGGAACAATTCCCATGGTGTGATGGGGCTCCTCGAGCCCCCTGCGGTGCGCGCGGCCGACCCCTTGGGCGCGGCCGGGGTGGCGCGTGCGCTGGGCACGGCCAGCGGTGCAGACACCCGCAGCAACCCGCGGCTTGCCCTGTCGGGCAACGAGCTTGAACTTGTGCAGGCGGTGCAGGCGGCGGTGGGCTGGCAGCCTGCGGTGGCGGCGGCCGTGGCCCAGCTCAGGCAGCAGGGCAGCGTGGTCGAGCAGATGCGTGCCGGCTACATGCCCGCCCTTTCGGCTGGCGTGAACACTGGCCGGCAGTCGGCCACGGCGCGTGGCACCAGCTTCACACTGGCGGCCAGCCAGATGTTGTACGACTTTGGCAAGGTGGGCAGCCAGGTCAGCGAGGCCGAGGCCGGCGTGCGCCGCGCTCAGGCCGAGGTGTTGCGCCAGATCGACACCGTGGCCACGCAGACGGCGCTGGCCTTTGTGGAGCTCAGCCGCTACCAGGCCCTGGCGGCCATTGCGGACGATCAACTGGCCGCCTTGCGCGATGTGGCGCGCGTGACCGACTTGCGGGCCCGCTTGGGCGCCAGCACCCGGGTGGACCCGGTGCAGGCGCGGGCGCGGGTGGAGGCGGCGCAGGTGTATGCGCAGCAACTGCAGACACAGACGCGCCAATGGCGCTCGCGTTTGAAAACGCTGCTGGGTGCCGAGGTGCCACCGCGTGCCGCGCGCATGCCTGCCGAGCGCCTGGAGGCGGCGCTGAACGTGCCGGCCGAGCGCCTGCTGTGGCCATCGGTGCTGGTGGCCGAAGCCGAGCGTCAGGCACTGGAGGCGCGCCTGGCGGGCACCCGTGCAGCGCGTTTGCCCACGCTGTCGCTGGAGGCCTCGCTGAGCCGACTGGGCAGTGGCGCCAGCAACGGGCGCAGCACCGATCATGGCGTCTTCTTCAAGCTCAACAGTGGCCTGTACCAGGGTGGGGCGCTGCAGGCGCAGGAGGAAGCGGCGTTGTTGGGCGTGGCGGCCGCGCAAGCCCGGGTGGACGTGGCGCGCACCGAGGTCCAGGACCGCATGGGCAACCTGAAGGAGCAGATTGCCGGGCTGACGGGTCTGCAGGAGCCGCTGAGCGCGCGCCAGCGCAGCATCACCGACACCCGCGTGCTCTACCGCGAGCAGTACCTGTCGCTGGGCACCCGCAGCGCGTTGGACCTGCTCAATGCCGAGCAGGAAATCGCGCAGGCGGCATTTGACGTGGTGCAGAACCGGCACGACGGCTGGGCCGCCCAGGTCCACTTCATCGAGGCCAGTGGCCAGGCCCGTGCGGTCTATGGCCTGGACCATTCGCAGTTTCACGGTCTGGAGGTGTCGCCATGACGCAGAATTCTTCGGTTGTGGCCGACGCCGGCGTGACGGGTGATGCGGTCGAGCGCAAGGCGGCGGCCGATGCCGCCAATGGCCATTCGGCCGGTGCCTGGCTGGAGGCCTTGCTCACGGTGGCCCGGCACTACAGTGTGGAAAGCTCGCCTGAGCGCGTGCGGGTGGAGATGGAGTGGCTGGCCCACGACGTTCCGCTGGACATCCTGGTGGACCACATGGGCCGCCAGCTGGGCCTGGCCGTGGCGTTCGCCCGCTTCAAGCCCAACCTGCTGGACCCCTGGCGCCTGCCGCTGGTGGCCGATCTGGGCGCGGGGCAGGTGGCGGTGATTGAGCGCATGGGCGAGGCGGGCCAGGTGACGGCGCGGCTCAGCGGCGACCAGGGGCTGGCGACCACGCTGAGCATCGATGAACTGATTCCGCGCATCAAGCGGGTGCTGTTCGTCAAGCCGCTGGTCTCGGTGGCCGATGCGCGGGTGGACGACTACATCAAACCCTACCAGGCCAACTGGTTCTGGCGCATGGCGCTGCGCGACTGGCCGCGCTACATCGACGTGGTGGTGGCGTCGCTGGTGGCCAACTTGCTGGCCCTGGGCTCCATGCTGTTCAGCATGCAGGTCTATGACCGGGTCATTCCGGCACAGTCCGAACACACGCTGTGGGTGCTTTTCGGTGGCCTGTGCATTGCGCTGACCTTTGCCTTCCTGATGCGGCTGGCGCGCACCCACATCACCGACATCCTGGGCAAACGCGCCGACCTGCGCATTTCCGACCGCGTGTTCGGTCACGCGCTGCGCGTGCGCAACGACGCCCGGCCCCAGTCCACCGGCAGCTTCATCTCGCAGATCCGTGAGCTGGAACAGGTGCGCGAGCTGATCACCTCCACCACCGTGGCGGCGGCGTTGGACATGCCGTTTTTTCTGCTGTTCGCCCTTGTCATGTGGCTGATGGGCGGCTCGCTGGTGTGGGTGCCGCTGGCCGCCATTCCGCTGCTCGTGATACCGGGCCTGCTGGCGCAGCGTCCGCTGGCCCGCATGGCGCAGGAAGGCATGCGCGAGACCTCCCTGCGCAGCGCCATGCTGGTGGAGGCCATCCAGGGCCTGGACGACATCAAGCTGCTGCGCGCCGAGCCGCGTTTTCAGGGTCAGTGGAACCACGCCAACGACGTGTCGGCCAACATCGGCACCCGCCAGCGACTGCTCACCGGCATGCTGATGGGCTGGACGCAGGAGGTGCAGACCCTGGTGTACGCTGGCGTGGTGCTGGTCGGTGCCTACCAGGTGATCGCGGGCGAGCTCACCACCGGCGTGCTGATCGCCTGCTCCATCATGTCCTCGCGCATGATCGCGCCGCTGTCGCAGCTGGCGGTGGTCATGACGCGCTGGCAGCAGGCCAAGGTGGCGCTCAATGGGCTGGACACGCTGATGCAGCGCCCGGTGGATCAGCCGCCGCGCAGCCAGCAGGTCAGCCGCTCCCTGCTGCATGGCGACTACAACATCCGCAGCGCGGTGTTCCGCTACAACAAGGACGACCCGAGTCCCGTGGTCAACATCGAGCAGCTGCACATCCGCCAGGGCGAGAAGGTGGCCATTCTCGGACGCAACGGGGCGGGCAAATCCACGCTGCTGCAGCTGCTCGCCGGCATGCAGTCGCCGCAGCAGGGCGATGTGCAGCTCGACGGCTTCAAGATGTCCTTGCTCGATCCCTCCGACGTGCGCCGCGACGTGGCCCTCTTGAACCAGAACGCCAGCCTCTTCTTTGGCACCGTGCGCGACAACATCACCATGGGCATGCCCCACGCCAAGGAGGACGAATTGCTTCGCGCGTTGAGCCTCAGTGGTGCCGGGGCCCTGGTGCAGAGCCTGCAGCGCGGGCTGGACCACCCCATCATGGAGGGCGGCAAAGGTCTCTCCGGCGGGCAGCGTCAGACGCTGTTGCTGGCGCGTACCCTGATCCGTGAACCCAAGGTGCTGCTGCTCGACGAGCCCACCGCCTGGCTGGATGAAGCCAGCGAACGGCAGTTGATCCAGCAGCTCACGCCCTGGCTGCGCCACCGCACCCTCGTGGTGGCCACGCACCGGCCTGCGGTGCTGCAGTGGGTGGACCGCGTCATCGTGCTGGAGGGCGGGCGTGTGGTGGCCGATGGTCCGCGCGAGCAATTGTTGGCCGCAGCGGGCCCCGCGGTGCGCCCACCGCCCGTGGAACGCCACGCCGTTGCCCCGGCCATGGGCAGCCACGCCGGGCACATCGCGGCCCGCATGGCCAATCCCGGTCGGGGCAAGGCCGTCGTGGCCAAGCTGCATACCCACGCCACAGGCGAGGAAGGAGCTGCGTCATGAAACGGAACCTCAAACTGCCCAGCCAGGGGCGCCGGCGTTTGGCCAGATTGGCCTCGCCCGGCGAGAGCGTGTTTCCACGCACCTCGGTGGTGGTGTGGCTGACCGTGCTGCTGTGTGCGGCGTTGGGCGCGTGGGCCTATTTCGGCCGCTTGGACGAGGTGACGGTGGGTGGCGGCAAGGTGGTGCCATCGAGCAAGGAGCAGGTGGTGCAGTCGCTGGAGGGTGGCATCCTGTCGGAGTTGCTGGTGCGCGAAGGCGACGAGGTGCGTGTGGGCCAGGTGCTGGCCCGGCTGGACAAGACGCGCATCGAGAGCACCGTGGGCGAGAGTGCGGCCCGGCTGCAGGCAGCGCGCGCCTCGGCCGCACGTCTGCAGGCCGAAGCCAGCGGCAGTGCCCTGGTGTTCCCCGAGTCGGTGGCGGCCGATGCCGACCTGGTGCGTGCCGAAACCGCCTTGTACGTTTCGCGCCAGAGCAGCTTGCGCGAGTCGATACAGGGCTTGCAAGAGACCCTGGGGCTGATCGAGCGCGAACTCAAGCTGACCGAATCGCTGGTGGCGCAAGGGGCGGCGAGCGACGTGGAAGTGCTGCGCCTGCGCCGCCAGGTGAGCGACTTGCGCACCAAGATCGCCGACACCAGAAGCCAGCACCTGGTGAAGGTGCGCGAGGAACTGGCGCGGGTCAACGCGGAGATCGAAACCCAGTCCTCCGTGACCCGGGGCCGTGCCGATGCGCTGAGCCGCACGGTGGTGTTGTCGCCCGTCAAGGGCATCGTCAAGAACATCGAGGTGAGCACCGTGGGTGGCGTCATTCCACCCAACGGCAAGCTGATGGAGCTTGTGCCGGTGGACGACCAGTTGCTGGTGGAGGCGCGCATCTCCCCACGCGACGTGGCCTTCATTTACCCCGGTCAACGTGCGGTGGTCAAGGTGTCGGCTTACGACTACGCCATCTACGGCGGGCTGGAAGGGCGTGTGGTCAACATCTCACCCGACACCATCCAGGACGAGGTGCGGCGCGACCAGTTCTACTACCGCGTGTTTGTGCGCACCACCAACGATTTTCTGAAAAATGCGGAAGGCCGGCGCTTCCCCATTGCGCCGGGCATGGTGGCCACGGCGGACATCCATACCGGCAACAAGACGGTGTGGTCGTACCTGGTCAAGCCGCTGAACCGCGCCAAGGAGGCGCTGCGCGAGCGCTGATCCCCGCAGGCGGGCATACACTGGAGGCCGGAGCGCGTGGCGCTTCGGCCTTCTTGTTTTCAACATGCAACTGCCATCACGCTACTGGTCCGAACTTGGCACACGCGACTTCGCGCGCCTGGCCACCGCGCCCGACGTGGGCGAGGTGGTGGCCTTGCTGCCGCTGGGCGCGACCGAACAACACGGCCCCCACCTGCCCACGGGCGTGGACACGGTGCTGGTCGATGGCGTCGTGCGTGCCGCTCTGCCGCTGCTGCCGCCCGATTTGCCTGTGCTGGTACTGCCCACCCAGGCGGTGGGCCTGAGCCCGGAGCATGCGCGCTTCCCGGGCACGCTGACGCTGTCGTCCCAGACCCTGATCGCCATGTGGCGCGAGATTGGCGCCTGTGTGGCGCGCGCAGGCGTGCGCAAGCTGCTTTTGTTCAACGCCCATGGCGGGCATGTGGGGGCCATGGACATCGTGGCGCGCGAGCTGCGCGCCGAGCACGACCTCATCGTCTACAGCAGCAGCTGGTACAACCTGCCCTTGGGTGATGCGGTCAACGGCCTGTTTCCGCACGAGGAGCACCGATTCGGTGTGCATGCGGGCGACATGGAGACCTCAATGATGCTGGCGCTGCAGCCTCAGGGTGTGGTCATGGCGCAGGCGGCGAACTTCGTGTCCGCTTCACAGGCGCGGGTGGCGTCGTACACCATCCTGGGCAACGGGCGCAGCGCCAAGCTGGGCTGGCAGATGCAGGATTACAACGCATCGGGCGCGGCTGGCAATGCGCTGGCGGCCACGGCTGAAAAGGGTCAGGCGCTGGTTGAGGCGGCTGCGCAGCAACTCGCGCTGATGCTGCAGGAGATCTCGCGCCTGCCGCTGTCCACGCTGCGCGATCAACCCGATCAGGCGTAGGTGATCCAGCCCGCGTGCTCGGCGCCATCCAGGTGCGGCAGCGTGTTGTAGGTCAGCAGCGCGTGGCGCTTTGGGTTGAAGGCGAACTCGGTGACGGCGCTGTTGCGTATGCGCATGTTGAGCTCGATGGTGGACTCGGGTGGCGCGCCCAGCACGTGGCCCACCGCCGTGCTGATGGGGCCACCGCTGGACACCAGCAGCACGTTCTGGCCCCCATGCTCGCGTTTCACGTGGTCCAGCGCGTTGGTGATGCCAGCCATAAATTCAAGGTAGCTGGGCATGCCTCGCGGCGTCACGGTGCCGGCCATCCACTGCGCCAGGCCGTCGCGCAGCAAACGGAAGTGTTGCTTGTATTTTTCGGGCGTGTCGGGCTTGTCCAGTGGCGCGGGATGCACGGCTCGGATCACCGCTTCGCTGTCGTATTCGTTGAGGCCGGGCCACACCAGCGGCTGAGGTGTGCCGCCCAGGCCGTCGCATATGCCTTGCCAGGTTTGTGCGTGGCGCTTGAGGCTGCCCATGAGCACCGCGTCGAACACCAGGCCCTTGGCGCGGAAGTATTCGCCCAGGCGCCGGCTCTGGCGCTGGCCGAGTTCGCTGAGCTGGTCGTAGTCGTCGGCGCCAAACGAGGCCTGGCCGTGGCGCACAAGGTAGAGCTGTCCCATGGCGGTGATTGTGGTCAAAGGCGGGTCGCTGCTCCAGTGGGGGCTGTCGCTCAGGTGGCTGCGCCGGTCAGCACGCGGGCAAAGACGTCGGCGTCCACATTGCCGCCACACAAGGTCACACCCACCTGCTGGCCACGCAGGCTGTTGCGCTCCTGCCATGCAGCGGCGAAGGCGGCCGCGCCCGCGCCCTCTGCAACGTTGTGGGTGTCTACAAACAGATCGCACATGGCCTGCGCCACCTCGGCGTCGCTGACCACCACCACGTGGTCCAGGTGCTGTTGCAGGATGGCCAGGGCGTCGGCATCGGCCACGCGCACCGCCATGCCGTCGGCCAGCTGGGTGGTCACCGGGGCGGGCACCACGTGGCCGGCCGAGAGCGAATCGGCGTAGGTGGTGGCGCCGCTGCTGACCACGCCCACCACCCGCGCGCGGTGGCGCAACGCCAGCTTGGCGGCGATGGCCGAACACACGCCCGAGCCCAGGCCGATGGGCACGTAGACCACGTCCAGCGCGGGCACAGCGCGCAAAAACTCCCACCAGTAGGTGGACACGCCGCTCAGCAGGTGGGCGTGGAAGCTGGGCACCATCAGGGCGCCGGTCTGGGTTGCCAGCGCGATGGCGTGTTCGCGGCTGGCCTGGAAGTCGTCGCCGTGTTCGATCAAGGAGGCGCCCAGGCTGCGCATGGCGGCATTTTTTTCGGCCGAGTTGCCGTGGGGAACGACGATGGTGCAGGGCACGCCATGGGCCCGTGCCGCCCAGGCCACGCTCTGGCCGTGGTTGCCCCGGGTGGCACTGATCACGGCGGGTGGCATCTGAGCGTTGCGCTTCAGGGCGTCGAAGTAGGTGAGGCCGCCGCGTATCTTGAAGGCGCCCACGGGCGTGTGGTTTTCGTGCTTGACCCAGCAGTCGGTGCCCAGCCGGTGGCTCAGTGTGGCCCAGCGGTATTGCGGCGTGGGCGCGAAGGCGCGGTAGACCACCTCGGCGGCGGCTTCGATCTCGGGCAGGGTGGGCAGCATGGGGTCAGTCCGGGGTGTTCAAGTGGCGTGGGCCTGCGGGCGTGTGGAGTGCGGCAGACAGCCGGGGCGGGCCGGCCTCCACGGTGACGGTGCCCAACCCGATGGCGGCCAGCGCGCCTGTCAGCAGATCGGCCTGCGGGTGGCGCAGCCGCAAATGGGCCAGGTGCAGGCCGCTGGCGGGCAGGGTGCGCGCGGGGTGTTGTTCGCCCCATTCGATCAGTGTGGGCAGGCAGCCGTCGAGCAGGCGCTGGCCGTCGTCGCGCACGCTCAGCCGCCATTGCAACAACCCGGAGGGTGTGGGGCGCGACGCGGCGATGGCGGGGCCACGGTCCAGCCCCAGGCCTGACCAGGCGGCCAGTGCCGCGCTCAGGTTGGGCGCCCGCGCCACCCAGTGGATGAGCTGCGGGCCGTTGGTCTCCAGGCTGTGTTGTAGCGCCGGTTCGTCGAGGTCGAACCAGCGTTTGAGCGGCGCAGCGCGTGCGGGTGTGGCGGCCGGGTCGATCGCGATGATTTCCAAGTAGGCGGGCGGGTCCTGCGCGGGGCCGTCCAGCCGCAGCAAGCGGTTGTGCGTTCCAAACAGCGCGTGCGCGCCGCCCGGTCCGGGTGAAAGGCCCAGTGCCTGTTCGCACCAGGCCACGCCTTCGGCCAGCGTGGACGCGGCCACCACAAGGTGGTCGAGCGCGGCGCCGGGGCGGCTCACAGCGTCACCTGGCCCTGGATGCAGCCTACGCTCTGGCCGCCGACCCAGATGGTGCCTTCGCTGTCGCGTTCGATGTGGACCCGCCCGGCGCGGCTCAGTGCCGTGCCTTGTGCCGCCACGTAGTGCTCGGGCGCGATGCCGGTGGTCATGAGCCACTGCGCCAGGGCGGCATTCAAACTGCCCGTCACCGGGTCTTCGGTCATGCCGTTGTTGCCCGGAAAAAAGGCGCGCACCTCGAAGTGCGTATCGACGCCGGGGCTGTGCGCGCCCACCACACCCACCTCCAGGCCGTCCAGCACGCGGGTGTCGGGTGTCAGCGCCAGCACCTGTTCGGCACTGCGCAGCATCACGCCGCGCCATTGGGGGCCGTTGTCGCACCAGGCGTGGGCCACGATGTCGGCGCGTGCCACGCCCAGGCCGCGGGCAATGAGCGCCACGTCGGCTTCGGGCAGCGGGCCGCTTTGGCGCAAGGGCGGCGCGGCGAAGGCCAGGCGCTCACCGTCGCGGCGGATCTTCACCAGGCCCACACCACATTCCTGCAGCACGTGGTCGGCCTTGGGCGTGCCGCCCGCTTGCAACCAGGCGTGGCAGGTGCCCAGCGTGGGGTGGCCGGCGAAGGGCAGTTCACGCCCGGGGCAGAAGATGCGCACCCGGTAGTCCGCGCCGGCATGGGTGGGCGGCAGCACGAAGGTGCATTCGGACAGGTTGGTCCAGTTCGTGAAGGCCTGCATGGCCTCGGTGCTCAGGCCGCTGCCGTCCAGCACCACCGCCAGCGGGTTGCCCAGGTAGGGCGTTGCGGTGAAAACGTCGATCTGTTGGAAGGGGCGGGTTTTCATGACAGCTCCAAGTGCAAGACCGTGGCGGCTGGGCGCTCGCGCATGCGCGCGTACCAGGCCTCGATGTGGGGATAAGGCGGGCGCGGCTGCGGCAGGCCCCACCAGCGGTGGATTTCACAGGCTACTGCGATGTCGGCCATGGTGAAGTGCTCGCCGGCCATGTGGGCCTGTTGTGCGAGGTGGGCGTCGAGTTGGGCCAGCAAGGGTTCGGTGGCGGCCACCGACGCGGCGATGGCCGCCATGTCGCGCCGTTCGGGCGGGGTGCGAATCCACTGCACGAAGGCGGCGCCACCGGCGCGGTTGAGCGTGGTCTGCTGCCAGTCCATCCAGCGCTCGGCGTCAAAGCGCCGCTGCAGGTCGTCGGGGTACAGCATGCCGGGCGCGTGGCGCGCCAGCAGGTAGCGCACGATGGCGTTGGACTCCCACAGCACAAAGCCACCGTCGTCGATCAGCGGCACCAGGCCGTTGGGGTTGTGGGCGCGGTAGGCGGGTGTGTCGACGATGCCATAGGCCATGCCGGCGTCCACACGCTCAAAGGGCAGGCCGGCTTCCAGCGCGGCCCAGACCACCTTGCGCACGTTGATGGAGCTCAGGCGCCCCCAGATCTTGAGCATGGTGGCCTGCGTGTGGGCGTCAACCGGCCTGGAACTGGCGGATGGCTTTCGCCAGTGCGGCCACACCGGTGCGGATCTGTTCTTCGCTGGCGGTGACGAAGGACAGGCGGATGCTGCGGGCGTCGGCGTGATCGGCGTAGAAGGCCGCGCCGGGCACAAAGGCCACGTTGTGTTCCACCGCCAGGGGCAGCAGCTTGACCGCGTCCACGCCCACCGGCAAGCGACCCCACAGGAACATGCCGCCGTCGGGGGCGTTCCACTCCAGCAGGCCGGTGCAGTGTTGGTCCAGAGCGGCCAGCATGGCCTGGCACTGGCGCTTGTAGAGCGCGCGTATGGTGGGCACGTGGCGGTCGATGAAGCCGTCTTTCAGCACCTCGGCGACGATGCGCTGGTTGAAGCTGGGGGTGTGCAGGTCGGCTGCCTGCTTGGCCTGCAGCAATTTGGGCATCACCGCGGTGGGCGCCACGATGTAGCCCAGGCGCAGGCCGGGTGCGAGGATTTTGGAGAAGGAGCCCAGGTAGACGCTGTTCTCGGGCACGTGCGACGACAGGGCGGGCGGCGGCGGCGTGTCGAACCACAGGTCGCCGTAGGGGTTGTCCTCCACCAGCGGCACGCCGGCTGCGGCGGCGGCTTGGGCCAGCGCCACGCGCCGCTCGGCGCTCATGGTGCGGCCCGTGGGGTTCTGGAAGTTGGGCAACACGTACATGAAACGGGCACCAGTGGCTTTGGCGGCAAAGTCGGCCACGTCCACGCCTTCGGCGTCGCTGTTGACGCTCACGAACTCGGGCTCCATGGGCGTGAAGGCCTGCAGCGCGCCCAGGTAGGTGGGTGTTTCCACCAGCACGCGGCTGCCGGCGTCGATCAGCACCTTGGCAATCAGGTCCAGGCCCTGTTGCGAGCCGGTGGTGATCAGCACCTGGTCGGGACTGATGGCCATGCCCAGCTTTTTCAGGTCGTTCGCCACCCAGTCGCGCAGCGGGCCGTAGCCTTCGCTGGACGAATACTGCAGCGCGGCGCGGCCGTCCTGCGCGAATACCCGGGCCGTGGCCTCGGCCATGGCCTCGATGGGGAAGGTGCTGGGCGAGGGCAGACCGCCCGCGAAACTGATGATGCCCGGCTTCTCGGTCACCTTGAGGATCTCGCGGATCACCGAAGGGTTCATCTTGTGGGCGCGTTGCGCCAGGGTCCAGCTCATGTGGGGCTCCTCGTTGTAGGTGTGGATGATGAAAGGGCGGATGTAGGGGCGGGTGTCATGTCGGGTGGTGTGGCCACCGGCATGCGTTTGCCGATGAAAACCGTGGCCACCACCGCCAGGCCGAAGGCGACCGTGGCGAAGTCCAGCGATTCTCCCAGTAAGGGCACGGCAAACAGCATGGACAGAAAAGGCTGGGCCAGTTGCACCTGGCTCACGCGCACCGTGCCGCCCAGGGCCAGGCCACGGTACCAGGCAAAAAACCCCAGCCACATGGAAAACACCGCCACGTAGCCGAAGGCGCTCCAGGCGCTGGCGGGCAGGGGCTGCGCGGGCCACGACCAAGCGGCCAGCGGTAGCGTGATGGGCAGTGCCAGCAGCAGCGCCCAGCAGATCACCTGTTCGGCCGGCATGTGCTGCGACAGGCGCGCACCATAGCCATAGCCGACGGCGGCACACAGCATGGCGCCGAGCAGCAGCCCGTCGGCGGGGTGCACGCGCAAGCCGTCCTGGCCCGAATGCAGCACGGCAAACGCCACCACCAGCACGCTGCCGGCAAGGGCGCAGGCCCAGAAGCCCAGCGACGGACGCTGGCGGTGCAACAAAGCACCTACGGCAGCGGTGGCCAGCGGCAACACCCCCACGATCACGCTGGCATGCACCGCCTGCACTTGGCGCATGGCGATGGAGGTGAGCAGCGGGAAGCCCAGCACCACGCCAAACGCCGTCATGGTCAGGGAGGGCCATTGCGCGCGACTGGGCCAGGGCGCGCGTGTCCACAGCAGCCAGGCGGCCGACAACACCGCTGCCGCCACCGCCCGGCCCATGGCCACGAACAGGCCCGACATCAGCGGTGCCTCGCTGGTGCCCACGGCCATGCGTGTGAAGGGCAGGGTAAGCGCAAATATCGCCACACCGAGGAAGCCCAGCCACATGCCATGGCGTTGCGCGAGCGTGCTGTGGTTCATGTGGTGGCCATCCAGCCGGCGGTCAGCACCAGCACCCCGGCCATGGCGCGGTTGAACCACAGCAGTCGCCGGCCTTGGGCCAGCCAGTGCCGCAGCAGCGCGCCTGCACTGGCGTACAACAGGTTGCTGGCAAAGGCGTAGACCAGCATCACCGGCAATACGACGGCCAGACGCTCCAGCGCGTTGTCGCGCCCGGCGATCCAACCTGCGACGATGGTGAGTGCCAGCATCCAGGCCTTGATGTTGACAAACTGCAGCGCGGCGCCCTGCCAGAAACTCACATCCATGCGGGCGTTGCTGGCCTGGCCCAACTGGCCGCTCTGGCTCAGCTTGTGCGCGAGCCACAGCAGGTAGCCCAGGCCGATCACCTGCAAACCCAGGCGCAGCGCTGGCGCCGCGGTCAGCATGGCGCCCAGTCCGGCCGAGCACAGCAGCAGCAGGGCGCCCCAACCCACCGGCACGGCGCACACGAAATGCATGGCGCCACGCAGCCCCCGGTTGGCCGCCAACGCGGTGGACAGGGTGGTGTTGGGCCCAGGCGTGAAGCTCATGGCGGTGGCCAAGGCCAGCAGGGCGGTGAATTCTTGCCAGGTCATGGCATGAATGTAATGACAATGCCAGTACAACAACAATACAGATTCCGCTGTTCTGGCGGTATCTGTACTGATGATTGGACTGTGACAGTCGTCGAGATGGGGGGATCGCCGTCGCCTGACGGTGCGTCTGACAATGATTGACGAAGAGTCCGCGGCTGCCTATCCTTGCTGAAAAGTTAAAAACATGCAGGGAGGTTTGCATGATTTCTCGCTCATGCTTGAGGCGTCTGCCGTCGGTGTCCTGCCAGGACGACCGCAGCGCGGACGTCGGTGCCGTCCTCATTGGCGGCCCATCCGTGGCCAAACGGCCTGATCAACGTTCGCTTTTGTTGCCTTGCCGAGGCTGGTGCCTTGGTTGCCGTGCTGTGACCCGTGTGGGCCAGCGCTTGTTCAAACGCGCACGCATAAATATTGACAATTGTTTGGCTTTCTGTGCTTCGCGTGGTGTGGGGCCGTGGCTAGTATCGAGATCGTTAATTTCGCGCCGTCATGTTCTGAATTTTGGCGTGCCTCACACAGGCGGGAGTCAACCGTTGCTGTAGGGGTGGCGGGTATGCAGCGCGAGGTGGGTAGATAACAAACAATCGACGGGTCAGGGGGTGTTATGAACAACAAATGGATGTCAGGGTGCGCGCGCATGGGGGCCGTGTTGGCTGCCGTGGTGTTGGCGGGTTGCGCAAGTTCGGGGGGACAACTGAAAGGGCCCACCGGCGCGTTTGCTGAGCTCAAACCCACACAAGCCAACGAAGCGGTGGTGGTCTTCTTTCGTGAAGAGGGGACCGAAGGGCGCGTGCCCCTGGTGCTGACCAACGACCGTGTGGTGGGGTCGTTGCTGGCCGGGCGCTATGCGCAAGCCCGCGTCTGTGCCGGCGGTTTGATGGCCGGTACCGCAGACCGCGCCGACGTGGTGGGGGTCCCCAAATACCAGGCCATGGCCGTCAAGGCGGGGGAGGCGCTGTACCTGCAGGTCAGCGAAACGGCAGCGGGTCAGTTCCAGCTCAAACCACTGGACGCTGCGTTGGCGCGTGAGCGTCTGGGCAAACTCCAAACCGCTTCCCACATTATCAACCGCCACGTGCCAGATTGCACGCCCAAGCCGGTGGCTGCGGCGCCGGTGGCGGCCACCGCGCCTGCGGTGCCAGCGCCGCCCCCGCCGCCCGTGCTGGTGCCGGTGGTGCTGAAACGGGTCGAACTGGGTGCGGACGCTTTGTTCCAGTTCGACCGGTCCGGCGCGGACGACATGCTGCCCCAAGGGCGTGCCGCGCTGACCAAGCTGGTGGACGACATCCAGCGCTCCGGCGTGGTGGTTGAGCGTCTTCGCGTGACCGGCCACACCGACCGTTTGGGTTCGCCGGCCTACAACCAGAAGCTCTCGCAGCAACGTGCCGAGAGCGCCGGTGCCTTCCTGCGCCGGGCGGGCTTGACCATTCCCATAGAAACCGTCGGCAAGGGTGAGCAAGAGCCGGTCACCATGGCCTGCGTGGGTGAAAAGGCCAGCCCTGCGTTGGTGTCCTGCCTGCAGCCGGACCGGCGGGTCTCCGTGGATCTGATCGGCTCGGTGCCGCAAACCAGCGCCACGCAGCCGCGCTGACGAAGACCGCAACACAGCGTTCCAGGTCGAAAGAAAAAAAGAACAGGTCATTCAGGGAAGAATCATGAGCAAGCAAATTCAGTGGCTGGTCAACGGCGCCAATGGCGAGCGTCAGGCTGTGGTGGTGCAAACAGATGCGGGCAAGACCGGCAAGCCCTTGATCGTCAAGGCGCAAAGCAACGTCACTTATGAGCTCAAGGACCTCGTCAAGGGCGTGGCCCCCGATCAGGTGTTGGTGCGGCGCAAAGGCAAGAACCTAGAAATCGTTCTGGATGCCGAGGGCAAGGAAGGTGAAATCCTTGCGCCGGCCGACATCGTGGTGGAAGGCTACTTCGACGCCGAAGGCTCGCGCCTGGTGGGCGTTGCCGAAGATGGCAAGTACTACACCTACGTGCCCCAGGAAGGGCTGGCCGACCTGTTGTCCTGGAACCTGGACGACGCGGCCTATTCGTATCACAGCCTGGGTTACACCGATGCCAGCGCGGTGGCGTGGTGGCCGCTGGTGCTGTTGGCGGGTGCCCTGATGGGGGCTGGCGGGGGCAGACCTCGCGAGGATGGTGGCCACGTCAACAGCCCGCCGGAGGGTCCCGACCAGAAAGTGACCACGCCGGAGGATAAACCGGTGAGCGGCCAGCTCACGGCCACCGACCTGGATGGTGACCCGCTGAGCTACAGGCCGCAGACGCCGCCCAGCCACGGCACGGTGGTGGTCAATCCCGACGGCACCTGGACCTACACGCCCGACACCGACTACACCGGCACCGACAGCTTCACCGTGGTGGTCGATGACGGCCAGGGCGGAACCGATACCCTGGTGATCGATGTGATCGTCACACCAGAGGACTCGGGGGGTAACGAGAATTTGAACACCCCGCCCAGCGGCCCCGACCAGAACGTGACCACGCCGGAAGACACACCCGTGAGTGGCCAACTCACGGCCACCGACCCGGAAGGCGACCCGCTGACCTACACGCCGCAGACACCGCCCAGCCACGGTACGGTGGTGGTCAACCCCGACGGCACCTGGACCTACACGCCCGATGCCGACTACAACGGCACCGACAGTTTCACCGTGGTGGTCGATGACGGCCAGGGCGGTAGCGATACGCTGGTGATCGACGTGATCGTTACCCCTGTGGAGGACCAGGTCAACGAGAACACGCCGCCCAGCGGCCCCAACCAGAGCGTGACCACGCCGGAAGACACGCCGGTGAGCGGCCAGCTCACGGCCACCGACCCG
>CAYUAH010000005.1:0-6981 GCA_964442375.1 uncultured Hydrogenophaga sp. | reverse complement strand
CGTGACCACGCCGGAAGACACGCCGGTGAGCGGCCAGCTCACGGCCACCGACCCGGATGGGGACCCGCTGACCTACACGCCGCAGACACCGCCCAGCCACGGCTCGGTGGTGGTCAACCCCGACGGCAGCTGGACCTACACGCCCAGCACCGACTACACCGGCACCGACAGTTTCACCGTGGTGGTCCATGACGGCCAGGGCGGCACCGATACCCTGGTGGTGGATGTCAACGTCGTGCCCGAGCCGACGATCGTGGTTGACGACGTGGACGGCAGTGTGAGCCCCGCCGACAACAGCGTGCTCGAGGCCAGCGGTGACACCGTCACGGGCGCCATCACGGAGCGTGCGCCCGCCGGCGTGGACACCCTGACCATCAACGGCGTGGACATCACGGGCGCCAGCCCGACCACGCCGGTGGTGATACCCGGCAGCGAAGGCACGCTGACGATCACGGATTACGACCCGGTCACAGGCGCCATCACCTACAGCTACACCGAAGACGGTGCGCCGGAGACACACAACGCCACCAACGACAACGTGCTCGACAGCTTCGCGGTTGTGGTGGTCGATCAAGCGGGGCAGAGCAGCACCAACACCCTTGACATCCAGATATTGGACGACGTGCCTGCGGCGGTGGCCGACACGGCCACGGTGGCCGAAGGCGGCACGGTCAGCGGCAACGTGGTCACGGACGTGGCCGGGGCCGACACACTGGGCGCCGACGGCGCGGCGCTGGGCGGCCCGGTGACGGCGGTCAACGGCGGGACGGGCAACGTGGGCACGGCAGTGGCCGGCAGCTACGGCAGCCTGACCTTGAACGCCGACGGCAGCTACAGCTACCAGTCCACGCCCAACAGCGTGCCGGCTGGGCAGACCGCCACCGACGTGTTCCAGTACACCATCACCGACGGTGACGGCGACACCAGCACGGTGACACTGACCATCAGCATCCCCGACGGGGCCATCACCACGCAGGTGGACACGGGCGTGTCGGACCTGACGGTGGACGAAGCGGCGCTGGCCAGCGGCAGCAACCCCAGCAGCCCGGACGAGACGGCCACGGGGCAGCTGAGCACCAGCGGCGGCACCGGTCCGTACAGCTACACGGGTGGGGGCAGCAGCGCGCTGGGCACACTCACGGTCAACCCGGACGGCAGCTACAGCTACACGCTCAACGTGCCCACCACCGACCTGGCCGGCGACGAGACCGACAGCTTCACCTACACGGTGACGGACGCACTGGGCAACACCGCCACACAGACCATCACCATCACCATCGTGGACGACGTGCCTGCGGCGGTGGCCGACACGGCCACGGTGGCCGAAGGCGGCACGGTCAGCGGCAACGTGGTCACGGACGTGGCCGGGGCCGACACACTGGGCGCCGACGGCGCGGCGCTGGGCGGCCCGGTGACGGCGGTCAACGGCGGGACGGGCAACGTGGGCACGGCAGTGGCCGGCAGCTACGGCAGCCTGACCTTGAACGCCGACGGCAGCTACAGCTACCAGTCCACGCCCAACAGCGTGCCGGCTGGGCAGACCGCCACCGACGTGTTCCAGTACACCATCACCGACGGTGACGGCGACACCAGCACGGTGACACTGACCATCAGCATCCCCGACGGGGCCATCACCACGCAGGTGGACACGGGCGTGTCGGACCTGACGGTGGACGAAGCGGCGCTGGCCAGCGGCAGCAACCCCAGCAGCCCGGACGAGACGGCCACGGGGCAGCTGAGCACCAGCGGCGGCACCGGTCCGTACAGCTACACGGGTGGGGGCAGCAGCGCGCTGGGCACACTCACGGTCAACCCGGACGGCAGCTACAGCTACACGCTCAACGTGCCCACCACCGACCTGGCCGGCGACGAGACCGACAGCTTCACCTACACGGTGACGGACGCACTGGGCAACACCGCCACACAGACCATCACCATCACCATCGTGGACGACGTGCCTGCGGCGGTGGCCGACACGACCAGTATCACGGAGGATGCGACGCCCAATGCGGTGACAGGCAACGTGCGTACCAACGACACCCAGGGTGCCGATGGCGCGACGGTGACGGCGGTCAGTCCGACCCTGAGCTATGGTTCGCTGAGCTTGGCCGCTGATGGCAGCTACACCTACACGCTCGACAACAACAACGCGGCAGTCAATGCGTTGGCCACAGGGCAAAGCCTGACCGACACCTATATCTACACCTTGACGGATGCCGATGGCGATACCAGCACGGCCACGCTGACCATCACCATCACCGGCGCCTACGATTTGGCGCAGACGGTGTCGGAGGAAGGGCTCTCCGGCAGTGTGCCGGACACCACCGGCAACCCGATCGACACGACCAACGTCAGCACATCGGCGCCAGAGGCGCTGCCGCTGGATGTGACAGGGGCGACGGGGCCTTCGGGCCTGACTTCCGGCGGCCAGCTCGTCACGTGGTCAACCACTTCCACCGCTTCGGGCCTGGTGTTGACCGGGGAGTTGCCCAATGGGGACGACGTGATGCGTGTGGTGTTTGACAACACGGCCAACACCTACACGGTCGAGTTGCTCAAGCCACTGGATCACGCCACGGCCAACGGCGAGAACCTGCTGACCTTTGGCGTGGCGTTGACCACGGCCAGCGGTCCCATGAACTTGCAGATCACGGTGGAAGACGACTCACCGACCAGCGATACCTCGATGGTGGACGACGTGGTCAGTGGTGGCGACACCAACGTGATGATCATTTTTGATCTCTCGGGCAGCATGTCCAACCCCGATGGCCGCTTCAGTGCCGCCAAGACTGCCGCCAGGAACATTCTGGACACCTATGACGCGAGCGGTGAAACGCGGGTGCGTCTGGTGACCTTCAGTGACGAGGCTCGGGCGATCGGTAGTGTCTGGATGACGGTGGCAGACGCCAAGGCGGCCATCAACAGTTGGAGCGCGACCGGCGGCACGAACTACGATGCCGCGTTGGCGGTGGCCATGGACGCCTTCGATTCCCCAGGCCGCTTGGAGGGGGGACTCAACCACTCTTATTTCCTTACCGATGGTGAGCCCTCGCTCGGCGACGGGGCGAGCTCGGTGCTGCAGCCGCTGTCGTCCTCGGCGGTGGGCGACGTCGGCATCGGTGCCACAGAGGAAGCGACGTGGAAGAGTTTCCTCACGGCCAACGAGATCAAGTCGCAGGCCTTGGCCTTTGCTTCGACCTTTGACCCCACCACCGGCCTGCCCAAGATCAACCCGATTGCCTACGATGGCAGCACGGCCACCGAGCTGAGCGGCATCCATGTGCCCAATGCCAACGACCTGAGCTCGGTGCTGACCACGCTGGCGCAACAGGCCGTCACGGGCACCTTGCCGGGCACGATTGGGGTGGATGCGGCGACGGGTACCCCCGAAACGGTATCCCTGGGTGCCGATGGCGGTTATGTGAAGAGCATTGACATTTTTACCGCAACATTCACCTACAACCCACCCTCAGCGGCCACAGGGGGGCTCGCTACGGTCACCAAGACGGGGGGCATAGGCCTGCTCTTGACCTACAGCCTCGATCAGACCACGAATGTGCTGACCATCGATGACGTGTTCAACCACAAGCAGTTGAAGATCAACATCGTCACGGGCGCGTACAGCTTCGTGGCGCCCGCCGATACGGTGACCATCGCCGATTTTGGCCTGATCGACAAGGACGGCGATGTGGGCACGGTCAATCTCACCATGACCGTCACCGCCGACCCCTCGGCCGACGGTGTGGCGACGCTGGGTGCGTTCGTGTCGGAGGAAGGCCTGGCCGGAGGCTATGCCGATACGGCCGGCATCTACGGTGATTACACCAATGCCGCCACGTCCACGGGATCGACCACCTATGTGGTGGATTCGATCACCGGGCCAAGCGGCCTTACCTCGGGCGGTGTGGCGGTGGTGTGGTCGTCCAGCCTGGTCGGCGGTGTGTTGACCATGACCGGCACGGCAGGCGCCGGCGGCCCTACCGTGATGACGGTGCAGCTCGACAACAGCACCGGCAGCTATACGGTCAATCTGCTGCAAGGTCTGGACCACAACCCGAATTACGCTGAAACGTCCTTGAACCTGATCTTTGGTTTGACGGGGACCAACGCCGGCAATGCCATTCAGACCGAGTTGCACGTGCGTGTGGAAGACGATATGCCTTGGGGAAGCCTGATTTTGGGGACGGGTGCGAACGACGTGCTCTCAGGCGATGCCAACGCCAACCTGATCGTGGGTGGTCCTGGCGCCGACAACATGACGGGGGGCGGTGGCGCGGACACCTTTGCGTGGTTCAAGACCGACCATGGGGGCTGGTCCGGAGCGAGCGCGAAGATTGATCGCATCACCGACTTCAACCTGGGCACTTTCGACATCACCGCCACCGGTGCCACCGCGGCCGACCGATTGAATATCACACAGTTGTTGAACCAGCCGGTCTCAGGCGCCGCGCACAACTACATCAACATCGAAAAGTCCGGGTCCGACGTCTTGGTGCACATCAGCAATGCTGGTGGGTTCACAGGCGGCGTGTACAACGCCACCAACGCCAACGTGCACATCACGCTGGTGGGGGTGGCCGGTGGTTTCACCGGAACCACCAACGACGACTTCATCACCCAATTGCTGACGAACGGACAACTGGTCTGGATTTGATGGCGCAGGTGCAAACTGGGCATGCGGCACACCAGACGAACCGGCACAATGTCGGTCGTCTGGACCCCTGTGATCAATCCCCATGCCCTCGTTTGAAGCGGATGAGCCTGGGCTGGTGCGCCGAGCGCACCAGCCGCTGACCGAGCAGCTGGCCGCACGGTTTGCGCAGCGCATCCGTGCCCGGCTGCTGGCGCCGGGCACGCGCTTGCCTTCCGTGCGGGAATGTGCCCAGCAGCAGGGTGTGAGCCCCGCGACCGTGGTGGTGGCCTACGACCAGCTGCAAGCGCAGGGCCTGGTGGAGGCACGCCGGCAGCGGGGATTTTTTGTCCGTGACCACGCGGTGAGCGGTGGTCCGGTGACCACTGTGCCGCCACGCGTGGCCACCGTGTCGCAAGCCACACTGTCCAGCGGCACGGCGTTCAACGCCACAGCGCTGATCCGGGGTATGTTCCACGAGCCGGCGGGTCGGCCTCAGCCGGGTTCTGGCACGCTGCCACCCGGCTGGCTGGAGACCACGTTCATGCCCGCCGCGCTGCGCAAGGTGGCCGGCGCCGCGCAGGCAACCCAGGCCAGCCTGCGCTACGGCGAACCCATGGGCGACGGTGAGTTGCGACGCGTGTTGGCCCGCAAGCTGGCCGGCCTGCACGTGCCGGCCAGCTCCGACCAGATCATCACCACCCTGGGGGCCACCCAGGCGCTGGACATCGTCAGCCGCAGCTTGCTCAAGGCCGGTGATCCGGTGATGGTGGAGGAGCCGGGCTGGTCGGTGGAGTTTGCGCGGCTGGCGGCCTTGGGCATGCGGGTGCTGCCGGTGCCGCGCCGCGCCGACGGCCCCGACCTGGAGGTGATGGCGCGTTATTGTGAGACCCATGCGCCCAAGCTGTTTGTGAGCGTGAGCGTGTTCCACAACCCCACGGGCTGCTGCCTGTCGCCGGCCGCCGCCCACCGGGTACTGCAGTTGGCGCACCGACATGATTTTCACGTGGTGGAGGACGACACCTACGGCCACATCGCCCCCGAACACGCCACCCGCCTGAGCGTGCTCGACGGCTTGCAGCGCAGCATATACGTGAGCGGTTTTGCCAAAATCCTGGCGCCCAATTGGCGGGTGGGTTTTCTGGCGGCGCCTCAGCCGCTGGTGGAGCGCCTGCTGGACACCAAGCTGCTGAGCACGCTGACCACGCCATCGCTGCTGGAGCGCGCCATGGCCTTGTGTATTGACCAAGGGCATTTGCGTCGGCATGCCGAGCGCATCCGATCGCGCCTGGACGCGGCCCGTGCGCGCTCGGTGCGCCTGGCCCAGGCGGCCGGTGGGGTGTTTGCGGCCGAGCCGGCGGGCCTGTTTGGCTGGGTGGACATGGGCGTGGACACCGAAGCCCTGGCCTTGCGCATGCTGGACCTGGGCTACCTGTTGGCGCCCGGCACCCTGTTTCACGCCACCCGTCAGCCCAGCACGCTGATGCGCATCAACTTTGCCACCACCCAGGATGCGGCCTTCTGGGACGCGCTGGGCCCGGTGCGCGACGCCGTTGCGCATGGGCGCAGCGGGGTCTGATCCGGTTCTGCGCCAAGCTCAAGCTTGTGTGAGCGCTTCCCAGCGCTCCATGGCCTGCAGCAGTTCGTCGTCGAGTTCGGCGTGGCGTTTGGCCAGTGCGGTGGCGCGCGGTGCGTCGATGGCGTACAGGCTGCCGTCGGCCAGCAGCGCGTCAATCTCCTTCTGCTCTTTTTCCAGCGTTTCCATGCGCTGAGGCAAGGCGTCCAGCTCGCGCTGCTCCTTGTAGCTCAGCTTGCGCTTGGCGCCGCTGGTCGCTGCGGCCGTGGGGACAGGTGCAGGTGCCGGTGGGGCAGCGGCGGGCGTGGCTTTTTGTTCCGCCAGCGCCGCATGTGCTGCGATTTCCGCCGCGCGGGTGGACTGTGTGATCCAGTCCTGCACATCGCCTTCGTACTCGCGCCATTGGCCCTCGCCCTCGAACACGATGGTGCTGGTCACCACATTGTCGAGGAAGCGGCGGTCGTGGCTGACCAGAAAGACCGTGCCGGGGAAGTCGGCCAGCAGCTCCTCCAGCAGCTCGATGGTGTCGATGTCGAGGTCGTTGGTGGGTTCGTCCAGCACCAGCACGTTGGCCGGGCGGGCAAACAGGCGCGCCAGCAGCAGGCGGTTGCGCTCGCCGCCCGACAGCGTTCGCACCGGCGCATTGGCGCGCGCGGGCGAGAACAGAAAGTCGCTCAGGTAGCTCTTGACGTGGGTGCGGCGGTTGCCAATTTCAATCCATTCGCTGCCCGGGCTGATGAAGTCTTCCAGCGTGGCGTCCAGGTCCACCTGGTCG
>CAYUAH010000004.1:0-52546 GCA_964442375.1 uncultured Hydrogenophaga sp. | reverse complement strand
GCTGAACTGGTGGCCGCCTTGAGCGAGCAGACCGGCATCAAGATCCACACCGTGCACCAGCCGCGCGAGCAGCGCCGTGCGTGGCTGGAGATGGCGCAGACCAATGCCGACATCCAGCTGGCGCGCTTGTTGGCGGAAGAGGGCTCGCAGCAGGCCCGCACGCGCGCGCTGGCCGACGCGCTGGACCTGCCCGCCGAGGCCTTGGACAGCCTGCGCATCGAGTGTTTCGACATCTCGCACACGGCGGGCGAGTCCACGCAGGCCTCGTGTGTGGTGTTCGAGGGCCACAAGATGCAGGGCAGCCAGTACCGGCGCTTTCGTGTCGAAGGCATCACCCCCGGTGACGACTACGCCGCCATGCGACAGGTGCTGACCAAGCGTTACACCAAGCTGGCCGAAGCCGCGCGCGAGGCCGGTGGTGCGGAGGCTGCGGGCAGTGTGGCCGGCCAGCGTTTGCCCGACCTGGTGCTGATCGACGGCGGCAAAGGCCAGGTGGGCGTCGCGCGCGAGGTGTTCGAATCGCTGGGCCTGGAGCTGGGCCGCATCGTCGGTGTGGAAAAGGGCGAGGGCCGCAAGGTGGGCCTGGAGGAGCTGGTGTTCGCCGACGGGCGCGAGAAGGTCTACCTGGGCAAGGACTCGGCCGCGCTGATGCTGGTGGCACAAATCCGCGACGAAGCCCACCGTTTCGCCATCACCGGCATGCGCGCCCAGCGCGCCAAAGTGCGCACCGGCGGCAGCCAGCTCGAGGACATCCCCGGGGTGGGCCCCAAGAAGCGCGCGCGCCTGTTGCAGCGTTTTGGCGGGGTGCGCGGCGTGACTGCGGCCAGCGTGGAAGACATGGTGACGGTGGAGGGCATTTCGCGCGAGCTGGCCGAAACGATTTATAAGGCGCTGCATTGATCGGTCGGACTGCCCTGCAGACAAACGCATAATCGGCGCATGTTCTTCAACCTCCCGACCCTGCTGACCTGGGCACGCATTGCGGCCATCCCGCTGATCGTGGGGGTGTACTACATCGATT
Source organism: uncultured Hydrogenophaga sp. (assembly GCA_964442375.1). Classification (GTDB taxonomy): domain Bacteria; phylum Pseudomonadota; class Gammaproteobacteria; order Burkholderiales; family Burkholderiaceae_C; genus Hydrogenophaga. The sequence continues at coordinate 51,525 of CAYUAH010000004.1, read as the reverse complement.
TGCCGGTGCAGCAGGCCAACCTGATTGCCACGGTGCTGTTCGTCGTGTTCGCGCTCACCGACTGGGCCGACGGTTACCTGGCGCGCCGGCTCAACCAGACCTCGGCTTTCGGTGCTTTCCTCGACCCGGTGGCCGACAAGTTCCTGGTATGTGCATGCGTGCTGGCGCTGGTGCACATGGACCGCGCCGACGTGTTCGTGGCCCTCATCATCATTGGCCGCGAGATTGCCATCTCCTCCCTGCGCGAATGGATGGCCATCATTGGCGCCACCAAGAGCGTGGCGGTGCACATGATCGGCAAGGCCAAGACCATGGTGCAGATGATCGCCATTCCCTTTCTGTTGTTCGATGGCCGCTTGTTCGGTGTCATCGACACGCGGCAGTGGGGCACCTGGCTGATCTGGGTCGCTGCGGTGCTGACCGTCTGGTCCATGGTGTATTACCTGCAGAAAGCGCTGCCCGAGATCCGCGCCCGCAGCCGATGATCGAGGCGCGTGACAACACCTGGCTGCGCGCCATGCCGGTGGTGTTCGTGCTGATCTGGAGCACGGGTTTCATCGTGGCGCGCTACGGCATGCCCCACGCGCCGCCCTTCAAGTTCCTGGCCTGGCGCTACGCCCTGTCCATTCTTTGTTTTTTGCCCTGGATCGTGCTGGCCCGTGTGCGCTGGCCGCAGACCCAGACACAGTGGCTGCACCTGGCCGTCACCGGCGTGCTGATGCACGCGGGCTACCTGGGCGGTGTGTGGGCGGCGGTCAAGGCGGGCATGGGCTCGGGCCTGTCGGCCCTGGTGGTGGGCTTGCAGCCGGTGCTCACGGCCTTGTGGCTGTCGGCCAACGGCGGTCAGGTCAACAAGCGGCAATGGCTGGGCCTGCTGCTGGGGTTTGCCGGTCTGGTGCTGGTGGTGTCGCGCAAGTTCGGCGCCGGCGGCCCCGGTGACCAGGCCACATGGTTGAACCTGTCGTTCGCCGTAGGGGCGCTGCTGTGCATCACCGTGGGCACGCTGTACCAGAAGCGTTTTGTCGCGCCGTGTGACGTGCGCTCGGCCAACGCCGTTCAACTGTTGGCCGCACTGGTGGCCACGCTGCCGTTGGCGCTGCTGGAGCCCGAAGCCATGGCCTGGAACGGCGAGCTGATGGGCGCCATGGCCTGGTCGGTGCTGGGGCTCACGCTGGGTGGCAGCTCGCTGCTCTACATGCTGATCCAGCGCGGTGCGGCGGCTTCGGTCACCAGCCTCATGTACCTGGTGCCGCCCTGCACGGCGCTGATCGCCTGGGTGCTGTTCGCCGAACCCATCACCGCCGCCACCGTGGCGGGCATCGCGCTCACCGCTTTTGGCGTGAGCCTGGTGGTGCGCGCTTCGCGTTAAGCGGTCTCCAGGGCGTCTCGGCAAAACGCTGGGCCAGAAAGTCCACCAGCAGGCGGATGCGCCTGGGCACCTGGGCCCGGTAGGGGGCCAGCCAGTGCACGTCGGCGTCGGGCATGGACCACCCGGGCAACACCCGCACCAAGGCGCCGCTGGCGAGTTGTGGCGCGATGTCCCACAGGCTGCGCAGCATGATGCCGTGGCCATCCAGGCACCAGTCGCGCACCATTTCGCCGGAGTTGCTGGACAGCGGCCCCGTCACCGGGATGTGGTGCACCTGCGGCTTGTCCGCCTGCTGCAGCCGCCAGTGGTCGAAGCGTGGCTGGCGGCCCGCGCTGCCGTCGTTGCCGCCCCAGCCACCGTTCTCGCGCACCACCAGGCAGGCATGCTGGCGCAGTTCGTCGGGGTGGCGCGGTGTGCCGTGTTGGGCCAGGTAGGCGGGCGCGGCCACCAGCACCCGCTGGTTGCCGGCCAGCTTGCGCGACACCCATTCCCCCGCCCGGCCACCCGGCGCGTTCCACAACCAGATCGCGCCGTCAAAGCCCTCCAGGGCCAGGTCGGGCAGGTGTTCGGTCAGCTGCAGCTGGATGTTGACCGCAGGGTGACGGCGCTGGAAGTCGGCCAGTGCCGGGCCGACCCAGCGGCGGCCGAAGCCCAAGGTGGCGGCCAGGCGCACGGGACCAGCGGGCTCCAGCCGGCGCTCGCGCAACTCGGCCTCGGCCAGTGCAAAACCCTGCAGCAGCCCCGCAGCGTGCTGGCACAGGCTGTCGCCTTCGGCGGTGGGGCTCACGCGGCGCGTGGTGCGCTGGAACAGGCGCAGGCCCAGCGACGCCTCCAGCGCGGCGAGCCGTTTGGTCACCAGCGGCGCTGCCAGGTGCAGTGCGCGGGCGGCACCGGCCAGGCTGCCATGCTGGCGGATGGCCAGCGCGAGTTCCAGGTCCGAGCGATCCAATTGTTGCCTCATGGGAAGTAATGACTTGCCGAATTATTGCCGTTCCTCCCCTTAAGCTAGGCGCACCAACGTCCGCTTTTTGAAACCTCGAAGGAGCCCACCATGAACAAGACCCACCGCATCGCGGTCATCGCCGGCGACGGCATCGGCAAGGAAGTCATGCCCGAGGGCCTGCGCGTGATGGCCGCCGCAGCCTCGAAGTTCGACATAGACCTGCGGTTCGACCACTTCGATTTTTCGAGCTGGGACTATTACGAAAAACACGGCCAGATGCTGCCCGACAACTGGAAAGACCAGATCGGCGACCACGATGCCATCTACTTCGGCGCCGTGGGCTGGCCCGAAAAAATTGCCGACCACGTCTCGCTGTGGGGCTCGCTGCTGCTGTTCCGCCGCGAGTTCGACCAGTACATCAACCTGCGGCCCGCGCGTCTCATGCCCGGCGTGACCGCGCCCGTGGTGCGGCGCGACGGCAGCCCACGCCTGCCCGGCGAGATCGACATGATGATCGTGCGCGAGAACACCGAGGGCGAGTACTCCAGCATCGGCGGGCGCATGTACCAGGGCACGCCGCGCGAGATCGTGATGCAGGAGACGGTGATGTCGCGCTTCGGCGTGGACCGCGTGCTCAAGTTCGCTTTCGAGCTGGCACAGTCGCGCCCCAGGAAGCACCTGACCAGCGCCACCAAGAGCAACGGCATCGCCATCACCATGCCTTACTGGGACGAACGCGTGGCCGAGATGGCCCAGGCCTACCCCGGCGTGAACGTGGACAAGTTCCACATCGACATCCTGACCGCACACTTCGTGCAACGCCCCGACTTCTTTGACGTGGTGGTGGCCAGCAACCTGTTTGGCGACATCCTCTCTGACCTGGGCCCGGCCTGCACCGGCACCATAGGCATCGCGCCCAGCGCCAACCTCAACCCCGACCGCACCATGCCCTCGCTGTTCGAGCCGGTGCACGGTTCGGCGCCCGACATCGCGGGCAAAGGCATTGCCAATCCCATAGGCCAGATCTGGTGCGGCGCCATGATGCTGGACTTCCTGGGTTACCGCGCGGCGCACGACGCCGTGCTGGCGTCCATCGAAGCCGTGCTGTCGCCTGGCAGCGGCGCGCCCCGGACGGCCGACCTCGGTGGCACGGCGGGCACGTCCGACGTGGGCCGTGCCATCGAACAGGCCTTGCGCGCGCGACCCTGATGCGGCGCACTTTGCGTCTAGAATGCCCGCTCGCTTGAGCACGGCACACATTTCCGCCAGTGGCGTATTGACAGGCCCAGCGGCCCGTAGGTGTAATTGCCGAACGCCTTGCCGAGCCTCGGTGCGGCGGGCGCAAGCCGATTTTCATTGCCACGGCCGCGGGCTCTGTTTGCGGCCGTGTTTCATTCATCCAAACGAATCATTGAGGGGCTTCTTGTGAACAAATCTGAACTGGTCGAACACATCGCCAACCAGGCCGACATCTCCAAGGCCGCTGCGACCCGTGCGTTGGACGCCATCACCGGCGCCGTGCGCACCACGCTGAAAAAGGGTGGCACCGTGTCGCTGGTGGGCTTTGGCTCTTTCTCGGTCACCAAGCGCCCGGCGCGCACCGGTCGCAACCCCCGCACCGGCGCAGCGATTAAAATCAAGTCCGCCAAAGTGCCCAAGTTCCGTCCAGGCAAGGCGTTGAAAGACGCGCTGAACTGAACCGGCCCGATGTTCCGGTGGGGTCCTTAGCTCAGTTGGTAGAGCGGCTCCTTTACACGGAGTAGGTCGGCGGTTCGAGACCGTCAGGACCCACCACCCACCCAAGGCGAACCCCGGTTCGCCTTTTTGCTGTTGCCCACGGGGCTGAGTGCCCCAACCGCAGGTCCACGCATGTTCGATTCGATTCGCAACCACAAAAAGTACCTGATGGGCTTTTTGATGATCCTCATCATCCCGTCCTTTGTGCTGTTCGGCATCGAGGGCTACAGCCGTTTCAACGAGGGTGGCCAACGGGTGGCGCAGGTCGCAGGGCAGGGCATCACCCAACAGGAGTGGGACGCTGCCCACCAGCGCTACGCCGACAACTTGCTGGCGTCCTCGCCCAACCTCGACCGCCGCATGCTCGACACCGAGGCCGCGCGCTACGCGAGCCTGCGCCGCATGGTGGACGAGCGCCTGCTGGCGCTGGCGTCGCAAAAGGAGCGGTTGATCACCAGCGACCCGCGCCTGGCGCGCGAGCTGCAGCAAAACCCCTCGGTCGCTTCCCTGCGCAAGCCCGACGGCACGCTGGACATGGACCAGTACCGTCAGCTGCTCAGCGCCCAGGGCATGACGCCCGAGATGTTCGAGTCCGGCATGCGCGCCGAAATTTCGCGCCGCCAGGTGCTGCAAGGTCTGAGCGCCTCGGGTTTTGTGGCGCCGGCCGTGTCCAAGGCCATGGGCGACGCCTACTTCGAGCGGCGTGAAATCCAGTGGCAGCGCCTGTCGCCGCGCGATTTCGAAGCGCGCGTCAAGGTGACGGATGCCGACGTGGAGCAGTTCTACAACGCCAACAAGGCCTTGTTCCAGTCCGCTGAACAGGCTGAGGTGGAGTACGTGGTGCTGGACCTCGACGCCGTTGCCGCCGGCATCACCCTCAACGAAGCCGACCTCAAGGCCTATTACGAGCAGAACCTGGCCCGCCTCGCCGGTGGCGAACAACGCCGCGCCAGCCACATCCTGCTGACCGTGGCGTCAGGCGCGTCGGCCGACGACAAGGCCAAGGTCAAGGCCAAGGCGCAAGCATTGCGCGAGCAGCTGCGTGCCGCGCCGGCCAAGTTCGCCGAGCTCGCACGCGCCGAATCGCAGGATCCGGGCTCTGCGCGCAACGGTGGCGACCTCGACTACTTTGCCCGTGGCGCCATGGTCAAGCCCTTCGAGGACGCGGCGTTTGCGCTCGAAAAAGGCCAGATCTCCGACGTGGTCGAAAGCGAGTTTGGCTTTCACATCATCCAGCTCACCGACATCAAGAGCCCGCCCAAGCGCAGCTTCGAATCCATGCGCGCCGAGCTCGAACCCGAGCTAAAAAAGCAGCAGGCGCAGCGCAAGTTTGCCGAGGTGGCCGAGCAGTTCAGCAACACCGTGTACGAGCAGGCCGACAGCCTCGCGCCGGTCGCTGAAAAACTCAAGCTCAAGGTCTCGACGGCCAAGGGCTTGACCCGCCAGGGCCAGCCGGGGGTGTTGTCCAATGCCAAGCTGCTGGAGGCTGTGTTTGCGGCCGATTCGGTGCAGAAGAAGCGCAACACCGAGGCGGTGGAACTGGGTGCCAACCAGCTGGCCGCAGCACGCGTGGTGCAGTACGCGCCCGCAGCCACCCAGCCCCTGGAGGCCGTTGCCACCCAGGTGCGCACCCGCCTGGTGGCGGAACGTGCGGCTGCACTGGCCAAGGCCGAGGGCGAAGCCAAGCTGGCCGCGTGGCGTGCCCAACCCGCCGACGCGCAGCTGCCGGCCGCCGTCACCGTCTCGCGCGACCGCAGCGAAGGCCTGCCGCCCAAGGTGTTGAATGCCGTCTTGTCGGCCGATCTGGCCGCCGCCGCACCGGCCTGGGTGGGCCTGGACGAAGGGCAGGGTGGTTACGTGATCGCCAAGGTCATCAAGTCGGTGCCACGCGTCGCTCCCGTGCCCGAGATGGCGCGCCAGGAGGCCAAGGAGCTGGCCGAGCTCTGGGGCGGTGCCGAAGCCATGGCCTACATGGCCTACCTCAAGACCAAATACAAGGCGGAAATCAGTGTGCCGGCGCCCAAGGCCAACGCCTCTGGGTCATGATCTCTGGCGTGGTCGCGTGAAAACGCCAAATCACAGGCTATAATTTGCGGCTCTGCGGTGGCTGTAGCTCAGTTGGTAGAGTCCAGGATTGTGATTCCTGTTGTCGTGGGTTCGAGTCCCATCAGCCACCCCAAGTAATTCAAGCACTTAGCCCGGTTTCGACCGGGCTTTGTCGTTCCTGGCTCCTCAAAAATTCCCAAAACGGGAATGTGGCGCCCTTCACAGCGCCTGCCGCTTGAGCGCGTTGTTTCGATGATGCGTGAGCAGCGTGTGGTGTGTGCCTTTATGCGCCATCCTGTCCGTCAACCCTGCGAATGGCGGGCGGCCATTCGGCCCCGGCATCCAGTGGAAAGACCGGACGCGGCAGATGGCGAAAGTCGAAGCGCTCCAGCACCGGTGAGGTGAGGCCCGGGGCATCGACTTCCAGCACCTGATCGTCGGAAAAGAAGGTGTCGAAGCCGGCACGGAAATGGCCTCGCGACTTGACCACCACCACGCGTGCCTGTGCAATGTCCTCGCCAAACATTTCGAGGAACACCGGGTCGGCACACTGGGTGCGTATGGACACCACCGCCACACGAATGCCACCCAGGTCCAACAGGGCGCTGGGGCCGAGGTTCAGGCGCCGTCCGGCATAGAGTCCTCTGCGGCCCACACAATCGCCGTCGCGCAAACGCAGCACGGTGGCTTGCATGTCCAGACGCTCGGAGCGTTCGTCGGGCTCGTTGCGGTTGAACACCGCAGTGAAGCGTGCGCCTTCTCCCAAGGTGTGGGCTTGGGCAGCCAGCGCCGGATCGTTGAAGATGCCCATCAGCACGCCCTGGGCACCCGCGTCGAGCAGGGACTTCAGTATCCAGGTGGTGTTGCCGCGTCCACCGCCGCCCGGGTTGTCCGCCACATCGGCCAGGATCAGCGGTGGCCGTTGCGGGTCGTGGCCGGCTTGGCGCGCCAGGTCCACTGCGGTGGGCAGTGGCATCAATGCGGGCCGGTAACGTGAACGGTCGGCCCAGGCGCGCTGGGCGATGTCTTGTGCGAGTGCCTCAGCGGCCGGCAGGCCACAACGGCTGGTCACGAGGATGGCCAGGCCATTCTTTTCGGTATCGGAAAAGGCGAACCCCCCCAATATCGAGACGTTGACGATGCCGGCATGTTGTTGGGACCGGGCGTAGGCTTGCAGTTCGGCATAGGGGCCAACATCGGTCCTCAGGCTCACGGTGGGCGGCGTCAGTGGCAGGCGCACCCAGCTCGTGTGGGGCCGCATGCCGCCCCACAGTTCCAGCAGCGTGTGTGCGGCTTCGGCGCCGCGCGCCAGCATGTCGATGTGGGGATTGGTCTTGTAGGCAATGATCACGTCAGCGTGATCGACCATCTGTTGCGACACATTGCCGTGCAGGTCCAGCGTGGCCACGATGGGCACCTGCGCGCCGACGGTTTCGCGCACCATGGCGAAGATCTCGCCATCGGGGTCGCGGTTGTCGGTGGTGGTCATGGCGCCGTGGTTGGCGATGTAGACGCCGTCCAGAGGCAGCGCCGCGCGCAGGCGCTGGCGCATGTCTTCCAGCGTGTGGCGGTAAAAGGCGTGGTCCATGGGGCCACCCGATTCGCATTGCCCAATCAGAATCGGTACGGGCTGCCAGGCGCAGCCCGAGTCCAGCGCGCTGCGAAAGCCCAGCACTTCGGCGGGCAGGCGCGAGTCTGGGCGGTTGAGTTCGTGCAGGATTTCGTCGCCGGCCAGATAGACACGGTTCAGGAAGTCGTCCTGGGTGGTGACGGGAGCGAAGTGGTTGCTTTCAAGCAGCAGGCCCAGCAGCGCAACGCGCCTGGAAGGGGTGACGGACATGGCGGGTGGTGGTGTGTCAGGGTGTGCGTCAGCCTACCCACACTGTCCACAGGCGGCCAATGCCGCCTGCGCCTGGCCTCATGCCTGATCGGCTTGGCTTGCCACTACCGCGGCCCAGAACTCTTCGGATTTGGGCGGCAATCCGTCCTTGGGACGGAACAGGCGGATCTCCACCGGCACCACCCAGCGTTCGTCACCGGCCACCACCAGGTGGCCCAGGCGCAGGTCGTCCTTGACCTGGCTCTCGGGCAGCCAGGCCAGTCCGCGCCCGGCGCGCACCATGGACTCCAGCACCGCGGCCAGGTGGGACACGAAGACCTGCTCCAGTTGCGGCTTGTCAGCGCAATGCTCGAGCAGGTGTTCCACGGCCCGCCCGATGGCCGACGTGCCCGCATAGGCCAGGTAGTGCGCCGGGTGTTGGCGGGTGCCGGGCAGAGCGTGCATGGGTTGGCCGTGCGCGTCGGGCACGGTCACCGGCAGCAGGCGGTCGCTGCCCACCACGATGGACGCAAAGGTGTCGGCCGGCAGGTGCAGATCGACGCTGCTGTGGGCGTGGCACAACATGAAGTGCACATGCGCTTTTTGCAGCGCCTGCACACAGTCCTCCACCTGGTTGGAATCCAGGCGGGTGAACAGCACACCCTTGTGTTCCTCCATGCGCCTGATCCAGCGCGGAAAGAAGTTCAGCGACACGCTGTGGGTGGCTGTGAAGCTGATGGTGTTGGCGGCCGCGTGGTCCAGCAGCCGGATGTCTTCGCGCGCCTGGTAGAGGCGGCGCAGCATCTCCTCGGCCGCCGGGCGGAATTTCTGCCCCGCCGCCGTCAGGCTCACAGGCTGGGTGGCGCGTTCGATCAGCGGCGTGCCTATCCACTCCTCCAGGCTGCGGATGCGGCGGCTGAACGCCGGCTGCGTGGTGAAGCGCAGTTCCGCCGAGCGTGTGAAGTTGCGCGTGTCCACCAGGCTGAGAAAGTCCTCCAGCCACTTCAGTTCCATGGGTACTCCTTGTGACCATGCCCGTCAGGCATCGCACCATCGCGAAACGGCATTCGCCTTTGCCACCGGGTGTGGTGTATCTCTAGCGTCTGGCTCGCGCCGTGGGTGGCTGCGGGTGCACAGCCTTAATCATAAACATTTGCTTATACATGACTTCCATTGCTCAGACCCCATGGCGCAATTTCATCGACGGCGCCTGGTGCGAAGGCGCCAGCGCCGAACACATCGTGGTGACCAACCCGGCCACCGGGCAACCCGTGGCGCGCGTGGCGCGGGCCATGCCACAGGACGTGGACCACGCGGTGGCTGCCGCGCGCGCCGCCTTCGAGCGCCGCGCCATGCTGGCGCTCACACCCGCCGAGCGCGGCCGGCTGATGTTCGACATCGCGCGCGAACTGCGGGCCATGACCGAAGATATCGCAGAGCTGGAATGCCTGGACAACGGCAAGACACTGGCCAACGGCCGCAACGAGGTGGCGCTCACGGTGCGCTATCTGGAGTACTACGGGGGCCTGGCCGACAAGCTGGAGGGCCGCCAGATTCCTTTGGGCGACGGGGTGGTGGACTACACCGTGCACATGCCCTTTGGCGTCTCGGCCCAGATCGTGCCCTGGAACGGCCCGCTGCCGGTCGGGGCGCGCTCGGTGTGTTGCGCGCTGATCACGGGCAACACCGTGGTGCTGAAGTCACCGGAGGATTCGCCGCTGAGCCTGATCAAGTTCGCCCAGGCCTGCGAGCGCGCGGGTGTGCCGCGTGGGGCCTTCAACCTGCTCTGCGGTTATGGCCACGACACCGGCGCGGCCCTGGCTGCGCATCCGGGCGTGGACCACATCGTGTTCACGGGCTCGGTCGAAACGGGCAAACGCGTGCTGCGCGCGGCGGCCGAGCGGGTGGTGCCCTGTGTGATGGAGCTGGGCGGGAAATCGGCGGCGGTGGTGTATGCCGATGCCGATGTGCCCTTGGCCGCCCGGCGCGTGGCGCGCGGCATCTTCACCCACGCCGGGCAGATTTGTTCGGCCGCCAGCCGCGTGCTGGTGCAGCGCGGCGCGCACGACGCGTTCGTGGCGGCTCTCGTTGATGAAGCACGTGCGCGGCGGGTGGGGCCGGGGGCCGAAGGCGCCGACATGGGGCCGTTGATCTCGGCGCGCCAGCTCGACAAGGTGGAGGGCCTGTGCCGCGTGGGCGTGGCCGAAGGCGCGCGTCTGGCCTGCGGCGGCGAGCGGGTGGCGGGTACCTCGGGACACTTCATGTTGCCCACGGTGTTCCACGGTGTCACGCCCGACATGTGCATCGCACAGGAGGAGTTCTTCGGTCCGGTGGTGGTGGTGCTGCCGTTCGACACGCCGGAGGAAGCCATCGCGCTGGCCAACGGCACCGACTACGGGCTGGCCGCCGGTGTCTTCACGCGCGACCTCCAACAAGCCTTGTGGACCGCCGACCGCCTGGTGGCCGGGCAGGTCTACGTCAACGACTGGTGGGTGGGCGGCGTGGAGACGCCTTTCGGTGGCACCAAACGCTCCGGCTACGGGCGCGAAAAGGGGCAAGAGGCCCTGCTGGGCTATGTGCAGACCAAGAACATCGGCATCCGCCTGTGAGCCTGGGTGTGGGGCGCGATACGCCAGCGGCATCGCGCCATCCGAACATGGCATTCGCCTTGTGAGGAGGCTGTCGATAGTCTTCATGCCATCGCTTCCTCCAACCCCTCACGATGAGAAACGCATGAACAGAAAGTCCTTCTCGCTGGCCGTGCTGGCCGCTGCTGCTGCCATGTCCGTGCCCATGACCGCCTTGCACGCCCAGACGCGTGGTGGCAACGCCATCGTGGCCATCACACAGGCGCCGCCCACGCTGGACGCGCAGGTCACCACCATCCAGGCGGCGCGTCACATCAACCTGCACATCTACGAAACCCTGTACGCCCGCGACGAAAACGGCAAGCCCGTGCCGGACCTGGCCGAGGGCGTGAGCATCTCGCCGGACGGCAAGACCTATACCCTGACGCTGCGCAAGGGGGTGAAGTTCCACAACGGCAAAACCATGGGGCCGGCCGACGTGGTGGCCTCGCTGGAACGCTACCGCAAGGTGGGTGCCAACGCCAACCTGCTGGCCGAGGTGGAGAGCATCAGCGCCAAGGGCGCCAACGAGGTGGTGATCAAGCTCAAGAAGGTGCAGTCCACCTTGCTGGACACCCTGTCCTCGTCGACCGCGCCGCTGGCCATCTACCCGGCCGAGGAAGCCGCCAAGGAGGCCAACAAGATCGCCTACATCGGCACCGGCCCCTTCAAGTTCGTGGAGCTCAGCCCCGACAGCCACGTCAAGCTCGAGCGCTTCAAGGACTACGTGCCCAACCCGCGCTACACCAAACGCGATGGCTTTGCCGGCAAGAAGGAGGTGTTCCTGGACACCGTGACCTTCCGCTTCATGCCCGAGGCCGGTGCCCGCGTGGCCGCGTTGCAGTCGGGCGACGTGCACCTGGTCGAAACCGTGGACGGCCCGACCAAGAAGCGACTGGAGACCAACGCCGCCTACAAGGTCTACCCGCTGCTGCCGTTCTCCTTCCAGATCATCAAGCTCAACCACGCCGTGCCGCCCACCGACAACCTGGCCTTCCGCCAGGCCGTGGTCGCCGCGCTCGACATGGAAGAGATCATGTCGATTGCCTACCCCGACATCTACCAGCTCGACGGTGGCTGGCTTTACCCCAAGGGCGCGGCCTACAGCACGGCCGGCCTGCAGTCTTACAACAAGCCCGACATGAAAAAGGCCAAGGAGCTGGTGACCAAGTCGGGCTACAAGGGTGAAAAGCTCACCTTCCTGGTGGACAACCTGCGCGCCAACACCGACACCGCCACCGTGGTCCAGCAGCGTCTGGCGCAGATCGGTGTCAACGTCGACATCAAGGTCACGGACTGGCCCACTGCGGTCAAGATCGGCTGGTCGCCGCAGGGCTGGAACCTGTTCGCGCACGGCTTCGGCATCCAGCCCTTTGAGGGGCCGGGCACCGTGATGTCGGCCTGGGCCGGCGGGCAGTTGCACCAGAAACCCGACGCCGAGATCGACCGCCTGTACGCCGCCTACGGCAGCGAACTCGATGCCGAGAAGGGCAAGGCGCTGTTCGCGTCCTTCCAGCAGCACATGATCAACGACGTGACGGCCATCAAGGTCGGCAACTACGGCCTGTTCCAGGTCGGTGCCGCCAAGCTGCGCAACTTCGAGCCCTACCGCATCCCGCGCATGTGGGGTGTCTGGCTCGACAAGTGACCCACCCCTGACCCTCCAGCGGTTCTGACAGGCGCGGCCCACCGCCGCGCCGGGCGGGGCTGCGCGCACACCATGCTTCAATACCTCTTGCGCCGACTCGTCACCGCCATCCCGGTGATGCTGCTGGTGTCCCTGATGTCGTTCGCGGTCATCTGGCTGGTGCCAGGCGACCCCGCAGCGGCCTTTCTCGATGCCAGCGCCACACAGGAGCAGATTGCCCGCGTGCGCGAAGAGCTGGGCCTGAACCGGCCCCTGTGGCAACAGATGACGCAGTGGTACGGCCGGGTGCTCACCGGCGACCTGGGCCAATCCATCCTGCTGCACCGCAGTGTGCTGGACGCGCTGCTGGAGCGCCTGCCCATCACCCTGTCATTGGCCGGCCTGGCACTGGTGCTGGCCGCCCTGATGGGCATCTCGGCCGGCATCTACGCCGCCATGCACCGGGGCCAGGCGGCCGACCGCACCGTCATGACGGCCTCGCTGATGGGCTTGTCCATGCCCGACTTCTGGCTTGGGCTGGTGCTGATCGTGGTGTTTGCCGTGGGGCTGGGTTGGTTGCCTTCGGGCGGTTTCGTCTCGCCCTCCGAAAGCCTGCTGGGCTGGTTGCGCACCATGACCCTGCCCGCGCTCACGCTGGCCCTGGTGCAGACCGGCTTCATCGCCCGCATGACACGTTCGGCCATGCTCGACGTGCTGCACCAGGACTTCATCCGCACCGCCGACGCCAAAGGCCTGCGCCACGGTTTTGTGGTGCTGCGCCATGGCCTGCCCAACGCGCTGCTGCCCATCCTCACCGTGCTGGGCATCATCGCCGGCTCGCTGTTGGGCGGTGCCGTGGTGGTGGAGCAGGTGTTCTCCCTGCCCGGTGTGGGGCGCCTGATCATCGGCGCCATCATGAGCCGGGACTTCCCCGTCATCCAGGGCGGCCTGTTGTTCCTGGCCGCCATCTACGTCCTCATCAACCTTTTTGTCGATCTGCTGTACGCGGCGGTTGACCCGAGAGTCCGGCTGTGAACCCGTCTTCGTCTCTGGCCCGCGCGCTGCGCCGCGTGTGGGCTCACCCCTCCATCGTCATCGGCGGTGGGCTGGTGCTGTTGGTGGCCCTGGTGGCCTTGCTGGCGGGCCTGGTGTCGCCGCATGATCCGCTGGCCAGCAACTTCCGTCTCAAGCTGCAGCCGCCCAGCGCCACCCATTGGTTTGGCACCGACCACTTCGGTCGCGACGTGCTCTCGCGCGTGATCCACGGGGGTCGCCTGTCCCTGCAGATTGGCCTGATGGTGGTCATCATGACCGGCATCTTCGGCACCCTGATCGGTGGCGTGGCCGGCTACTTCCGTCGGCTCGACGATCCCATCATGCGCCTCATGGATGCGCTGATGGCCTTCCCGGCCATCCTGCTGGCGCTGACGGTGAGCGCCACGCTGGGCGCCTCGGTGCTCAACGTGGTGATCGCGCTGAGCATCGCCACCACGCCGCACACCGCGCGCATCGTGCGCAGCTCGGTGCTGGTGGTGCGCGAGATGCAGTACGTGGAAGCGGCGCGCGCCCTGGGCGCGGGCGACTGGCGCATCCTGTGGTTCCACGTGCTGGCCAACTCGCTGGCACCGCTGATCGTGCGCCTGACCTTTGTGTTCGCCAGCGCCATCCTGGCCGAGGCGGTGCTGTCCTACATCGGGGTGGGCCCACCACCGCCGGCACCCAGCTTCGGCAACATCATCGCCAACGGCCGCGACTTCATGGTCGAGGCGCCCTGGGTCACCATTTTTCCGGGCCTGGCCATCGTGGTCTGCGTGCTCGGCCTGAACCTGCTCGGTGACGGCCTGCGCGACCTGCTCGATCCCCGCATCAAGGTGGGCCCATGACACAGCCGGTACTCGACATCCGTGGCCTGACCACGACCTTGGGGCGACACCGCCGGACCACCATCCTCGAAGACGTGAGCCTTCACGTGGCTGCGGGCGAGGTGCTGGGCGTGGTGGGTGAATCCGGCAGTGGCAAAAGCATGCTGGCGCTGGCCACCATGGGGCTGCTGCCTGCGGGCATCCAGTGCAGCGCGGGCAGCATCCATCTGCTGGGCGACAACCTCAGCGCCGGCAGCGCGTCGGCCTGGCGCGCCCGCCGCGGACGCGACATGGCCATGGTGTTTCAGGAACCCATGTCCTCGCTCAACCCGGTCATGCGCATAGGCGCGCAGATCGAAGAGGTGCTGCGCCGCCGGCTGGGCATGCAGGGCGATGCCGCCACGCGGCGCGCGCTCGACCTGCTGGAGCGGGTCGAGATTCCGTCGGCCAAGAGCCGTTTGGCGGTCTACCCGCACGAGATGTCGGGTGGCATGCGCCAGCGCGTGATGATTGCCATGGCCCTGGCCTGCGATCCCAAGCTCTTGATCGCCGACGAACCCACCACCGCGCTGGATGTGACCATACAGGCGCAGATTCTGGATCTGCTGCGCACCATCCAGAAAGACACCGGCATGGCCTTGATGCTGATCACGCACGACCTTGGTGTGATCGCCGAAATGGCCGACCGCGTGATGGTGCTGTACGCCGGCCGGGTGGCCGAAACCGCGCCGGTGCGCGCGCTGTTTGACCGCCCCAGCCACCCCTATTCGCGCGCACTGCTCGACTCCGTGCCGCGGGTGAGCACGCGTGTCGAGCGGCTGGTCACCATCGAAGGCTCCGTGCCCGGTGTGGGTGCCATGCCCGCGGGCTGCCGTTTTGCGCCACGCTGCGCCCGCCGCAGCCTGGGATGCGAGGCCCAGCCACCGGCTCAGCAGGCGCTGGCACCCGGGCACGCGGTGGCCTGCCTGCACCCGCTGAGCACACCCGTGTCGGCACCGATTGCCATGGAGGCCCAACCGTGACCGCCACCCTTCAAAAAGATGTCCTGATCGAGGCCCGTGGTCTGGCCAAACACTTTCCGGTGCGCGCGGGGGCGCTGGGTTTGAGCAAGAAGTCGGTGGTGCGTGCCGTCGACGGTGTGGACCTGCGCATACACCAGGGCGAGACCCTGGGCCTGGTCGGTGAATCCGGTTGTGGCAAGTCCACCACCGGGCGCCTGCTGCTGCGGCTGATCGAGCCCAGCGCCGGCTCCATCGTGCACGAAGGCGCCGAGCTGACCGCGCTGGACGCGCGCCAGATGCGCGAGCGGCGTCGGCACATGCAGATCATTTTTCAGGACCCTTACGCCTCGCTCAATCCGCGCATGACGGTGCGCAGCATCATTGGCGAAGCCTTTGCCATCCACGGTGTGGGCACACCCGCCGACCGTGGCGGGCGGGTGGCTGCGCTGCTCGATCTGGTCGGCCTGCCGCGCACGGCCGCCGACCGCTACCCCCACGAGTTTTCGGGGGGCCAGCGTCAGCGCATCGGCATCGCGCGTGCCCTGGCCTTGCAGCCGGCCTTTGTGGTGTGCGACGAAGCGGTGTCGGCGCTGGACGTGTCGGTGCAGGCCCAGATCATCAACCTGATGCAGGACCTGCAACGCGAGCTGGGGCTGACCTACCTGTTCATTTCGCACAACCTGTCGGTGGTGCGGCACATCTCCAACCGCATTGCGGTGATGTACCTCGGGCGCATCGTCGAGGTGGCCGACGCCGACACGCTGTTCGAGCGACCCGCCCACCCGTACACGCGCGCGCTGCTGTCGGCCGTGCCCATCGCCCATCCGGACGAAGCGCACCACCGCCATGTGCTGGGCGGCGATGTGCCCAGCCCGATGGCGATTCCGTCCGGTTGCCGCTTCCACCCGCGTTGCCCCATGGCGCAAGACCGGTGCCGCCGCGACGATCCGGCGTTGCACACCCAGGCCGATGGCCGCCAGGTGGCCTGCCACTTCCCGCTCTGAAGGTGCCGCCCATGACCACTTCCTACACCGAAGAGCGGCGCGACCTGGCCGCCGTGTTTCGCGGCGCCGCCATGTTCAGCGGCCAGGCCGGCGTGTGCAGTCACTTCAGCCTGCGGGTGGCCGACGAGCCCTTGCGCTTCCTGCTCAACCCCTGGGGCATGTATTTCTCCGAGGCCCGGGCCAGCGACCTGATGCTGATCGACGAACACGGCCACAGCCAGGACCCGTCACACGACGCCGGTTTTGCCGCCTTCAACATCCACGCGCGCATCCATGCCCTGCACCCCGAGGCGCACTGTGTGCTGCACACCCACATGCCCTACGCCACGGCACTCACCATGCTGGAGCACGGACGGCTGGAGCCGGCCTCACAGGAGGCCTTGCGTTTCTACGGCGACATTGCCTACGACGACAGCTACAACGGTCTGGCCCACGACATGGCAGAAGGCGATCGCATTGCCCGCGCCATGGGCGACAAACACGTGCTGTTCCTGGCCCACCACGGCGTCATCGTGGTTGGCCCGACCGTGGCCCAGGCCTTCGACCACCTCTACTACCTAGAGCGCGCCGCCGAGCTGCAGGTCAAAGCCATGAGCTGCCACCGGCCGCTGCGCCACGTGCCGCCGGACATCGCGGCGAGCACGGCGCAGCAATTTGGCCGTGGCCGCGAACACTGGGCGCGCCTGCACCTGGACGCCTTGCGCCGCAAGCTGGACCGTGAGCAGCCCGCCTACGCCCTCTGATTTTTGATCCTCACCCATGACAGACACCTTTGACCTGCTGATACGCAAGGCCAGCATCATCGACGGCACGGGCGCCACCCGCCGCCCCGGTGACATCGGCATCCGGGGCGACCGCATCGCCGCCATCGGCGACCTGTCCCACGCCCGTGGCGTGCAGGAGATCGACCTCGGCGGCCGCGTGGCCGCACCCGGTTTCATCGACGCCCACACCCACGACGACCGGGCCCTGCTGTCCAGCCCCGACATGACGCCCAAGGTCAGCCAGGGCATCACCACCGTGATCACCGGCAACTGCGGCATTTCGCTGGCGCCCACGCCGCGCGCCGTGCCCCGGCCCGTGACGCCGCCGCTGAACCTGCTGGACGACGAGGGCGGCTGGTTCCGTTTCGAACGTTTTGGTGACTACGTGCAGGCCTTGCGCGAGCAGCCCGCCGCCACCAACTGCGCGCTGCTCGTGGGCCACACCACCTTGCGCGTGGGCACCATGGACGCGCTCGACCGCGTGGCCACCGACGAGGAACAGGCGCAGATGCGCGCGCTGGTGGACGATGCGCTGCGCAGCGGCGCCATCGGCGTGTCCACCGGGCTGTTCTACGAGACGGCGGTGGCCGCCACCACCGAAGAGGTGATCGAGGTCTGCCGCCCCCTGGGCGAACACGGTGGCATCTATTGCACCCACATGCGCGACGAGGCCGACCGCATCGTGGACTCGCTGGAGGAGACCTTCCGCATCGGCCGCGAGACCGACGCGCCGGTGGTCATCTCGCACCACAAGCTGGTGGGACAGAGCAACTACGGCCGCTCCGGCGAAACGCTGGCCCTGATCGAAAAACGCATGGGTGAGCAGCGGGTCTGCCTGGACTGCTACCCCTACACCGCGGGCTCCACCATCCTGTCGGCAGACCGTGCCGCCACGTCCAGCCGCGTGCTGGTGACCTGGTCCAAATCGCTGCCGCAACACGCCGGGCGCGACCTCGCCGACATCGCCCGCGAAATGGGCGTGGACGAGGGCGAGGCGATCCAACGGCTGGACCCGGCGGGCGCCATCTACTTCCGCATGGACGAAGGCGACGTGCAGCGCATCCTGCGCTTCGGGCCGACCATGATCGGCTCCGACGGCCTGCCCCACGACACCGCGCCCCACCCCCGCCTGTGGGGCGCCTTCCCCCGGGTGCTGGGGCATTACGGGCGCGTGCTCGGCCTGTTCCCCATGGAGACGGCGGTGCACAAGATGACCGGCCTGACGGCACAGAACTTTGGTCTGCGCGACCGGGGCGTGCTGCGCGTGGGCGCGTACGCCGATCTCACGCTGTTCGACCCCGACACGGTGGGCGAGGCCGCCACCTACGAGCACCCCATGGCGGCGGCGCACGGCATAGACACCGTGATCGTCAACGGCGTGGTGGTCTGGCGCAACGGCCAGGGCACCGGCGCACGGCCGGGCCGCGTCCTCACACATGAAGCGGTTTGAACCGATGAACCCCATGGCACCAACCCATTTGCCCACGCCCATTGAAGGCCTGGAGACGCCGGCCTTGCTGCTCGACGAGGCGCGCATGCGGCGCAACATCGCGCGCATGCGGGCACAGCTGACACGCCTGGGCGTGGCCTTCCGCCCCCACGTGAAAACCAACAAGAGCATGGACGTGACCCGCCTGCTCATGGACTCGCCCGCCGGCCCCATCACCGTGTCCACGCTCAAGGAGGCCGACTACTTTGCCGCCCGGGGCGTGCGCGACATCCTGTACGCCGTGTGCATCGCGCCCAACAAGTTCGACCACGCGCTGCAGCTTCTGCGCTCGGGCGTGCGCCTGTCCCTCATCCTCGACAGCATGGAGACCGCCAAGTTGCTGGTGGCCTTTGCGCAGGCCAACGGCGCTTGCTTTGAGGTGCTGATCGAAATCGATTCCGACGGTCACCGCTCCGGCCTGGTGCCGGAGGCGCCCGAGCTCGTGCCCTTGGGTGGCTACCTGCAGCAGGCCGGCATGGTGGTCAAGGGGGTGATGACCCATGCCGGCAGTTCCTACGACAGCCCAACGCTTGACGGTGTGAGAGCCGTGGCCGAGCAGGAACGCGCCGCCGTGGTGATGGCCGCGCAGCGCCTGCGCGCCGCCGGTGTGGCCTGCCCGGTGGTCAGCGTGGGATCCACCCCCACGGCCCTGTTTGCCGAACACCTGGAGGGCGTGACCGAGGTGCGGGCCGGGGTGTTCGTGTTTTTTGACCTGGTCATGGCTGGCATTCAGGTCTGCTCCCTCGACGAACTGGCCCTCTCCGTGCTGGCGACCGTCATCGGCCACCAGGCGGACAAGGGTTGGACCCTGATCGATGCCGGCTGGATGGCCATGTCGCGCGACAGTGGTACCGCCAAGCAGGCGGTGGACCAGGGCTACGGCCTGGTCTGCGACCTCGACGGTCGGCCCATGGGCGACCTCATTCTGGTGGGTGCCAACCAGGAACACGGCATCGTGGCCCACCGCGATGGGCGTCTGACGGACCTCACCCACCTGCCGGTGGGCACGCAGTTGCGCGTGTTGCCCAACCACGCCTGCCCGACAGCCGCCCAGTTTCCGCAGTACCACGTGCTGGGCATGGACCGGCAGGTGCATCACATCTGGTCGCGTTTCAGCGGCTGGTAAATCCTGGTAGCCCACCCCATGAGAATCCTTTCAGAAAACGACGCCCGCCAACTGGTGAGCATGCAAGACGCCATCGCCGCCGTGGAGCAGGGCTTTGCCGCCATGGCGCGTGGCCACGCCCGCAACTACCCGGTGGTGCGCGAGGCGCTGGGGCACCAGGACGCCGTCTTTGGCGTCAAGACGGGCGCCGACACACAAACGCCGCTGCTGGGTCTCAAGGCGGGAGGCTACTGGCCTCACAACGGGGACAAGGGTCACACCAACCACCAGTCGGCCACGGTGCTGTTCGATCCCGAGACCGGGCGCGCCTGCGCTGTCGTCAGTGCCAATTACCTGACAGGTGTTCGCACCGGTGCGGCCAGCGCCATCGCGACCCGATGGCTGTCGCGGCCTGACA
This sequence comes from uncultured Hydrogenophaga sp., assembly GCA_964442375.1. Taxonomy (GTDB): domain Bacteria; phylum Pseudomonadota; class Gammaproteobacteria; order Burkholderiales; family Burkholderiaceae_C; genus Hydrogenophaga. The sequence continues at coordinate 31,714 of CAYUAH010000004.1, read as the reverse complement.
GTGTTGTGCTGGCCATCATCGGCACCGGCGCCCAGTCGGCCTACCAGTTGCAGGCGACGGTGCTGGTGCGGCCGATTCTTCAGGTCCGAGCCTGGGACCCCGTGCCTGCCAACCTGGAGCGTTTTGGTGTGTTGGTGCGCGAGATGGGGCTGGACTTTGTCGCTGCGCCCGACCCCCGCACGGCGGTGCAAACGGCCGACGTGGTGATCACCGCCACGCCGTCCAGCCAGGCGCTGGTGGACAGCGCCTGGGTGCGACCCGGCACCCACATCAGCGCCATGGGCGCCGACACCCGTGGCAAACAGGAGCTGGACCCCGCGCTCGTGGCGCGATGTGCCCTGTTTCATGACGAATGGGCCCAGGCCATCTCCATTGGTGAATGCCAACACGCTTATGGCACCGGTTTGATCGACGACAGCCACTTTCGCGGCAGCCTGGGCGAGGTGGTTGCTGGCTTGTGTCCCGGTCGCCGAGACAAGGCCGAGGTCACTTTGTTCGACGGCACCGGCGTGGCCTTGCAGGACCTGGTGGTGGCCCGCCTGGCTTTGACGCAGGCCGAGCTGCGTGGGGTGGGCGCGGTGGTGGATTACTGAGCGTCCCGTTCGGTTTCGTCGGTCAAGGCCGCGATCATCCCCGGTATGCCAGCCAAAAAGGCCGTGACGTGCATGGCGATGACTTTTTCTACCGCCAGCGTCGTGCCGTCGCGGTAGATGTGCCGGCGTATGGCCAGGTGGGAGATGTTGCCGTGCAGCACCCAACCCAGTTCCCGGCGCATCTCCGGGTGTTCGGGCACGGCCACGCCGGCGTCGAAGGCGGCTTCCTCGACGATGACGTCCAGCAGGTTGCGGATGATGTCGGCGATGTAGGTGGGGGCCATTTCGGCCTCGGCCAGCGAGGCGTAGAGAAACAGGCGCAGCCAGCGCCGGGTGAGTATGGTGTCGTAGTACTCGGCGTAGAAGCGCTGCAGCCGCAGCGCCAAGGGCAGCTTGCGGTCGCGCAGTTGCACGAACCAGATGGCTTTGAAGGGGCCGGCAATTTCGGCGTCGTAGACCGCGTTGATCAGCGCCCCCTTGTTGGGGAAGGCGCTGTAGAGCAGGCGCTGCGACACTCCACAGGCCTCGGCCAGGGCGCGGGTCTGGGCCGTCAGGCCGTACTCTGAGAAGAACTCGAAGGCCTTGGCCTGGATCTGGGCACGCCGTTCATTGGCTGGCATGCGGGTGGTGGCGCGCCGCTGACCCGTGCCCGTTCTGGGCGCCGGCGTGGTGTCAGGGGCCTGCCGCCGGGCGGTCAGCAAATCAGACTTGGCTTTCATGGGGGGAGGACGGCACGGCGTTGGTTGGGGTGGACACAGGCGGCACTTTAACGTCAAAATATACATCGTCATATGACGATATGTATGCAGAAAAACCCGCAGATGACCTGCCCTGCGAAAGGCTGCGGGCGGCGCTGCACCGACCCAGGACGAACACAATGATCTACGAAATGCGGACCTACCAGGTCCAGCCCGGCCGCGCTGGCGATTTCCTCAAGCTGTACCAGGCCAAAGGGCTGCCCATCATTTCCCGCTACGCCAAGCTCATTGGCTGCTGGACCAAGGAGTCCGGTGTGCTGAACTCCACGGTTTTCATATGGGCTTACGACGATTTTGGGCACCGCACCAGTCAGCGTGCCATGCTGATGCAGGACAGCGAGTGGCAGATCTTTGTGCCGGAGATGCTGCCTTATCTGGTGCACCAGGAGAGCGTGTTTCTCAACCCGGCGGCGTTTTCCCCGCTGCACTGAGCCGGCCTGCGCCGCCGCGTGCCGAGGACAAAAAATGCGACGGATAAGGGTTTTCGATTGCTTATCGTCACTTGACGATAAGATGACTTGTCAGAAATAATCAAGACGTGGTCGAAGGGGTGGCATGGTGCCGCCGACTTTGTGTACCCGCCCGGACGCGCCCGTGTGTGCACCGACGCTGCGGGATTGCTTTTCAGGAGCGTGATCGATGAGCGATATCTGGACCAGCGACGCCTCGCGCCGCGAATTTCTCAAGCTGGCCGCCGCCGCAGGTGTGGCCGGCACCGGCGCACTGGCCCTGGAGGCCCAGGCGCAGAACGCGCCGATCAACTTTTACGCCTGGTCGGCGGCGGTCGATCTGGTCAAGAGCCACCTGACCGCGTTCGAGACCCGCACGGGCCTGAAGGTCAACTACAACAACTCGCCCTGGGCCCAGTACCGCGACACCATGGTGACCAAGTTCGTGGGCAAGGCGCCATTGGACGTGATGTGGGTCTCCGACAGCTGGTTGCCCGAGTGGGCCGAGGCCGGCTGGATCGCGCCCATCGACGGCTTCCCCGAGCTGATGAAGTACAACGCCGACGTCGATGATTTCTGCAACAAGTCCATGCAGTACAAGGGCAAGCAATACGGCCTGACCTACTACAGCGACTACATGGCCTTCTTCTACGACGAAGAGATCCTCAAGAAGGCCGGCATCAAGGCGCCGCCCACGACCTGGGACGAACTGGTGGCGCAGTCGCTCAAGATCAAGGCCGCCGGCCTGAGCGAGTACCCGATGATGCTGTCGATGGCACGCGAAAGCTGGCTGATCGAGTTCCTCAGCGCCATGGTGTTCTCCAACGGCGGCCGCTTCACCGACGACGCAGGCGCTGCCCTGATGGCCGACCCCAAGCGCGGCGCCCACCAGGCCCTGCAGTGGGTGGTGGATGCGGTCAACAAGCACAAGATCATCTCGCCCGCCTGTGTGGAAACCGGCGAGCTCAACGGCCTCAAGGCTTTTGGCGCCGGCAACCACGCCTTTGCGCTGCTGAGCCGCTACCGCGTGCGCACCCTCAACGATCCCAAGCAGTCGGCCATTGCCGGCCGCGTGAAGCAGGCGCTGATGCCCATGGGGACCGGCGGCTCGCACGCCACGGTGGGCTGGATGCGCTTCCATGGCATGAGTGCCCAGGCCGCTGCCGACAAGAACCGCGCCGCCAACGCCGCCAAGCTGATCGAGTGGTTCGGTGGCAAGGCCGGCAGCCAGTACCAGTTCCAGAAGATGCTCTTCAGCGACCTGGGGTCCGGTTTTGGCGTCAAGGAGTTGTTCAAGGACCCGGAGGTCCAGGCCAACTACAAGAAGTATTCGGACATCACCATGTTCGAGAAGCAGCAGCAACTGGCGCGGCGCAAGGACGTGATCGCCCGCTGGTTTGGCGAGTGGGACGAAGTCAACGGCACGGCCTGGCAGACCGCCGTGGTGGGCAAGTCCAGTGTGGCGGCGGCGCTCAAGAAGTCGTCCGACGCCTGGAACGACATGCGCAAGTCCTGATGCGCGCGTCCGCCGGGCGTGTGCCCGGCGGCGCGTTCTGACCGAAAGATCCGCTATGCAAGAAACGCAACGCCCCAAGCGGCGCTGGCTGGTGCTGCCCAGCAGTGCCTACGACCAGCGCAGCGCCATGCTGTTCCTCGCCCCCATGGTGCTGGTGCTCAGCGTGGTGGCGGTGTTTCCCGTGCTGTATTCCTTCTGGATCAGCCTGTACGACCTCAAGCTCACGCGGCCCCACCGCGTGCCCTTTGTCTGGTTCGACAACTACCTCAAGATCTTCTCCGACCCGCTGTTCTGGGAATCGGTGGCGCGCACCGCGAGCTTCACGGTCATGTCGGTGCTGGCCATCATGGTCATCGCCACCCTGATGGCCTTGCTGCTCAACGAAGAGTTCCGGGGCCGGCGCGTGCTGTCGGCCATCCTGCTCATTCCCTGGGCCATTCCCTACGTGGCCAACGGCCTGATGTGGAAGTGGATCTACGACTCGGGCTACGGCGCGCTCAACGGCCTGCTGATGCAGCTGGGCTTCATCGACAAATACGTGGTCATGCTGGGTGACACCGACAAGACCATGTCGCTGATCACCAACGCCTTCGTGTGGAAAGAAGTGCCGCTGGCCACCATCCTGTTGCTGGTCACGCTCAAGTCCATACGCGCCGACCTCTACAGCGCGGCCAAGGTGGACGGCGCCAACGTGATGCAACGTTTTGTCCACATCACGCTGCCCCAGCTGGTGCCGGGTTTTGCGCTGGTGATGATCTACGAATCGATGATGGCCATCCGCCACTTCGACCTCTTCTTCATCCTCACCGAAGGTGGTCCGGCCGACGCCTCGCACGTGGTGGCCTGGCAGGTCTACGTGGAGACCTTCCGCAAGCTGGCCTTTGGTACCGGCTCGGCGCTGGCCTACATCATGGCCGTGGCCACTTTTGTGTTGGCCTATTTCGTCATCCGCAGCACCAGCCGCAAGCTCTGAGTGCCCGCCACCTCTCCAGGGAACACCCCATGAACACCTTTCTTCCGGGGCGGCGCACGCTGCTGTTTGTTGGCTCCTTGCTGTTTGCCCTCTACGTGCTGGCGCCCATCGCCTGGCTGGTCTCGTCATCGGTGCAGTCCGAGGCCGAAATCACCTCGGTGCCGCCGCACTGGATTCCCGAGCAGCCCACGCTGGAGAACTTCGCCGCCATCTTCAAGAGCAGCGAAGAGGTCGTGACCTACGAAACCCGCAAGCAGGGCGACACCGCCACCGGCGGCTTCATTCCCTCCACCGCAGTCAACCTGTTGCCCTCGATGAAGAACAGCTTCATCGTTGCCATGGCGGTGGTGGTGCTCAACCTGCTGGTCAGCGTGCCGGCCGCGTACGCGCTGGCCAAGATCCGATTCATCGGCCGCACCACGTCCATCTACTTCATGCTCAGTACCCGGGTGATTCCCGACATCGCGCTGGTCGTGCCCTTCTTTCTGTTCGTGCAGAAGCTGGGGCTGATGGACAACCTGTGGTCGCTCATCATCACCTACCTGGCGATCACGGTGCCCTTCAGCATCTTCATCCTCACAGGCTATTTCGAGTCGCTGCCGGACGACCTGGACAAGGCCGCGCGCGTGGACGGCTGCTCGCGCCTGCAGACCCTGCTGCTGGTGTTCCTGCCGCTGGCGCTGCCTTCGCTGGTGGCGGTGGTGCTGTTCACCTTCCTGACCAGCTGGAATGAGTTCCTGCTGGCCCTGATGTTCACGCAGACGCCGGCCTCGCAGACCATGCCCATCGTGGTGGCGTCCTTCACCTCCGACTTCAACATCAGCTTCTCGTTCATCAACGCCGCTGGCGTCATGGCCATCGTGCCGCCCGTGATCATCGCGGTGATGTTCGAGCGTTACATCGTGTCTGGCCTGACCGCAGGTGCGGTCAAGGGCTGAGAGAGCCATCTACAGGAGTTCATACCGTGGCCAGAATCAAGTTCGAAGCCGTTGGCAAGCAGTACCCCAACGGATTCACCGCCCTCGAAAACCTGCACCTCGACATTGCCGACAAGGAGTTCCTGGTCCTGCTCGGCCCTTCGGGCTGTGGCAAGTCCACCACGCTCAACATGATCGCCGGCCTGGAAGACGTCACCGACGGCAACCTCTATTTCGACGATGCGGTGATGAACACCGTGCCCTCGCACAAGCGCGACGTGGCCATGGTGTTCCAGAGCTACGCCCTGTACCCGCACAAGTCGGTCTATGAAAACATCGCCTTTGGTCTGCGCATGCGCAAATACCCCAAGGACGAGATCGACCGCCGCGTGCGCGACGCCGCCCGCCGGCTGGAGATCGTGCCGCTGCTGGAGCGCCGGCCCGACCAGCTCTCGGGTGGGCAGCGCCAGCGCGTGGCGTTGGGGCGGGCCATGGTGCGCCAGCCCCAGGTGTTCCTGATGGACGAGCCCTTGTCCAACCTGGATGCCGCGCTGCGCATTTCCATGCGCGCCGAAATCAAGCAGCTGCACCAGGCCATGCAGACCACCTTCGTCTACGTGACCCACGACCAGGCCGAGGCCCTGACCCTGGCCGACCGCATTGTGGTGATGCGCAGCGGCGTGGTGCAGCAGATCGGCGTGCCGGACGAAATCTACGAGCGTCCGCGCAACATGTTCGTGGCCTCCTTCCTGGGCAATCCACCCATCAACTACCTGGAAGGCCGGCTGCGCGGGCAGGGCGGCGACATGGTGTTCGAACGCGGCGGCCTGCGCGTGGCGCTGCCCGCCGAAGTCGCCGCCAAACTGGGCGCCGACGACGGCCGCGAAGTGGTGCTGGGCCTGCGGGCCGAGGACGTGGTGGAGAACGGTGCGCCCACACCCGGCGCCAGCCTGAGTGGGCGCGTCTTGTCGGTGTTGCCGGTGGGCTCCGATCAGTTCCTGGAAATCGAGGTGGAGGGTTGCAAACTCTTCCTGCGCCTGGGCAAGGAATGCCGCTACCGCGAGGGCGACCAAGCCACCCTGGCCATCAACCTCAACCGCATCCACCTGTTCGACAAGCAGAGCACCCAGAGCCTGCTGTGGGCCTGAAGTGAGCGCACGTTGAAGCCCGCAGCCTTCACCTACCACCGCCCAAGCTCGCTCGACGAGGCCTTGGCTCTGCTGGCGGATCTGGGCCCAGCGGCCAAGCCGCTGGCGGGTGGCCAAAGCCTGGCGCCCATGCTCAACATGCGCCTGGCCAGCCCCGCTCACCTGGTGGACCTGAACGACCTGAGCGAGTTCGGGCGCATACGCGACGACGGTGACGGGCTGGACGTGGGCGCGCTGGTGCGACACCACCAGTTGGCCACATCGGCGCAGGCCTGGGCGCGCTGCCCGCTGCTGCCCTTGGCGGCACAGACCATAGGCCACTACGCGATCCGCCAGCGCGGCACGCTGGGCGGCAGCCTGGTCCACGCCGATCCGGCCGCGCAGCTGGTGCTGGCCGCCATCACGCTGGATGCGCGCATCACGCTGGTGCGCCGCGGCGGGCGGCGCGTGCTGGCCGCGCGCGACTTCTTCCAGTCGGCCATGACCACCGCCCTGGCACCCGACGAGCTGCTGCTCTCGGTGCACTTTCCTGCGGCGCGCCACGAGGCCGCTGCGCTGCGCCTGTTCAACCGCCGCCACGGGGACTTTGCCCTGGTGTCGGTGGCCACCACCGTGGCGCTGGAAGGCGACCAGGTGAGCCGCCTGCGTCTGGGCGTGGGCGGCGTGGCGCCCGTGCCGCTGCGGCTGGACGAACTCACGTCGGCCTTCGAGCGGCAGCGCCCGGATGCCGCGTGGGTGCAGGCGCTGGCCGAGGCCGCCGCGGCCGCCGTGCGGCCCGAGGACGACCCCCGGGTGCCCGCCGCTTACCGGCGCGAACTGACCCGCACCCTGACCGCGCGGGCCCTGGCGCGCGCGCTGGAAAAACTGGAGACACAAGCCGCATGAACGAACAGCGCATCACGCTGACCGTCAACGGTCGCAACATCGAGTTCGACGCCGAACCGCGCAAGCTGCTGTCGGATGCCCTGAGGGAGGACTGCCGCCTCACCGGCACCCACGTGGGCTGCGAGCACGGCGTCTGCGGCGCCTGCACCGTGCTGGTGGATGGCCGCCCGACCCGGTCCTGCCTGAGTTTCGCGGTGCAGATGGAAGGCCACGAGATCGCAACCATCGAATCGGTGGGCACGCCCGACAGCTTGTCGGTGCTGCAGCAGGCCTTGCACGCCTGCCACGGCCTGCAATGCGGTTTCTGCACGCCGGGCATCGTGATGACCTTCGAGGCGTTTCTGAAGGAGCATCCCGACCCCAGCGAAGCGCAGGTCCGCGAGGTCTTGTCGGGCAACCTGTGCCGCTGCACCGGCTACCAGAACATCGTGAAGGCCGTCCTGCTGGCCGCCCGGCGCCAGCGCAAGGAGGCGGCCCATGGGCACTGAGGCCTTCGAGCACATCGGCGCGGCACACCCGCGCAAAGAGGACGCGCGGCTGCTCACCGGCCGTGGCCGCTACATCGACGACATCGAGGTGCCCGGCGCGCTGCACGCGTGCTTCGTGCGCTCGCCACACGCCCACGCACGGGTGCTGCGCATCGACACCGCCGCCGCCCTGGCCGTGCCCGGCGTCGTGGCCGTCTACACCGGCGCCGATTTGGCACCCTGGGCCACACGCCACCGGATGGCGCCACCCATCGATGGCCTGCAGGCCATGGAAATGGACGTGTTGCCCACGGACAAGGTGCGCTTTCAGGGAGATCCGGTGGCCTGCGTGATCGCCAGCAACCGCTACCTGGCCGAAGACGCAGCGGAACAGGTGGCGGTGGACTACGAGGTCCTGCCCGCCGTCACCTCCATGCACCAGGCCTTGCGCAGCGATGCGCCCCGCGTCGATGATGCGCTGCCCGACAACCTGCTGTCCCACCAGCACGCGGTGCTGGGTGACGTGGCCGGTGCGTTTGCCAGCGCCCACCGCGTGGTGAGTGCCCGCTTCTCGCAGCACCGCCAGACCCACCTGCCCATTGAAACCCGGGGCTGCATTGCCCTCTGGGACGCCGGGCGGCGCCACCTCGATTTCCAGGTCGGCACGCAGGTGCCCCACCCCTACCGCACCACACTGGCCGCGCGCCTGCGCCTGAGCGAGTCCCAGGTCACGGTGCGCTCGCCCGACGTGGGCGGCGGCTTCGGCCAGAAGATCGCGCTCTACCGCGAGGAGCTGTGTGTGGCCATCGCGTCCATGCGCCTGGAGCGCCCGGTGCGCTGGCGCGAGGACCGCATGGAAAACCTCATGGCCTCATCGCAGGCGCGCGAGGATTTCTGCGAGACCCGCGTGGCGGTGGATGCCCAGGGGCGGGTGCTGGCGCTGGAGCTCAGCATCCTGGAGGATTTTGGCGCCTACAGCTTCTACCCCGGCAACTACCTGGCGCGGGTGGTGGCCATGATCGTCACCGGGCCCTACCGCATCGCCCACTACGCCTACGACGTCAAGGTGGTCCTGTCCAACAAGGTGGGCAACGGGCCCATGCGCGCACCCATGGCCATCACCAGCTGGGTGATGGACGGCACGCTGGACGCGGTCGCGCGCGAGCTGTCGCTGGACCCGGTGGCGGTGCGTCGCATCAACATGTTGCGGCCGGATGAGCTCCCCTACACCATGGCCACCGGCGAAGTGCTGGCCGACGTGACCCCATCCGCCACCATGGACGCGGTGCTGGCCGCCATCGACTACCCGGCATTGCGCGAGCGCCAGGCGCAGGCGCGGGCCCAGGGCCGCTGCCTGGGCATTGGCCTGTGCAACGTGGTCGAGTCCACCACCTACGGCTCCAAGTTCTACAAATCGGCGGGCATCGCCGGTTCCGGCCACGAGGCCGCCTGGCTGCGCATCGAGCCCTCGGGCGTGGTCAATGCCTCGGTGGGGCTGGGGGCCACGGGCCAGGGCTACGAAACCTCGCTGGCCAACGCGGTGGCCGAGGGCCTGGGCGTGGCACCTGGCCTGGTCGCCCTGCACCTGGGCCACACCGACGTCGCGCCTTATGGCATGGGCAGCCGGGGCGCGCGCGGCGGCACCGCCGGCGGCGGCACGCTGTACCTGTGCGCCCAGCAGGCGCACGCGGCGGTGCTGGCCATTGCGGCCCACTTGCTCGGGCTGTCGGACGCGACCGGCCTGCGCCTGCGGGATGCCCGCGTCCAGCGCCAGCTGGATGGGGCCTGGACCGACACCGCGCTGGCCTTGACCGACATCGCGCGCGTGGCCTACCTCGATCCCCTGGCCCTGCCGCCGGGCATGAGCCCTGGGCTGGAGTTCCACCTGACCTACGAACCACCGCCCATGACCTACTCCAACGCCACCCACGCCTGCGTGGTGGAGGTGGACCCGGCCACCGGCGCCGTGCGCATCGAACGCTACGTGGCGGCCGAAGACTGTGGCACCGTGCTCAGTCCGGTGGTGGTGGAGGGCCAGCAGCACGGCGCCATCGCCATGGGCCTGTCGGGCAGCCTCATGGAGCACATCGAATACGACCCGGCCACCGGCCAGCACCTGTCGGGCTCGCTGGCGGATTACCTGATGGCAACCGCCCACGAAATCCCGTCCTTCGAGCTCATGCCCATGCACACGCCCAACCGCGCCACGCCGGCGGGCATCAAGGGCATGGCCGAAGGGGGCGTGATGGGTGCCATCGGCGCGCTCAGCAACGCCGTCGCCGACGCCCTGAGCCACCTGGGCGTGGTGGTGGACCGCCAGCCCCTGACCCCCATCTACCTGCGCGGCCTGGTCCGCCAGGCTTCCTCTTCCAACGTTTCACCCGCACGCACATGACAAGCGCATCCTCTCTGCCCCGCGTGGGCTTCATCGGCCTGGGCATCATGGGCCAGAGCATGGCCGGCCACCTGCTGGCGCACGGCCACCCGCTCACGGTTTACAACCGCAGCCGCGACAAGGCCGCCAGCCTGCTCGACAAGGGCGCGCGCTGGGCCGACACGCCCGGTGCCGTCGCCGCGCAGTCCGACGTCGTGATCACCATGCTGGGCTACCCCAGCGACGTCGAGCAGGTCTGGCTGGGTCCCGATGGCGTGGTGGCGCACGCGCGCCAGGCCTTGCTGATCGACATGACGACCTCCAGCCCGGCGCTGGCGCAGCGCCTGGCCGCCGAAGCCACAAAGGCCGGGCACATGGCGCTGGACGCGCCGGTGTCGGGTGGTGACGTGGGCGCGCGTGAAGCCAAGCTGTCCATCATGGTCGGCGGCAGCGCGGCCGCCTTCGCCGCCGCCATGCCCGTGTTGCAGCGCATGGGCACCAACATCGTTCACATGGGTGAGGCCGGTGCCGGGCAGCACACCAAGATGAGCAACCAGATCGTGATCGCCTCGACCATCATGGGCGTGTGCGAAGGCCTGGCCTACGCGCGTGCGGCCGGCCTCGACGAAAGCGTGCTGCTGCAGGCCATCGGCGGTGGGGCGGCCGGCGGCTTCCAGCTCAACGTGCTGGGCCCGCGCATCGTCAAGGGCGACTTCGCGCCTGGCTTCTTCATCGAGCACTTCCTCAAGGACCTGGGCATTGCCCTGACCGAGGCTGAAAACATGAAGCTGGACCTGCCTGGGGCCAGCCTGGCGCGCCGGCTCTACACCGAGCTGGCGGCCGGTGGCAAGGGTCGCCTGGGCACCCAGGCCCTGTTTCAGCACTACCTGACGGGAGCTTGACCATGAGCATGGAATTCACCGGTGAGTACCTGCTGCCCGTGGCGCGCCAGCGCGTGTGGGACGCGCTGAACGACCCCGCCGTGCTGCAGGCCAGCATCGCGGGCTGCCAGCAACTCGACAAGCTGTCGGACACCGAGTTCAGTGCGGTGGTCACCAGCAAGGTGGGGCCCATGGCCGTGACCTTCCGGGGCGCGGTTGAGCTCACGGAGCTGGACCCGCCCAACGGCTACCTGCTCACAGGCCGGGGCCAGGGTGGGGCGGCCGGTTTTGCCCGCATGAGTGCGCGCGTCATGCTCAGTGACGCCGAGGGTGGGCAGACGCTGTTGCACTACAGCGCGAATGCGGAGATTGGCGGCAAGCTGGCCAGCGTGGGCAGCCGGCTGATACAGACCGTGGCCAAAAAGAACGCCGATGATTTTTTTGCGGCCTTTGCCCGTCAGCTCAGCGGTGAGACCGCTGCGCTGGTGGCCACGCCGGAGCGGCTGGCCCAGGCAGCCGTGGCCGCGCCCCTTGCACCGCAGGCCGTGGTGGTGGGCGGCGGCCTGGGCGCGCCGGTGCCGGCCTGGCTGGTGGTCTTTGGCAGCGCGCTGGGCGCGGCGCTCGGTTATTGCCTGGCCTTGCTGGCCCGTTGAACACCATGAAACTCATAGACAGCATCGTGACCCAGGCCGCCGGCATCGCCGCCGTGCGCCGCGAGATCCACGCCCACCCCGAACTGTGTTTCCAGGAAGTGCGCACCGCCGATCTGGTGGCCGCCAAGCTGACCGAGTGGGGCATTCCCATCCACAGGGGCCTGGGTGGCACCGGCGTGGTCGGCGTGGTCCATGGTCGCGACGGCGGGGCCTGCGGTCGCGCCGTCGGTCTGCGGGCCGACATGGATGCCCTTCCGCTGCAAGAGCTCAACACCTTTGCCCACGCCAGCCGGCACGCCGGCAAGATGCACGCCTGCGGCCACGACGGCCACACCGCCATGCTGCTGGCCGCAGCCCAGCACTTTGCCCAACACCGCGACTTCGACGGCACCGTCTACCTCATCTTCCAGCCCGCAGAGGAAGACGGCGGTGGTGCACGCGTCATGATCGAGCAGGGCCTGTTCGAGCAGTTTCCCATGCAGGCGGTGTTCGGCATGCACAACTGGCCCGGTGCACCCGTCGGCACGTTTGCCGTCAGCCCCGGCCCGGTGATGGCATCGAGCAACGATTTCAAGATCACCATCCGCGGCAAGGGCAGCCACGCGGCCCTGCCGCACAACGGTATCGACCCGGTGCCGGTGGCCTGCCAGATGGTGTTGGCCTTCCAGACCATCATCAGCCGCAACAAGAAACCGGTGGACGCGGGCGTGATCTCGGTCACCATGGTCCACGCCGGCGAGGCCACCAACGTGGTGCCCGACAGCTGCGAGCTGCAAGGCACGGTGCGCACCTTCACGCTGGAGGTGCTGGACCTGATCGAAAAGCGCATGGAGGAAATCGCGCGCCACACCTGCGCGGCCTTTGGCGCCACCTGCGAGTTCGAGTTCCGACGCAAGTACCCACCCACCATCAACACCGATCGTGAGGCCGAATTCGCGCGCGCCGTGATGGCGGACATTGTTGGTGCGTCGCAGGTGCTGACGCAGCAGCCCGCGATGACCGCCGAAGACTTTGCCTACATGCTGCAGGCCAAGCCCGGCGCCTACGTCTGGATTTCCAACGGCGACGGTGCGCACCGCGACATGGGGCATGGCGAAGGCCCCTGCACCTTGCACAACCCCAGCTACGACTTCAACGACGAGCTGATTCCGCTGGGTGCCACTTATTGGGTCGAACTGGCCACGCGCTGGCTGGAGGGCCACTAGGGCCTGTTCACACTATTTTTCCGAGTGCGAACGGCGTGAAAACAGCGCCAATCTAGGCGCGCGACGACGGCCAGACTGGGCGTCTGGCCTAGGAGTGCAACGACGAGTGGCGCTGTTTTCACCCCGTTCCCTTCGGGTTGCGGCCAAAAAGGCCATGCGCGGCGTTGCGAAGCCTTGCCGGGGGCATACCCCGGCGGCGTTTCGCGCCTTGCGCATGGCCTTTTTGACTCGCAACGCATCTCGAAAAAATAGTGTGAACAGGCCCTAACGCCCGGCGTGCCCTTCCACGAGCGCGGCAAACGCCTCGGGTGAGCCTTGCACCGGCGTGTTGCTGGCGTCCAGCAACAGGCGGCGCAGGCGCGCTTCGCGCAGGACCTCCGCCACCTCGGCGTGAAGGCGCTGCACGCGCTCGGGCGGGGTGCGCAGGGGCGCAAACAAGCCGAAAATCGAATCCAGGTTGGCATCGACAAAACCCAGTTCGGCCAGGGTGGGCACGTCGGGCAGCGCCGCCAGCCGCGCCGGCGCACCCACCGCCAGGGCTTGCAGGCGGCCCGCGCGTATCGCGTCCAGTTGCTGCGGCGCCACGTTGGTGGACAGCACCTCGAAATGCCCTCCGAGCGCGTCGTTCAGCTGCTGCCCGCCCCCCTGGTAGGGGATGTGGGTGAGACCGGCGCCATCCTTGCCCAAGGCGTGCCGCACCCGTTCGAGCACCAGGTGGCCGGTGGTGCCTTCGCCGGTGGTGGCCCAGCGTACGCCGGGGCCGCCATCGCGTGTCAGTGCCAACATGGCGGCAAAACCCTTTGCCGCCAACGCGGGTGTGCCCACCACCAGCACCGGCGTGCGCATCACGCCGGCCACGGGTAACACGGGCAAGCCGCCAGTGGCCGGTCGTCGTATCAGGGTGACCGCTGTTGCGGCGGCAAAACACAGGGTGTGGGCGTCGGCCTCGCTGCGGGTCAACACGTCCATGGCCAGGGTGCCGCTGGCGCCGGGGCGGTTCTCCACCAGCACGGGCACACCGAGGCGTTGCGCCAGCCGCTCGGCCAGCGCGCGCGCCACCTGGTCGCTCACGCCACCGGGCGGGTAGGCGACCAGAATGCGGATTGGCTTGCGTGGCCAGGCGTGGGCTTGCGCGTGGGCGCTCTGCACGCCGCCCAGTGCGAGCGCGGCCAGTGCAACAAGGCACCGCCGGCGGCGCAGCCTGGCTGGCACAAGGGGGTGGTCGGATTCCGCTGCCACGGCGTCAGACATGCAAGCCGCCTCCTTGGCGCTGGCGAGCGGCGAGTTCGCGCACCAGGGTGATGAACGTGCCGGTGGGGCCGCCACAATCGTCGCGCCGGTAGGCCAGCGTGAGCGGCGCGCCGAGCTTGGCCGATTCGGCCAGCTTGCGGTACACGATGGCATGGGGGTGCGTGCCGGCCATGGACGCCGGCACCACCGACAAACCCACCCCGGCGGCCACCAGGTTGAGGTTGGTCATCATGCGCTCGACCTCGCCCGCCAGTTCCACCTGAACTTTCTGGCGCTCACATTCGGCGAGCAGGTTGGCGTAGAGGCCCGGCGCGCCAGGGCGGCGCACGAGTATCAGGCGCTGACCCTGCAATGCCTTGAGCGGCACCGGTCGCTTGCGCGCGGCGGCGTTGGCCAGGGCGTGGTCTATGGGCACCGCCAGCAGGGCAGGCTCCTCCAGCAGCGTGTCGAAGGCCACGCCGGGCGGATGGGCCACCGGCACCCGCAGAAAGCCGCAATGCAGCCGCGCGCTGGACACGCCTTCGATGATCTCGGCGGCGTTGTTCTCGCTGACTTCGAGGTGGATGTCGGGGTGCTGGCTGCGGCATTGGCGCAAGGTTTCGGGGGTGAAAGCATGTGCGGCCGCCGAACTGGTGAAACCCACCGCCACGCGCCCGCGCTCACCGCGAGCGAAGGCCTGCACCCGCTCCTGCATGGCGGCAAAGTCGCTCAGCAGACGGCCGGCCTCGGCGCGCAGCATGTGCCCGGTGTCGGTCAGCTCAACGCCCTTGGGGTGACGCACGAACAGCTCGCAGCCCAGGCTGTTTTCCAGGGCGCGAATCTGCTGCGAAAGCGGGGGCTGCTGGATGCCCAGGGTTTCGGCCGCGCGCGTGATGTGGCCGGTTTGGGCCACGGCCAGAAAGTAGCGCAGATGGCGAATTTCGATATTCATAAAGTATGAAGTCAATATTCTAGACATCTTTGCCATTTTGAGTTCGGGTGCCCAGAATGCGGCTCTTCTCATAAAAATGCAGAGACATTCCATGCAACCTGTTCTGTCCCGAGGCGCCGCCTTGTTCTTGCTGGTGCTGCTCCTCACCGGCTGTGCCACCGGTCCACGCGGCAGCAGCGAAGCGGCACCCCAAGCCAGCCCCTGCCCATCCGAGCTTCCGGCCGGTGCCACCTGCCTGTCGGGGGTGGATTCGGCCGGGGCGCATTACCTCATTGCCAAACCCGCCCACTGGAACGGACACCTGGTCATGCACGCCCACGGCGGTCCGCTGCTGGGCGCACCCACTGCCGCGCGGGCCAGGGAAGACCTGAGCCGTTGGGCCATCATGGTCAAGGCCGGGTACGCATGGGCGGGCTCCACCTTCCGCCAGGGTGGGGTGGAAGTGCGCGCCGCCGCTGAAGACACCGAGCGCTTGCGCCGCATCTTCATCGAGCACGTGGGCAGCCCCAGGCGCACCATCCTGCACGGCCAGTCCTGGGGGGCCGGCGTTGCGGCCAAAGGGGCCGAAATGTTCACCGCGGCCAGCCTGGGCAAGGCGCCCTACGATGCCGTGCTGCTCACCAGCGGCGTGCTGGGTGGGGGCACGCGTTCTTACGACTTCCGCACCGACCTGCGCGTGGTCTACCAGCACCTGTGCAACAACCACCCCCGCCCCACCGAAGCACCCTACGCGCTCAACCTGGGTTTGCCCGCCGGCGCCACCATGACCAGCGCCGACCTCGCGGCGCGTGTCAATGAATGCCTGGCGCTGAACAAGCCCGCCGCGCAACGCACGCCCGAGCAGCAGGCGCGCATCGACACCATCGTCAAGCTCATCAAGATCCCGGCCAGCAGCATCCAGGGGCACCTCAACTGGGCCACCTTCCATTTTCAAGACATCAGCGCCCGGCGCACCGGTGGTGCCAGCCCCTTTGGCAACACCGGCGTGGTGTACGCCGGCACCAGCGACGATGCGGCGCTCAACGCCCGTGTGTTGCGGTACGCGGCCGACGCCACGGCCTACCAGCGGTTCGCCCGTGATGCCGACCCCAGCGGCAAGATCCCGGTGCCGGTGCTCACCACCAAATGGATCGCCGACCCCACGGCCTTTGTGGAGCTGGATGCGCATTTCAAAACCGTGATGCAGCAGGCCGGCAGTGGCGAGCGCCTGGTGCAGACCTTCACCCGGCAGGGCACACACAGCTACATCAGCGACCCGACCTACCCCACCTTGATGAGCGCCTTGCTCCACTGGGTGGAGCAGGGCGTCAAGCCCACCGCGCAGTCGATTGCGGCCGCCTGCGCAGCCAACGAGGCGGTGTACGGCGCGGGCTGCAGCTTTGACCCTGCCTTTTCGCCCGCGCCGCTGGAGACCCGGGTGGCCGCCCGGCAGCGTCCTTGAACCGCCATTCACACCAACGACAGGAGACAAGCATGCGTCATATTCGAAACCTTCTGGGCGGCCTGCTGCTGGCCATTGCAGCCGGCGCTGGGGCATCCGAGCCGATCAAGATTTTGTTTGTCGGCAACAGCTTCACCTACACGCGCCCGCCCGCCCTGCAGTACAACGTCGAAAACGTCACCGATCTCAACGAACAGAACGCCATCGCCCGTCCCGAGGGCAGCGACCCGGCCCTGCCGCAGCCCTGGGGTGGCGTGCCCGGCATTTTCAAGGCCATGACAGACCAGGCTGGCCTGGCCTATGACGTGCGCCACTCGCTGCGCGGCGGTGCCACGTTGCGCGGGCACTTGCTCAACACCAACCCGGCCGGGTGGGACATGCGCGCCAACATCGCATCGGACCGCTGGGACGTGGTGGTGCTGCAAGGCAACAGCACCGAGGCGCTGAACCGCGCCGGGGGCAACTTCGCCCAATTCAACAGCTACGTGGGCTTGCTTGGGAGGTTCATCACCGATGGCGCCGCGTTCTCCTACCGGGAGCGCGACCTGTACGCTGGCGGCTCGAGCACGCTGCGCACCATCCCGGCCAACCCCAACGCCAACCCAGACGCTCAGATCCTCCTGTACCAGACGTGGGCCCGCCCGGACCTGACCTACCTGCCCGGCGCTGCCTACAGCGGCGAGCCGCTGGAGGCCATGGCCAACGACCTGGTGGACGCCTACGAGGACGCCGCGCTGGCCAACCCCGTGGTGGCGGGCGTGGTGCCGGTGGGTGAGGCGTTCATGCGCGCCATCGACGGTGGTGTGGCCATGCGCAATCCCTACGAGCCGACGCCGCGCACGCTCGACCTGTGGTGGGAGGAAGACCAGTTCCACTCCAGCGTGTACGGCTCCTACCTCAGCGCGTTGGTGATGTTCGGCTCGCTCACGGGCATCGACCCGGCGTCCTTTGGTTCCACCGAAAAGGCCGCCAACGACCTGGGCATCCATCCGCTGGACGCCGTACAGTTGCAGCGGGTCGCGTCGGAACAATTGGCCGCCTCCGGTCAGGCATTGGACAAGCGTGCATGCCTGCATGCCAACCCCCGGTCTCAAGGCGCACGCGCGTGCAGCGCCGACTGAATTTCAGACCACCGACACCGCCTGCTCGTCGTTGGGCGTGTGGGCGAAGGCGTCGTCCGGCGCTGCGGTGACGATGGAGGTCAGCGCCGGCTGGGCCGCTTGCATGCGCGCCGGGTCGGGCCGGGGGCGGCGCAGGCGTGTATCGGACGCGAAGGCCTGCTCCATTGCGCTGGCCGCGCCCAGCAAGGCCAGGTCACCACGGAAGCGGCCGATCACCTGCAGGCCGAAGGGCATGCCCTGGCCATCGAGGCCGCAGGGCAGGCTCAGGGCGGGGTGGGTGGTCAGCGTCACGACGTAGGTCAGGGCCAGCCAGCGGTAGTAGTTGTCCTGGGGCTTGCCGTCGATTTTTGCGGCGTGCATCTGTGTCCACGGAAACGGCGAGACCGGCGTGGTGGGCGCGAGCACCAGATCGTATTCACCGAACACGCGCTGGAAGCGCTGCACGATGCGCGTTTGCTCGGCCTGCGCCCAGGCGGTGTCGAGCAGGCTCATGCGTGCGCCCATCTCGTAGTTGCTGCGCGGGTTGGGGCCCAGGCTGGACGGGTCTTTTTCGTAGGTCGCGCGCATGCCGGCCACAAAGGCCTCGGCGCGCAACACGTCGAAGCAGCGGTGGGCCTCGCCGAGGTCGAAGCTGAACTCATCACAGGCCGCGAACAGGTGGCGCATGGCGGCGATTTTTTCGCGGAAGGCCTGGCGCACCACCGGGTCCACATCGCACTGGCCGAAGTCTTCGGTCCAGGCCACGCGCAGGCGCGAGAGGTCGGGCGTGGACGGGTGCAGAAAGGCCAGCGGGTCCAGCGGGTGGCTCAAGGGGTCGCCCGCATGTGGGCCGGCGGTGGCGGCCAGCTGCAGGCAGGTGTCGGCCAGGTCGCGGCCCATGGGGCCGACCACCGAGATCGGCGACCAGCCCAGGGGCTTGCGCACGCTGGGGATGACGCCGGGCGAAGGCCGCATGCCCACCACGCCACATTTGGCGGCCGGAATGCGCAGCGAGCCGCCGGTGTCGGAGCCGGTGCACAGCGGCAGCAGGTCCAGCGCCAGCGCGGCGGCCGAGCCGCCTGAGGAGCCGCCGGCATTGAGGTTGGGGTTGAAGGGGTTGCCGGTGGCGCCCCAGACCGGGTTGCGGCTGTTGGCGCCGGCCCCCATTTCGGGCACGTTGGTCTTGCCGACCACGATGGCGCCCGCGCGGCGCAGGCGGGCCACCAGTTCGATGTCGGCCGAGGGCACGTGGTTGCGCAGGCTGGGCGTGCCCAGGGTGGACAGCAGGCCAGCGGTGGGCTCCAGGTCCTTCACGCCCAGCGGCAGGCCGTGCAGCAGGCCCAGGGGCTCGCCGCGCATCACCGCCTGTTCGGCGCTTCGGGCTTCGCTGCGCGCACGCTCGAAGCAGGTGGCGGTGATGGCGTTGACCAGAGGGTTGAAGCGCTCGATGCGGGCGATGCAGGCGTCCAGCAATTCAACCGGCGAGAGTTGGCGCGTGCCTATAAGGCGGCGCTGTTCAACGGCGCCGAGCGCGGTCAGCATGTCGGAAGCGGGCGTCGTCATGGTCAGTCGGCCTGGATGTTGGCGCGGCGGGCCACGGCGCGCATCAGGGGCAACTCCTTGTCGATCTGCGCCACCGAGGCCTTGGCGTCGGCGTAAATGGGCTCGACGCCCTGGGCCCGCAGCGCGGCCTGGGTGGCGGGTTCGGCCACGATGCTTGCCAGTGTCTTTTCCAGCTTGGTGCGCACGGCATCGGGTGCCCCCTTGGGCGCGACCATCATGATCCAGGTGTCGGCGTTGATCTCGGGGTAACCCGCCTCGGCAAACGTCGGCACGTCGGGCAATTGCGACGAGCGCTTGGCCGTGGTCACCGCGATCGCCTTGATCTTGCCGGCCTTGAGCTGGGGCAGGGCGGCGGTCACGGTGTCCACCGAGTACGCCACCTGGCCGCCAATGAGGTCGGTCATGGCCGGGGCGCTGCCCTTGTAGGGCACGTGCATCATCTGGCCGCCCACCGCCTGCAACACGATTTCGGCGGTGAAGTGCGAGGTGGTGCCGCTGCCGAAGGAGGCGTAGGTCAGGCTGCCGGGAGCGGCTTTGACGGCGGCCACGAATTCCTTCACGTTGTTGGCGGGCACGCCCTTGTTGGCCAGCACGATGAGCGGGATGCGGCCGACGATGCCGATGGGGTCGAAGCTCTTGACCGCGTCGTAGGGCAGGTTGGGGCGCAGCGCGGGGTTGACCGTGAAGGTCGAGCCCGAACTGATGAACAGCGTGTGGCCATCGGGCGTGGCTTTGGCTGCGAAGCCCGCACCCACGGCGGTGCCCGCGCCGGGGCGGTTGTCGATCACCACCGGCTGGCCCAGCAGCTCCTGCAGGCGTTTGCCCACCAGGCGGCTGACGGTGTCGGCGCTGCCGCCGGGCGGGAAGGGCACGACGATGGTGATGGGGCGGTTGGGGTAGCTGTCTTGTGCCGTGGCGGGAGCGGCCCAGGCCACCAGCGGGGCGAGCACGCAGGCGGCCCACACCAGACGGCGGCGCGGGGAGGGGGCGGACAGGCGGGGCTTTGTGTTCATGGCGGTGCGTGCAAAGTGGGGAAGGTGAGGCCATGCTAGAAAGCTCTGCCCCGTGCAGCAACATCAACGCAAGAAAAGTTGCGTTGCGAATTGAGCAAAGTTTGCCTATGCTCGTGGCCACCATGAACACCCGCACCCCGCCCCATGCCGGCCACAAGGCCGGCCGCTCCGCCCTGGAGCGCCCGATCAACCAGCGTGTGCTGCAGGAGGTGGCGTTGCAGCACTTCATGGAGGTGGTGCACGCCGGCTCGGTGACCGAGGCGGCGGCCCGCCTGGACGTGGCGCCGTCGGCGGTGAGCCGCCAGATCGCGCGGCTGGAGCGCGAACTCGACACCCTGCTGTTCGACCGCCGCGCGCGCGGCATGGTGCTGAACTCCGCCGGCGAACTGCTGGCCGCCCACACCCGGCGCGCCTGGCTGGACATCGAGCGCGTGACCGACGACATCCTGGCGCTGCGCGGGCTGCGTGTGGGGCAGGTGCGCATCGCAGCCACCGAGGGTTTTGCCTACGAATTTTTGCCCAGCCTGATCGCCCAGTTCCAGGCCCAGCGCCCGGGCATCGTGTTCCAGCTCGACCTGTGTGTGCAGCCCGAGGTGGTGCGCCGCGTGCGCGAGGGCGAGGTGGACATCGGCGTCACGGTCAGCCTGTCGTCCGAGCGCGGGCTGGAGGTGGAGCTGCGTCACCCGGCGCCGGTGCTGGCGGTGGTGGCGGCCGGGCACCCGCTGGCACACAAGCGGCAGCTCTCGTTGGCCCAGGCGCTGGCCTACCCGCTGGCGCTGCCGGCGCCGGCCTCCACCCTGCGCCAGCTGCTCGACATCAGTTGCAGCCGCCAGGGCCTGCACCTGGAGCCGGTGCTCACCAGCACCCACCTCTACCCGCTGGTCAACTACGTGGCCAGCACCCATGCCGTGACCTTTTGTGGCGAGACCGCCTTGCGCCAGCACCTGGCCGGCGGCGCGGTGCGCGCCGTGCCCCTGCGCGACCGCGAGATGAACGAGCGCCACTTCGAGGTGCAGTCCCTGGCCGGGCGCCACCTGCCCGACGCCGCGCGCGCCTTTGTCAACCACGTGCGGGATGCCCTCAGACACGAAGCTTGACCCCTTGGATTGCGATTGACGCAACGCTTCTTTTCGTCCGTGGCATGGTGCCTCGGGATGAGCTCAGAAATAATGCGCCGTCGCTTCAACCACCCCAACCTGTCATGACACAGCCCGCCACCCTGCCTTTTTCCAAAACCCGCCGCGTGGGCGATCTGGTGTTTCTCTCCGGTGATCTGCCCCTGGGCCCGGATGGTGCCATCCCGGCCGGCATCGACGCCCAGACCCACCTGACGCTGGACCGCATCACCGCCACGCTGGCCACCGAGGGCCTGGACCTGAGCGATGTGGTCTCGGTCACCGCCTACCTCATCGACCCAGCCGACTTCGCCGCCTTCAACCGGGTCTACGCGGCCCGCTTCACCCAGCCCTACCCGGTGCGCACCACGGTGCGTGCCGATCTCATGCTGCCCGATGCCCGGCTGGAACTGACCGTGGTGGCGCGCGCGCGGCCATGACACGCGAGGTGATCGTTCTGGGGGCCGGCATGGTCGGCACCTGCACGGCCTTGCACCTGGCCTTGCGCGGCCACGCCGTCACGCTGGTGGACCGGCGCGGGCCCGGGCAGGAAACCTCCTATGGCAACGCCGGCCTGATCCAGCGCGAGGCGGTGGAGCCCTACCCCTTTCCGCGTGACTGGGCCACGCTGTTGCGCGTGGCGCTCAAGCGCGGCGCCGACGTCAACTACCACCTGGGCGCGCTGCCCGCCGTGGCCGCGCCGCTGGCGCGCTACTGGGCCAACTCCACACCCGAGCGCCATGCGCGCATTGCCCAGGCTTACGGCCGCCTGATCGAACACTGCACCGACGAACACCAGCGGCTGATCGAGCGCGCCGGCGCCGAGGACCTGGTGCGCCGCGAGGGCTACCGCTTCGTGTTCCGCGACGCCGCCTCGTTCGACGAAGGGGCCGCGCGTGCCCAGGCCTTGCTGGCCTCGCACGGCCTGCGCCACGTGGTGCAGGACGGCGACGCGTTGGCCCAGGCCGAGCCGGCGCTGCGCCAGCGCATGGCCGGCGCCATCCACTGGCTGGACACCTGGGCCGTGAGCGACCCGGGCGAGCTGGTGGAGCGTTATGCGGCCCTGTTCCAGCAGTTGGGCGGCCAGGTGGTGCGCGGTGACGCCACCACGCTGCAGGCCACGGCCACGGCCAGCGGCTGGCGCGTGGCCACCGAAGCCGGTGCGGTGGAGGCCGAGCAGGCGGTGGTGGCGCTGGGGCCCTGGTCCGATGCCTTGCTGCGTGGCCTGGGCTACCGCTACCCCCTGTTCGTCAAGCGCGGCTACCACCGCCACTACCGTGGCGGCGCGGCACCCCGACTGGCCTTGTACGACGTGGACCGGGGCCTGGTCATCGCGCCCATGAAGCGCGGCGTGCGCCTGACCACCGGCGCCGAGTTTGCACACCTGGACGCGCCGGCCACGCCGGTGCAGCTGCAGCGGGCGCATGCACTGGCCAGCGAGCTGGTGGACCTGCCCGACGCCGTCGAGCCCCAACCCTGGCTGGGCGCGCGTCCTTGCACCGCCGACATGCTGCCGGTGATGGGTGCGGCGCCGCGCCACCGGGGTCTGTGGTTCAACTTCGGCCACGCACACCAGGGCTTCACGCTGGGGCCGATGTGCGGGCGCATGTTGGCGGAAATGGTGGATGGCGAGCGGCCCTGCGTGGACCCCGCGCCCTACCGGCCCGCGCGTTTCGCCTGAATCCGGGCGGGTGCGGCGCACCCGCTTTTTCAAATCGAGGTCGGCTCTTTTTGTCTTTGTGAAATCGTTTGCATCATTTTTTGACTTGATTGCCAAGTGATTTGAATTTCAGCGGTTTCTTTCCAGTTACGAAAGCGGATTTCCTAGGGTTTACCCATTGGTGCAAACGATTGCACGTTGTTGCAATCGCGGTGTTGCCCATGTGGCCTCAGTGGCCCGGGCACACATCCCCATACCCATACCCTGGAGACGCTTTCCATGTTCAAGCCCTTGCCCCTTGCCCTGCTGGTTGCCTTCGGCACCGCCTCGCTGTCTGCGCACGCCGACGTGAGCTTCGACGCCAACATCGAACTGGACCCGACCTACGTCGGGGCGCGCGACAACCCCGTGTCCAAAAGCGACATCGATCTGGGCGGCCGGGTGGAACTCAATGCCAACGCCATGCTGATGCAGAACGGCGACAACTTCGTCAAGGCGCGTGGCACCTTGATCGTGCCGGTCAATGGCGATTCGGCGCGCGTCGATGACGCCTGGCTGCAGTTCGGCAGCAAGGCCTACGATTTCAAGCTCGGCCGTTTCGAGGCGGTGGACCTGTTTCCGGTGGGCATGGACACCGTCCTGATGCCGGCACTGGGTGTGGGCTACCGCGCCAACGTCTTGCGCGGGCGCATGACCGATGGCCGCTTCCACGGCGCACTGGGCGTGAACATGGGCGACAGCCTGCGGCTGGAGCTGGGCATGGTCGGCCCCAAGCGCAACGAAAGCGTGAACTACAAGGCCCATGGCCTGCGGCCGGTGCTGATCTACAAGGCTGGCGCGCTCACGGCCACCGTCGGTGCCGAAATGCTCAAGGACAACCTCGACAGCGTGGCCGACTCCACCGGCGTGGGCGTGACGCTGGGCTACGCCATCAGCAAGGACGTGGGCATGAACCTGAACTACGCCCGCAACAGCAAGCGCGACAGCAGCTCCTTCGGCGCCAACGCCATCATCAACGGCGCGCTGGGCCTGGGCTTTGTGCAGGACAAGACGGCCGGTGCCAAGGCCGATACCGTCTACGTGGCGTACAAGATGCCCCTGCTGGGCGTCAAGGGCGCCTACATCACACCGGCGCTGAGCTATTCGAAGGGTACGGGGGTTGACGACTTGGTCGCCGTTCGTGTGCGCCTGAACTACGCGTTCTGAGGCGGCGCGATGTGGCGGGTGTTGCGCCCGCCAGACCATGCCACCGTGGTCTTGAGGTTTCCAAGGTTGAGGCCCGCAGCAGGCGCTGCGGGCCTTTTTTTTCTGCGGGCAACGTCAGACACGCAGACTGGAATAATCGCCCTCCATGTCCAAGACAAGCCGAGAACGTGTCGAAAAGACCCCCACGCCCGCCAGCGCGCCACGTTCGCGCGTGCAGATGGCCGACATCGCGCGCATGGCCGGGGTGTCGGCCTCCACGGTTTCGCGTGCGCTCAGTGGCAGCGAACTGATACCGCAGGCCACGCGAGAGCGCATTTCGGAACTGGCACGCTCCCTCAACTACAAGGTCAACGTGGGGGCGGCCAACCTGCGCAAGCGCGACACGCCCACGGTGGGGGTGGTGGTGCTGGGTGACAGCCTGCAGACCATTTCCGATCCGTTCATCCTGAACCTGGTGGGCGCGGTCGGCGATGCCCTTGACGAACGCGACCGCAGCCTTTTGTTGGCACGTCTGTCCACCTCGCGGCGCGGGCGCATGTCGGCCATGGTGGACAGCGGCCAGGTGGCCGGCCTGCTGGTGCTGGGCCAGCTGACCTGGCACGAGCACCTCAACGAGTTGGCGCGCCGCGGCGTGCCCATGGCCGTGTGGGGCGCCCACCTGCCCGATGCGCATTACCCGGTGGTGGGCAGCGACAACGACATGGGCGGCTACCTGGCCACCCGGCACCTGCTGGCGCAGGGCTGCCGTCGGATTGCGTTTTTTGGCGACATCACCCACCCCGAGGTCAAGCTGCGCCACGCGGGCCACGTGCGTGCCTTGCGCGAGGCCGGGCTGCGCCCCGACCCCCGGCTGCACCAGTCCTTTCTGTTCGGTGACAGCCGACTGCGCGAGGTCATCGACGGCTGGCTGGACCAGCGCCTGGCTTTCGACGGGATTTTCGCGGCCGCCGACATGGCCGCCATTTCGCTCATGGGGGCGCTGGCCGAGCGTGGCATCCAGGTGCCGCAGCAGGTCAAGGTGGTGGGTTACGACGACATCCAGCTCGCGGCCCACGTGCGGCCGGCCCTGACCACCGTGCGCCAGCCCACCGCCGAGGCCGGCCGCACCCTGGTCGAGCTGCTGTTCGAGGCCATCGAAGGCCGTCCGCGCCGATCGGTGCTGCTGCCCACCGAACTCATCGTGCGCGCCAGCAGCGCCGCCTGACCGTATCGGTTTTTCATTCCGCCTTCGCGGCATCCGCAGCCGATGCAACGGTCCGGCCGGGGATGCCGCCGGGCCGGCTTGGCCGGACGGCTGGCATCGCCCCCTGGGGGGTGACGCCGAAGGCGGCGCGGGGGGGGCTTTAACTGCAGCGCCGGCTTTGCAAGAGGGCCTTCATGTCCCTGAGCTGAGGCTGCAGCGTGTCCGGACCGATGCGCAGGGCCACGGCGGTGGCCAGGATGTCCACCACCAGCAGGTGCAGCAGGCGCGAGGCCATGGGGCTGTAGCGGTCGTAGTGTTCGGGGTGGTCCGCAGCCAGGTGCACGTCGGCCATCGAGGCCAATGGTGAGCCACTGGCCGTGATGGCGATGGTCAGCGCCCCCCGCTGGCGCGCGATGTCGATGGCGTCCACCAGGTCGCGGCTGCGGCCCGAGTTGGAGATCGCCACCACCACGTCGCCGGGCTGGCGCAGGGCAGCACTCATGAGCTGCACGTGACCGTCGCAGTAGGCGATGGTGTTCAAACCCAGGCGAAACAACTTGTGCTGTGCATCCTGGGCCACGATGCCGGAGTTGCCCACGCCGAAACACTCGATGCGGTGCCGCCCGCGCCACGCGGCTTCGAGCAAATCGGCGGCGCGTACCAGCGCGTCCGTGGGGGCGCTGTGGCGGTAGCGCAAAAACGTGGCCGTGGCGTTGTCCAGCACCTTGACCATGAGCTCGTCCATGTGGTCGTTGGCATCCACGCAGCGGTGGATGTAGGGCACGCCTTGGTTCACGCAGTCGGCCAGCTTGTGCTTGAAATCGCTGAGGCCTCCATAACCCACACTGCGGCAGAAACGCACCACGGTGGGCTTGCTCACATAAGCACGATCGGCGATGTCGGAGATGGACACCTGTGCGAACCAGCCGGGGTCCGAGATCAGCAGTTTGCCCACGCGCCGTTCGGCGGGCGGGAGGGCGGGCAGCGAGGCTTGTACGCGGTCGAGCATGGACGTCCTTGGTGGTGAGGCGCACCGCAATGTAACGAAGTTACCAAACGGGAACAAGTGTTATCGACTAGGGGAAAACCCGTTGTGCAATCGATTGCATTGGCGCTAAAGTTCGGTCCCAGAGCGGTCGGGCTGACGTGAACAGGGTGGCCGCTCCAACCCATTCCACCCACAAGAGAGGCAGACATATGAAACAATTTTTCAAGAAGAACGCACGCCGTTGGGCCTGGGCCGCGCTGTCGGTGCCGGCACTGGTGACGGGTGTGCAGGCGGCCACCGTGACCATCTCGTGTGGCTCGGTCGGGCAGGACTTCGAGTTCTGCAAGAAGACCACGGCCGAGTGGGCGAAGAAGACCGGGCACGAGGTCAAGCTCTTCACCATTCCCAACTCCACCACCGACATCCTGGCGCTGTTCCGCCAGATGTTCGCGGCCAAGTCCACCGACCTGGACATCATCAACGTCGATGTGGTCTGGCCCGGCGTGATCAAGGACCACTTGTTGGACCTCAAGCCCTACAGCAAGGGTGTGGAGAAAGATCACTTCCCAGCCATCGTGGCCAACAACACGGTGGGCGGCAAGCTGTTGGCCATGCCCTGGTTCACCGATGCCGGCCTGCTGTTCTACCGCAAGGATCTGGTGGAGAAATACGGCGCCAAGCCGCCGGCGACCTGGGAAGATCTGGCGGCCACCGCCAAAAAGATCCAGGACGGCGAGCGCGCCGCCGGCAACAAGGATTTCCAGGGCTTTGTGTTCCAGGCCAAGGCCTACGAGGGCCTGACCTGCGATGCCGTGGAGTGGGTGCACAGCTACAAGGGCGGCAACATCGTCAACGACAAGGGCGAGATCACCATCAACAACCCCGGTGCCATCCAGGCGCTCAAAACAGCCGCTTCGTGGATTGGCACCATCGCGCCGCAGGGGGTGTTGAACTACGCGGAAGAAGAGGCCCGCGGCGTGTTCCAGAACGGCAATGCCGCCTTCATGCGCAACTGGCCCTATGCCTGGTCGCTGGGCAATGGCGCCGACTCCAAGATCAAGGACAAGATCGGCGTCTCCGCCCTGCCCAAGGGCGGTGCCAACGGGCAGAACGCGGCCACCCTGGGCGGCTGGCAGCTCGCGGTGTCCAAGTACTCCAAGAACCCCGAGGCAGCGGCCTCGCTGGTGATGCACATGACCAGCGCCGAGGTGCAGAAGGAGCGCGCGATCAAGGGCTCGTACAACCCGACCATCGCCGCGCTGTACCAGGACAAGGACGTGCTGGCGGCCAACCCCTTCTTCGGCAGCCTCTACGACGTGTTCGTGAGCGCCGTGCCGCGCCCGGCCACCGCCACCGGTGCCAAGTACCCCGAGGTCAGTGCGGCCTTCTGGAACGCCACCCACGATGTGCTGTCGGGCAAGGCCACGGCCGAGGACAGCCTCAAGAAGCTTGAGGCCAAACTCAAGCAGGTCAAACGCAGCCAGTGGTGAGTTGAAGGCGTGCGGCCGGGGCTGGCCCCCAGCCGCACCCGGTGGTCCTGAACCGTGGAGTCCCAACCGTGAACAACAAGACACGCACCGCCTGGCTTTTCCTCGCGCCCATGCTGCTGGTGCTGCTGCTGGTGGCCGTGTGGCCGCTGGGGCGCACCATCTGGTTCAGCTTCACCGACGCCAACATCAACAACCCCGAGGCAACGGTCTTCGTCGGGCTGGACAACTACTTCGGCGAATACGGCCTGTTCGCCAACCCCAACCACAGCGACGGCTTCTTCAACAGCGACTGGGGCCTGTCCATCCTCAACACGCTGAAGTTCGCCGTGGTGTCGGTGACACTGGAAACCCTGTGCGGGCTGGGCGTGGCCATGCTGTTGAACCAGGAGTTCAAGGGTCGCACCCTGGTGCGCACGGCGGTGCTGGTGCCCTGGGCCATTCCCACCATCGTGTCGGCCAAGATGTGGGGCTGGATGTTGCACGACCAGTTCGGCGTGCTCAACCAGTGGCTGTTTGATCTCGGTCTGATCGCCGAAAAAATCGCCTGGACGGCCCAGCCCGAATACGCGCTGTGGACCGTGGTGGCGGTGGACGTGTGGAAGACCACGCCCTTCATGGCGCTGCTCATCCTGGCGGCGTTGCAGACCCTGCCCAAGGACTGCTACGAGGCGGCCGAGGTCGATGGCGTGCACCCGCTGCGGGTGTTCTGGAAGGTGACGCTGCCCCTGATCAAGCCGGCGCTGATGGTGGCGGTGATCTTCCGCCTGCTCGACGCGCTGCGGGTGTTCGACCTGATCTACGTGCTGACCTCCAACAACAACAGCACCATCAGCATGTCGGGCTTCGTGCGACGCGAAATGATCGACAACGGCTACATGGGCTATGGCTCGGCCGCGTCCACCGCGCTGTTCCTCATCATCGGCCTGTGCACCGTGGTGGCCGTCAAGCTGGCACGCATGAAATTGGGAGAAGACGCATGAAGGCGGCCTGGTACTGGCGCGTGGCGCTTTATCTCGCGGCGGCCGTGGTGGTCGCCATCTCGGTGTTCCCGTTTTTCTACGCCCTGTCCACCTCGTTCAAATCGGGGTCGGCGCTGTTCGATTCGGGCCTGCTGCCGCAGTCGGTCACGCTGGGCAACTACATCTCGCTGTTCACCCTGGCCGAGCAGCCCTTTGGCCGCCACATCCTGAACTCGGTGATGGTCTCGGTGCTGGTGGTGGTGCTGTCGCTGTTCATCGGCGTGACCGCGTCCTATGCGCTGGGGCGCATCAGCTTCAAGGGGCGCGGCCTGCTGCTGCTCACCGTGCTGGCGGTGTCCATGTTCCCGCAGGTGGCGGTGCTGGCCGGCATGTTCGAGCTGATCCGTTTCCTGGGCCTGTACAACCAGGCCATCGGCCTGGTGCTGCCCTACATGATCTTCACCCTGCCTTTCACCGTGTGGGTGCTCACCACCTTCATGAAGCAGCTGCCCAAGGAGCTGGAAGAGGCCGCCATCATGGACGGTTGTGGCCCCTGGCGCATCATCACCGACGTCTTCATGCCGCTGCTCTGGCCGGCCCTGGTGTCCACGGGTCTGCTGGCCTTCATCGCGGCCTGGAACGAATTCCTGTTCGCGCTGACCTTCGTGCTCGACAACAACGAACGCACCGTGCCGGTCTCGATCTCGCTGATCTCCGGCGCCAGCAAGTACGACATCCCCTGGGGCAACATCATGGCCGCCTCGGTGCTGGTCACCGTGCCCCTGCTGGTCCTGGTGCTGGCCTTCCAGCGAAAGATCGTCTCCGGCCTCACCGCTGGCGCGGTCAAGGGCTGATCCACTTTTTCCTCCTCCCCCTCCCCACAACCCTCTCCATGACTCAGAAAGCACCGAACAACGGCTGGTGGCGCGGCGGCGTGATCTACCAGATCTACCCGCGCTCCTTCCAGGACAGCAATGGCGATGGCATCGGCGATCTGCCCGGCATCACGCAGCGGCTGGATCACATCGCCCGCCTCGGCGCCGACGGCATCTGGCTGTCGCCCTTCTTCAAGAGCCCCATGAAGGACTTCGGCTACGACGTCAGCGACTACTGCGACGTCGATCCCATGTTCGGCACCCTGGACGATTTCAAGGCCCTGGTGCAACGTGCCCATGCGCTGGGCCTCAAGGTGATGATCGACCAGGTGCTGTCGCACTCCAGCGACCAGCACCCCTGGTTCATCGAAAGCCGCTCCAGCCGCGACAACCCCAAGGCCGACTGGTACGTGTGGGCCAACGCCAAGGACGACGGCACACCGCCCAACAACTGGCTGTCGATCTTTGGCGGCAGCGCCTGGCAGTGGGACACGCGCCGCTGTCAGTATTACCTGCACAACTTCCTGACCAGCCAGCCGGACCTGAATTTCCACCACCCCGAGGTGCAGGATGCCTTGCTGGGCACGGTGAAGTTCTGGCTCGACCTGGGCGTGGACGGCTACCGCCTGGACACCGCCAACTTCTACTTCCACGACGCCGAGCTGCGCGACAACCCCGGCCGGGGCGCCCCCGATCCGAGCAAGCCCGATCCAGCGGTCAATCCCTTCAACCCCTATGGCTGGCAGCGGCATGTGTACGACAAGAGCCGCCCCGAGAACCTGGCTTTCCTGCAACGCCTGCGTGCCCTGCTCGACCAATACCCCGACACCACCATGGTGGGCGAGATCGGCGATGACGACGGCCTGGCCCGCGTGGCCGAGTACACCCGAGGGGGCGACAAGCTGCACATGGCGTATTGCTTCGACCTGCTGGGGCCGTCGCACAGCGCCGCTTTTCTGCATGCCACGCTGGAGCGCTTCAACACCGTGGTGGGCGATGGCTGGCCCTGCTGGGCGCTGTCCAACCACGACTGCGAGCGCGTGGCCACGCGCTGGGGCGGTGCCCGGCCCGATCCGCGCCTGCTGCGCCTGGCGGCGGCCTTTCAGGTCAGTCTGCGCGGCACGCTGTGCCTTTACCAGGGCGAGGAACTGGGCCTGCCCGAGGCCCAGCTGGCCTTTGAAGACCTGCAAGACCCCTACGGCATCACCATGTGGCCCGAGTTCAAGGGGCGCGACGGCTGCCGCACGCCCATGCCCTGGGCGGCCGAGGCGGCCCACGGCGGCTTCACCCAAGGCCAGCGCCCCTGGCTGCCGGTGCCGGTCGAACACCTGGAGCGCGCCGTGGACCGGCAGCAAGGCGATGCCGGCAGCCAGCTGGGCCACGTCACCCGCCTGCTGCACTGGCGTCGCGATCAACCCGCCCTGGTGCACGGCAGCCTGGCCTTGTTGCCGGCGCACGAACAGGTGTTGGGCCTGGTGCGCGAGCACGGCGCGCAGCGCATCCTGTGCCTGTTCAACTTCAGCGATCACACGGCGCAGCTGACCCTGCCAGCCGCCTGGCAACCGGCGCGTCCGCTGGCGGGCAGCGGACTGGATGGCGCGCACGTGGACGGCGCCAGCGTCCATTTCGAACCCTGGGGCGGCCTGTTCCTGCTCGCCCCCTGACACCACACCGCCGTACCGGAGACCGACCATGTCGCGCATCGAGTTCAAGCAGATCTGCAAACGCTACAGCCCCCAGGCGCCGCTGACCATCAACAACGCCAACCTGGTCATCGAGGACGGCGAGTTCTGTGTCTTCGTGGGCCCCTCGGGGTGTGGCAAGTCCACCCTGCTGCGCATGGTGGCCGGGCTGGAGGAGATCAGTTCGGGCGATTTGTCGATTGCCGGCGAGCGCGTCAACGACCTGCCGCCCGCGCGCCGTGGCGTGGCCATGGTGTTCCAGAGCTATGCGCTGTACCCGCACATGACGGTGCGCGAGAACATGGGCTTCGGGCTCAAGGTGTTCGGTGCCAACGCCGCCGAGATCGACAAGAAGGTGCGCGCGGCGGCCGAGATCCTGCAGCTCACCCCTTTGCTGGACCGCCTGCCCAAGGCCTTGTCGGGCGGCCAGCGCCAGCG
>CAYUAH010000003.1:0-56289 GCA_964442375.1 uncultured Hydrogenophaga sp. | reverse complement strand
CCTACGCCATCGGCGTGGCCCACCCCATGAACGTGACGGTCTACACCGAAGGCACGGGCGTGATCCCCGACGAGCAGATCGCCGCACTGGTCAAGCAGCACTTCGACCTGCGCCCCAAGGGCATCATCCAGATGCTGGACCTGCTGCGCCCCATCTACGAGAAAACGGCCGCCTACGGCCACTTCGGCCGCGAGGAACCCGAGTTCTCGTGGGAGCGCACGGACAAGGCGGCGGCGCTGCGGGCGGCGGCGGGGTTGTAAGGACCCATGCCGGTGTTGAGGGTTGTCGAACAGCCGGCGGGGGCGGCACCCGAGGCAGGCACAGACCGTTTCGTCGTGCCTAACCCAACGCACGCCCAAGACTGGGCGGCGTTTGCCCCCTTCGACATCGTGCAGCCTTTCGTGGGCCGGTTGTTGGCGCAGCCGCCTACCGAGGTAGTCTTCGACAGCGGATCGGCCGTCTGCGCCGATCTCGCGCGCATGGCGTGGACCTTGGGTTTTACGACGCATTTCGAGCCCGACTCTTGGCCGATGGCAGGGCTGAATCCAGATGAGAAACGGTGGCGTCAAGGCTTGCACGACATGCTCGCGCAAACGGCGCCCCCTGCCCGCACCGGCTTTGGCTACGAAAGCTATGCCTTTGCCCAGCGCAACCACGCCCTGCTGCAAACCATGCAGCAGGGCATGGTTGCGCATTTCGCCGGCTGCACCAGGGTGCTGGACGTGGGCTGCGGCACCGGCATCTTCCTGGACCTGCTGGCACGTGCCGGCATTCCAGCCAGCGGTGTGGAGCGCAACCCGCAGAGCGTGACCTATGCACGTGCGCTGGGCCTACAGGTGCATGAAGCAGATGCGCTCACCTTTCTCGCGCAGCAGCCAGCGGTCTGCGATGGCCTGTACTGCTCACATTTTGTCGAGCACCTGCCCTTTGACATCGTGTGCCTTCTGATCGAACGCTGCGCCCTGGCGCTTGCCCCGGGCGGCGTGGCGGTGCTGACCTTCCCCGATCCCGAATCCATACGCAGCCAGTTGCTGGGTTTCTGGCGTGACCCCGAACACGTGCGCTTCTACCACCCGGACATCATCGAGGTGCTGGCGCGCACCCACGGACTGGTACTGGAAGTCAACAGCCAGCGCAGCCCGGGCCGCAAGGTGGTGAGCTTCCCGCTCGCCCCGCCAGACGCGCCGCCCGAGCCCGCACCCGGCAGGTGGAGCCGCTGGCTGGCGCGCCTGGGCATCGCCTCACAGCACGCGCTGCAAGCAGAACGTGCACAACGCCACCACGTGGAAACCTGGGTCCGTCAGCTCTGGGACGTCAACCAGACCTGGGCCTGGGACGACAATGTGGTGCTGCGTTTTCGAAAGACATAAAACATGGTGGACGTGATCATTCCGGTCTTCAATGCATTTGAAGACCTGGAACGCTGTTTGGCGAGTGTGGAGCGCCACAGGGACGGGGCAAGTTTCAGACTGATTTTGGTGAACGATGCATCCACGGATGCACGCATCGCGCCCCTGTTGGAGCGGCTCCAGCAACACCCCTGGACTGACACCCTGGTACTCACCAACGAGCGCAACCTGGGTTTTGTCCAGACCGTCAACCGGGCCATGGCGCTGGGCACGAACGATGTGGTGCTGCTCAACTCCGACACCCAGGTCACGGCGGGCTGGCTGTCGCAGATGCTGGCCTGCGCAGCCACCGACCCGCACATCGCTACGGTGACGCCCTTCACCAACAACGGCGAGATCTGCTCCTACCCCGTGTTCTGCAAAGCAACGCCGGCCGCACAACTCGACGCCGACGCCATTGCCGACGCCATGGCCGCCCTGCCCTCGGATACACCTTGCCCCGACCTACCCACCGGAGTGGGCTTTTGTTTGTTCATCCGGCGCCAGGCGCTGGACCAGTTGGGGCTGTTCGACGCCGAACACTTTGGCACCGGCTACGGCGAAGAAAACGACTTCTGTCGCCGCGCACACGCGGCAAACTGGCGCAACGTGTTGTGCCCACGAGCCTACGTGCTTCATGTGGGCGGCTCGTCCTTCCTGTCGCAGTCCAGCGGTTTCAAGGCCGACAACCTGAAAGTACTGCAACAACGCCACCCCGATTACGAGGACGTGGTGCGCGATTTCATCGCCGCCGACCCCGTGCGCCCGCTGCGGGAGGCCGTTCAGCAACAATTGGCGGTTGCTCAGCGCGACATGCTGGGACAGCCCGCACGTGCAGGCTGGCTGCTCGTGACCCACAACTTCGGCGGCGGCGTCGAAAAACACGTGCAAGACATGGCCGCGCTGCTTGGCGACCAGGTGCGCGTGGAAGTGCTGCGCCCCTGGGGCACACGAGGCATTCAGCTGCAAGACCCCTCGGGCGTTACGCTCCGCCGTGTGGCCGGCGAGGCTGTCGACTTTGCCGCCATGGTGACCGAACTGCTGCGCAGCCGTGCCTACGCCAGGCTGCACATCCACCACCTGCACGGGTATCCACCCGAGGTGATGCAGGCCCTGCAGGCCCTGAACCTGCCCTGCGACCTCACCCTGCACGACTTCGGCATCTATTGCCCCCAGTATGCGTTGTCGAGCGCAGACGGCGACTACTGCGGCGAGCCCGACCTGGCCGGTTGCGAGGCCTGTGTAGCACGGCGCCCAAACGCCTGGCAACTCGGCGCGGCCGCCTGGCGTGTCCGCTGGGGCCAGTTTGCTCAGGGCGCGCAGCGGGTTTTTGCGCCGTCGGCCACCGTTCGCGACAAGGTCAGGCAGCACTTTCCCAACCTCGACATCACCGTGCTGCCCCACCCTCCAAGGCTGGACTGGCTTGCGCCGCCAAAACAGTCCATCAAGGTTTTGGTCCTGGGAGGGCTCTCGCGCACCAAAGGTCTGAACGAGGTGGTGGCCTGTGCCCAACATGCCAAGGCCCATGGCCTGCCGCTGATGTTCGTGGTGCTGGGCTACCCGGAACACGCGGTGCCTGTGTGGCCTGAAATGCCCCTGCAGGTGCGCGGTGAATACGCCGACGCCGATCTGCCTGCGCTGGCGCGGCTGGAGCGCGCGGATGTGCTGTGCTTTCCAGGACGCATCCCGGAAACCTACTCGTACACGCTGGATGTCGCACTGGCGTTGCAGCTGCCCATCGTCGCCACCGACACCGGCGCCATCGCAGAGCGCCTGCGCCACCACATCCGCGCCCGGCTGGTGCCGGTTCGCGCACCCGCTGAGGTGCTCAATCGCGCGCTCATGGATGCGGTGCCCCTCCCACCATCCCAGCCGCAGAACCCAGACACCCTTGTGGCAGCTCGCGAACAAACTGCCCACTTGCTGCTGGCACCGTTGCAGGCCAGTCCCACAACCCGCTGGCCGGTGGTGGAGCCACTGAGCGTGCTGTGCCAAGAATTGCAAGCGCCCACGGACATGCCGCATGAATCGCCCGAGCTGCCGCTGCTGGCCCTGTTCGAACACGGGGTGGAATGTGGGCACCTGGGCTCAAGATCTGCGCTCAAGCGGCGACTGACAGACATCACTGCCGATCAGGTCGTACTGCAAAGCTATGAGACGCGAAGTGGCCTGCCGTGGTACGAATACGTTCACCAGTTGAATATGAGCCACGAGCAACTGCGCGCTGACCAAGCGCGGCTTCAAAACGCGATGCAGACCACGGAGCGGCAGTTGGCGGAGGCTCAAGTGCGTATAGATGAGCTCCTGAACAGCACCTCCTGGCGCATCACTGCGCCCATACGCAACACCAAGGAGTTCTGGAAAACCAGGGTCGCCCCTGCCGTGTACAAGCTGCGCAAGGCCTTGCGCCTGGCCGCCAAATGGCCGCTGGCCTGGCGCATCTACCGCGAACACGGCTTGAATGCATTGCTCAGGCGCATGCGGCACAAACTGTCGCCGCCCCAGCCCCCGAGCCGCCCCACGCTGGCGCCACCGCTGGTGGACATCTCACCCTTGCACCTGGCCACCTGCCCGGCAGAGCGCAGACCCCGCGTGTCCATCATCATTCCCACCTACGGGCAGCACCAACACAGCTTCAACTGTCTGCTGAGCCTGCGAGACCACACCGACCTGGCAGAGGTCGAGATCATCGTCGTCGACGATTGCTTCGAAACGCCGCTGGCGCAGGCCTTGTCGCAGACATCCGGGGCACGCTTTGTCCGCAACCCTCAAAACCTTGGCTTCATTGGCAGTTGCCGGGAAGGCTCGGCGCTGGCGCGGGGCGACTTCATCCTGCTGCTCAACAACGATGTGCAGGTGTGCGCCGGCTGGCTGCAAAGCATGCTGGACGTGTTCGACCAACGCCCGGACGCTGGCCTGGTGGGCGCGCGGCTGGTCTACCCGGATGGCAGCCTGCAGGAGGCCGGAGGCATTGTCTGGCGTGACGGTTCGGCGTGGAACTGGGGTCGTGGCCTGGACCCGGAACACCCGTATTACCGTTACCTGCGGCCAGCCGATTACTGCTCGGGGGCCTGTCTGCTGCTGCGCCACGACGACTGGCGGACCCTCGGCGGCTTTGATCCCGCCTACATGCCGGCCTATTACGAGGACACCGACCTCGCCATGCGCGTGCGCGCGATGGGCAAGCAGGTCTACTACCAGCCCGAGGCGCTGATCGTCCACCACGAGGGCATATCGTCGGGCACCGACCTGGACCAGGGTGTGAAAAAGCACCAGGTCATCAACCAGAAAACCTTTTTTGCGCGCTGGCGCGACACGCTGGCCAGCCACCACAACAATGGCGTCGAGCCCCGGGTCGAGGCAGATCGCGGCGCCAAGGGCTGGTTCCTCGTGGTCGAGGCCTGCATGATCGCGCCCGACGAAGACTCGGGTTCGGTGCGCATGCTCGCCATGCTGGAGTTGCTGGTCGAACTGGGCCACAAGGTGGCCTTCGTGGCCGACAACCTCGAATACCGCCAGCCCTATGTGCGCCAACTGCAACAGCGCGGCGTGGAGGTCTGGCACGGGCCTCACATCGCGTCGGTCGCACAGTTGCTGGAGCAGGAAGGCCGGCACTTCAGCCACATCATGTTCTGCCGCCACTACATTGCGGCGCCCTACATGCAGGACGTGCGGCGCTGGGCACCCCAGGCCAAGGTGCTGTTCGACTCGGTGGACCTGCATTACCTGCGCGAACAACGCATGGCCGAGCTGGAGAAGGACGCCCATTTGCTCAAGCTCTCCGAGAAAACGCGCGCGCAAGAGCTGGGCGTCATCCAGCAGGCCGACGTCACGCTGGTCGTCAGTCCGGTGGAAAAAGCCTTGCTGGCCACCGAGACCCCGGATGCCCGGGTCGAGGTGCTGTCCAACATCCACGAGCCGGTGGCCCACACCCCCGGCTTCGATGGCCGCGACGGCCTGCTCTTTGTGGGCGGCTTCCAGCATCCACCCAACGTGGACGCGGTGCGCTGGTTCCTGGAAGAAGTCTGGCCCACGGTGCACCAGCAGGCGCCCCACATCACGGTGCGCATCGTCGGCAGCAAGATGCCGGACAGCCTCAAGGCGCTGGCGGGGCCTGGCATTGAGATACTCGGTTTTGTGGCCGATCTGGACCCGCTGCTGGCCCGCAGCCGCATGTCGATCGCACCGCTGCGCTACGGCGCCGGTGTCAAAGGCAAGGTCAACCAGGCCATGGCCCACGGCCTTCCCGTGGTGGCGACCCAGGCCGCCGTGGAAGGCATGTTCCTGCAGGCCGGCACCGAGGTGCTGGTCGCCGAGGATGCCCAGGCATTTGCGCACGCGGTGCTGCAGCTCGACTGCGACCGCACGCTCTGGGAAACATTGGCCGCCGGCGGCAAGCACAACATCGAGCGCACCTTTTCACGCGAGGTGGCCCGGCGCGCGCTCCAGGCCGTGCTCTGAACAACGGCGCCCCGCGTCAGCGGGACCGGAACAAACGCATGGCAGGGCGCTCCACCAGCGCGTGGCTGGCCCAAGCCAACAACAGCGTAAACACCACGCACAAAGGCAGCGCCACCAGCCCCAGCGCGATGCTGTGGTCCGACGCGGGCCACAGCTGGCGCATGGCGATGAGCACCGGGAAGTGCCACAGGTAGATGCCAAAACTGAGCTCACCCAGCCACACCATCCAGGCGCCACTGAACCAGCGCCCCCAGCGCACATCGGTCATCACCACCCCCACCGCCAGCGCCACGACGCAGGCAAACAAGGGGTTCCACACCGCGAGCATCCAGTGCCCGGTCCAGTAGGTGTCCACGTTGGCCAGCAGCCCGTACTGCAAGCCGAGGTAGGCCACTGCCCACACCAGCAAGGTCGGCCACCGGGTCATCGCAGGCCAACGGCCTTGAGCGTGAGCGAGCGCAAAACCCGCCGCAAACGTGGCGAGCGAGCCCGGCAGGGCGTCCAAAATGGGCAGGTGCGCCACCATGTGATCGCCGGCAAACCACGCCATCACGGCACCGCGCCACGCGACCGTGACCACAAACGACGCCACCACCACCGGCAACCAGCCGACGCGACGCGACAGCCACACCAGCAGGGGCAGGGCCAGATAGAAGCCGAATTCGATCGGCAAGGTCCACCACACCCCATTCAATGGCGCCACCATGCTCGGCGGCATGTTGATCCACAGCAAGGCGCTTTGCCACAACTCGGTGGCCGTGAACGGCCGCCACAGCTTGGGCAGCCACGGCAGCAGACAGAGCACAACCGCGATCTGCAGCCACACCGCGGGGTAGATGCGCAACGCGCGCCGCACCATGTATTGACCCACGTGCGTCACGGTCAGCGCCTTGTGCTGCCACTGCGCGGTGAGCAGATAGGCCGACAGCACAAAAAACAAGGGAACGCCTTGCCAGCCCAGCGCCAGCGGCAGCGTGATGTTCATCCAGGGCTGCGGGCCCCACTGCCATTGGGCCAGCCATCCGTTCGCCAAGGGGTAATGGCTGCTCCAGTGGAACGCCAGCACCGCCATGGCCGCGAGGCCACGCAGGCCATGCAAGGCCGGACTGAACGCCACGCCAGCGGTGGTCTGCGTCACTCCGGGTGAAACCATGCGTGCTCCAAAAGGCAGACGCCCTCGTAGCGGGTGCCACCCACCACCTCCAGCCGTGCCTCCACCTGATCAAACAGGCGCATGCCTTCGGGGTCCATCGCGTGGGCCCTGACGACGTAGGAGCCGGGCAGCAGGGGCAACCGGGGGTAGCGCAAGCCAAACGCAAAACGCTTGGGGCCTATGCGATGGGCCCGGTAGCCCGCAACGTCGGAATACACACCAAAGACCGGCGCGCCATCGGGCCGCACGATGCTGGAGGCCAGCATGGGCGCACGGTCGTCCGGCGAATAGAGCTCGCCGGTCACGTGCAGGGCTGCGTCCATCGGCACCTCAAGCGCCTGGCTGGAAGGCGTTCCGTTGAGGTGCAACTGGGTCACGTGATAGATAGACGTATCGGCCACCACGGCGGCACTTTGTCCCTGGGCATTGGCCGACTCGACAGCCGACTTGCGTTCGTGCCAGGCAATGTACTCCCGCGTCACGTCCAGCGCGGGCCCCAGGCGTTTGAGCTGACCGTCATGCACCCAGGCAGCGTGGCTGCACAGCTTCTGGATGTGGTACATGCTGTGCGAACACAACAGCAAGGTGCCGCCATGGCTGAGGTAGCGTTCCATCCAGGCGATGCATTTGCGCTGAAACGATTCGTCGCCCACGGCCAGCACCTCGTCGGTGATCAGTACGTCGGGCGTCACGCAGGTGGCCACCGCAAAGCCCAGGCGGACCACCATGCCCGAGGAGTAATGTTTGATCGGCTGCTCTACATGTTCGCCGATGTCGGCAAAAGCCAGGATGTCGTCCAGCCTTTCCAGGGTCTGGGCCCGACTCAGGCCCATAAGCGCGCAGGCCAGGAACACGTTCTCACGCCCGGTGTACTCCGGGTGGAAGCCCGCGCCCAGCTCCAGCAGAGCGCCTACGCGGGCGTTGCAGGTCAGGGTGCCCGTCGAGGGTTTGACCACCCCGGCCATCAGCTTGAGCAAGGTGGATTTGCCCGCGCCGTTCACGCCCACCAGGCCCAGCGACTCACCCGGGCGTATCTCCAGATCGACCCCTTGCAAGGCGTGGAACTGCTCGGCCGAGGGCTTGGCACGCAGCAGTGACCAAAAGTGCGCCAGCTTGCGCCCGCCGGTGTGCAGCAAGGGGTAGGCCTTGCCCACACCCTCCAGCCGAATCAAGGGCGCCGATGGGCTCACACCATGTCCTCGAAGTAAGGCGACATGCGCCTGAAGAGTTTGCGCGCCAGCCAGAACAGGCAGGCCACTGCCAACGCCATCAAGCCGATTTTCAGCACGCCGCCACCCAATCCGAACAACCAGGCCTGGCGCACCGAGTCCAGCACCTGCATCAACGGATTCCAGCGCATGACGTCCTGCAGCCAGGGAGGGACCAATGACAAGGGGTACAGGATGGGGGTGGCATAGAACAGCACCATCAGCACCTGGGACAGCACCTGTTCAACGTCGCGCAGAAACACCTGAACCGTGGCCAGGCCCAGCGCCAGCGCCAGCGTGAACACGTAGAGCAGCAGCAACCACGCCAAGACCCACCCCAGGGCCGACCCGTGCAAGTCGCTCCCCATCAAGGCCAGCACCGCGCACACCAGCGCGTAGCCCACGAAGTGCACCACGAAGGTGGCGGTGACGGCTGCGTACACCAGCAGTTCGTGCGGGAAAGGCACCTTCTTGACCAGGGCGGCGTGTTGCACCACCGCCTGGGTGCCACGCATCAGGCCTTCCTGGAAGGCCATCCAGGGCCACAACACGGTGGCCACAAACACCACGAACGGAAACTGGTCCAGCTCGGCAAATCGGACCTTGAAAACCGCCTGAAACACCAACGCATAGATGGCCAGCAAGGCCAATGGGTGCAACAAGGCCCACGCCATGCCGCCCACCGAGCCCAGATAGCGCGAAGTGATTTCGCGCCGCACAAAGCCCAGCCACAGCCACCGATGTCGCCACAAGGTGGCCGCTGCCGAATCGCCCGTCACGCGGTTTCGGCCTTCAGCGCTGCGACTTGGAGAACGCCTCGATGGCGGCCTCGTCAAACTTGGCTTCGGACAGGATGCGTTCCTGCGCCTTGTTCCGCCCCTCGTTCACGAGTGCCGCCTCGGTTTCCCGCAGCAGGCCCGCTTTGACCTCATCAAAGCTGCGAGGGCCAGCTGCTTTCTTTTCCACCAACTGGATGACGTGGAAACCAAATTGGGTTTCCACCACATCGCTGAGCTGACCAGGGGTTTGCAAGGCAAACGCCACGTCTTCGAAAGGCTTGACCATGCGGCCACGCGCAAACAAGCCCAGGTCACCACCGCGAGCGCCGGAGCCCTTGTCTTCGGACTGCGCTTTGGCAACGGTCTCGAAATCTGCGCCAGCCTTCAAGTCCTTGAGCAAGGCCTCGGCCTTGGCTTTGCCACCCTCGGTTTCCTTGCGGATCAGCAGGTGGCGCACACGCACCTGTTCCGGTGCCTGGAAGCGCTGGGGATTGGCGTTGTAGACGGTGCGCGCATAACTTTCCACCACCGCCGCGGTGGGCTTGCTGGCCTCGTCAATGCGCGCCAGCTTGGCATCGGACAGCACCCGGTCCCGGGCCTGCGTCAAGGCGGCTTGCACCGCGGGGTCCTTGTCCAGACCTTCCTTCACAGCCTCGTTTGCCAAAGTGCGTCGCACCAGCATGTTGGAGGCGGTGATCTTCACGGCCTCTGGCTTGGCATAAGGGCTGGCTTGGGGCTGATCATTGGGCTTGCGGGCCATGCCCACCAGCAAGTCATCAGCGGTCACTGTCAGGCCATCGCGCGACACCAGGGCCTGGGCTGCCACACCCGCCGCAGAGCCCAGCAAAGCCAAGGCCAACACCAGTTTTTGCACGCGCTTACCTGTAAACATCATTTTCACTTCAAGCAACAGTTTTGATTTTGAAACACCCATGAAAAAGGGCGGGGACAAGCCCCGCCCTTTAAGCACTAACCAACCGATGGATTAGGGAGCAACCACAGCAGGACGGGTCGTCTTGTGCGGGAAGGCAAAGCCGTAATTCACAGCACCGTTGGCGGCGCGCATGAACGACGCACCCAGAACTGGCACGCCCACGGTACCGTTGCCCAGGTTCCAGGAAGCCCAGCCGTTCACGTAGTCGGTGGAGATGTCGCCACGGGCCACGGTAGCAGCCAGAGCGGACGGAGCGCTCACGCCGTCGGCGTTGATGCTGACCACGTTGGCTTCACCGCACAGCAGCAGGATTTCTGCTTGCTCAGGCAGGTTGGGCGACGGCACGAACGGGCTGTCGGTCACACCAGGGGTCGTCTCTTCGCGGTCGAACAGCGAATTGCGGCCAGGACCAGTGGTGGTGTCCAGGCAGACCTGACGGCTGTACAGACCGGTGTTGCCGGCGTTGTAGTAGTCCGTACCGATTGCATCGGTAGCCGGGCCAGCCAGCTCACGGTACACCGCCGTGGCGGTGCCGGTGCCGTTGTAGTCCACAGCCACGTGGTAGCGGCGGGTCGGCTGCGAGAACAGCCAGTCGGTCACGGCAGCAATGCCTTCCGAGGTTTCGAACTGGTTCTTGACCGAGGTCACAGCCAGTTGAGCCGTGGTTTGGTCGGCCTGAGCGTTCGAGGTGGCGGCGCCCGACACGTAAGGCGTGGACAGGTCAGGCAGGTCGTACCACTGGGGGACCACACCAGCCGAACC
Source organism: uncultured Hydrogenophaga sp. (assembly GCA_964442375.1). Lineage (GTDB taxonomy): Bacteria > Pseudomonadota > Gammaproteobacteria > Burkholderiales > Burkholderiaceae_C > Hydrogenophaga. Next base: position 45,604 of record CAYUAH010000003.1, on the reverse strand, counting down.
CAGACGCAGGATCGGATCAGCAGTCACGACTGGCACCAATGCAGAAGCCACGTCGGTGAACTTCTGCGGCCAGAACACCACGTTACCTGCATCAGCAACGCCACCAGCCACGTCACGGGCTTCCAGAGCCGTAGCAGCACCGGACCAAGCGGCAGTGGTGCTCTGGTTCAGCAGAATCCAGTCGCCGGTCAGGCCGGTGGTGGGACGAGCCATGCCGCGCAGCACTGCGTTGGCATAGTCAGCGGGATCGGTGCCCAGGTAGGCAGCCAGATCGGTCAGGTTGCAAGGCGCAACACCGTCCACGTGCTTGATGTTGGTGTACAGCGACTTCACAGCGCCGCCAAACAACGGACCGCCAGGAGGCACGTCAGCCATGTTGATGAACTCAACATAACCTTCGCGGGTTTCGTTGGCGGGCTCAGCCTTGGTCGGATCGGTGCGCAGGGTCGAGAACTTGCCGTTGCCCAGACCGATGGTGCAGGACTTGTCGGCGGTGCTCAGCATGGACACGCCGGTTTCGGCGTCCTTGGTGACGGCAGCGGTCCACACATCACCAGGAGACATCAGCACCTGGAAGTCATACAGGTCGTCGGAGTTGCCGGCGCCACGGAAGCGGACCTTGACCAGCTTGCCGTTAACGGTGTCGGTGTTGACGATGTTCAGCAGGGTGGCGTTGCCGCTCTGGGTGCTGAAGTAAGGCACCACCAGCTGGTGACCGATACCGTTGGGGTTCAGCTCGAGCACCGATGCGGTGGCACCCGTGTCGACAGCTTGCATGGCCAGCGCGCCGCCAGCGAAACCCAGACCACCGATGGCGGCGGCCACACTCATTGCGAGCATGCTTTTTTTCATGAGGACTCCAGTTGAAAAGTTGGTTAGCGCAACTAAGAGAGTTGTTTACGCCTAAGAATCGTAGCACAGAGCAAATCGGGACTGTCTTGTTCCACGGCCTGCGCCTGTCATGTGTGGATTAAATGCAACATTGCGGGTGCAATCTATAGAGGGTTCCTCCCCGTTTCAGAAACTGTGGCGGCCACGGCACGGTGACCTCAAAGGCTTTCAAACATCCACCATCGGCCATCCTCGAACAGCCAGGTCTCATCAATACCCGAGCTCAACACGCCCTTGTACCCGGTGGGCACAACTGGCTTGCTGTCCAGTTTAATGCGGACGGTGCATTTGGTGGGTGTTTCGACCGGAGTGCATTCCACTCGCAACACCTCGGCCTCCAGCCACTTGACAGGTACGGTGGCCTTGCGCACGCGGTAGTCTCGCAGTGTGCGCAGCTTGCGGAAGCCTGGCGTTGCCATTTCGTAGGCCTTGTCGAAGTCGCCCGCGATCAGGTGCTGCCAACGCTGGTTGGCCAGCGCCCTCACCTGGTCTTCCGGCCCGGACGTCAGCGAGGCGCAACCTGCTGCCCCGGCGAGCCAAACGGCCACCAGACCGGCTTGCAGCACCCGGCGGCGCAGGCCGGCACGAACACACGAGGCAGGCGTTACAGATTTTTTCATATACAACAAATGAAAGCCATTCACGACATGGCGCTGAATTTTAGACAGGCTCATTTGGCAGGGTCGGTACCCGACGGCGCGAGCGGTGCCTCGGGCGCCTGCACAACACCTTCCCGCGCGCCTTCCTCCATCAGCCGTCGCACGCCCTGCATGCGGTCGCGCAGCTCTTCGCCCACGGCAGCGGCATCGACATCGGTGCGGACCACACGCGGGGTGATGACGACCAGCAGCTCGGTGCGGCGGCCGGTGTTGTTGGTGGTGCCAAAGAGATGTCCCACAACAGGGATATCGTGCAGAAACGGCACGCCGGAACGGCCACTGCTGTCGTTGTCGCGGATCAGGCCTCCCAGCACGATGGCCTCACCGGAGCGCACGGCCACCTTGCTACTGACTTGGCGCTGCATGAAGCTGCGCTGCCCGGTTGGAATATCTTGGTCTCCCACGTCGGTAACCGACTGGTTCACGCTCATGGTGACGATGTTGCCGGCGTTGACAGAGGGCGTCACGGTGAGCGCCACGCCTGTGTCCTTGTACTGTATGGAGGTGGTGGAGGTGCCGCCATCGGTCACGGTGCGACTTGACTGAATGGGCTGCTGGTCGCCCACGATGATGGACGCGGTGTGGTTGTCCAACACCATGAGCGACGGGCTGGAAATGACCTTGATCAGCGATTTGTCTGCGAGGGCGTTCAGCACAAGCCTGACATTTTTGGCGCTGTCGGTCACCGTATAGGAGAACCCACTCAAAGCCCCGCCCAGAGCACCCCCAGCAGCCGTGCTGAGAACACTGCGCCCGATGTCCCCATTGGATCGGGTGTCGGAGAAGGCCCACTGCAAGCCATATTTGAGGTTGTCGTTGAGCGTCACCTCCACAATGCTGGCCTCAATCATCACTTGCGTGGGGGCAACGTCCAGCCGCTTGAGTGTGCTTTCTATCTTGCGGTACTCGCTCAGCGACCCGTACACCAGCACCGAGTTGTTGATTTCATCGGCCACCACCCGCACCCCGCTGGCAAAGGTGGCAGTGGTCACGCTGCGGTTCTGCGCGGGGCCTGTATTGGTGGCAGAGGCGGCACCAGTGCGGGCGCCGGTCAGGCTGGTGCTGCCCTGGGTGGGCGCCAGCGCCGGGGCCACACCCGTCGTCGTTGCGGAGGTGGTGGTGCTGGTACCACCAAACACGCCATTGAGCACATCGGCCAGGTGGCGCGCCGAGCCATTTTGCACCCGGTACACGAACAGCTGCGACTCACCCGCGCTGTAGCCCGGCTGATCCAGCCGTTCGATCCACTTGCGCGCCTCGTCCAGGTAGGCCGCCCTGGGCGTGACGATGATGACGCTGTTCATGCGCTCGATGGGCAGCACGCGTATGGCGCCGTACAGCGGAAAGTTCTCGGGCAAGGTCGCCACCGCTTGCGCTGCGGTGGCGGCTCGGCTGGCAGCCGTGCCTGCCGTGACCGAGGGCACCCCCGTCGGGTTGGCGGGGTTGGGCGTGGTGCCCGAGGCTGCGGCAGCCCCCGCCGGACGGGACGCCGGGGTGGCACCCGACGCGCTGGCCATGAGCTGGATGGCCGCCTCCACTTCTTTCACGGTGGCGTACTTGAGCGGGAACACCCCCACCGACATGCCCTTGAGCAGGTCGACGTCAAAGGTGTTGGCGATGTCCAGCCAACCTTCCACCTGGGCACGTGTTCCCACCAGCACCAGCAGGTTGCGCACGGAGTCCACCCGCATCACCGCATCGGCGGGCAGGATAGGCCGCAGGATGTTGGCCAGCTCCGTGGCCCCCACAAAACGCGGGCTGATGATCAAGGGCCCATAACCGGGCGCCAGCGGGCCGTTGGCATTGGCCTGCCGGGGCAGAGACACCACGGCGCGCAGCGACTCGGGCTTGCCCACGTGGTAGACGCCCCGTGCGTCGCGCGCCAGCAGCAGGCCATTGGCCTGCAAAGCGGTTTCGAGCAGGTGGATGGCCTGGTCGGCTGGTACGGCACCCGAAGTGGACATGGTCACGCTGCCCAGCAAGGGCTGGTGTAGCACGTAGTCCACCTTCAGGATGTCGCGCAGCACGAGATGGGCCACGTCGGAGATGGGCGCTTCTTCGAACTTGAAGGCGTTGGCCGCCCCTGTCACCGGCTTGGTGGCTGCGGGGGGCCGCATGACCTGGTCATCGCCCCGGAACAGCTTGGCCTCGGGCACGGGCGGCAGCGCCGACGGGGACGTGGCGGGCGCGTCGGCTGCATGGGCGGGCAGCACAAAGCCGGCAACCCCCAGCGATACGGCACATGTGATGCGCACAAAATTCATCAAAAATTCCTTCTTCATTGACCGCGCTCGGCAGCGGCTGCAGCACGGCTCTCTGCCAATCGGCGGCGACGTTCAGCCCGCTCGGCGTTGGCGGGACTCATGGGAACGGCGGGCGCGGTGGCAGCACCTGCCACCGGCCGGGGCGGCGGTGCCGCAGCGCCGGGCTTGGGTGCAGCGCTGGGCCGCGCCTGCACCAGCCGCAACACGCGGGTTTCGTCACCCTTGGCCAGCGTGACTTCGCGCTCCTTGACCGCCTTGATCTTCCAGCCCGACACGTCGTCTGAGGTGGTCACGCGGCGGACCTTGCCACCTATGGCCACCAGCATGCCGCCAGTGCCCTCTTCCTCGCCCACAAAAATGCCGTAAATGTGCACGTTGGCCAACGGGTCGGGCGGCGGAGGCGGTGCGGGCGGCTTGGGCGGCGGCGGCGGGCGGCGCGTGGGCGAAAACAGGGGGCGCTCCAGCACCTGGGCAAACGCCACCATGTCGGGCGCGCTGCCCACGCTGTGGGCCATGGCATGGGCCTGGGTGTCGGGCACCAGGGGGGCGGGCGGCGCCCAGCTCAGGTCGCGCGGCTGGCCTTGCTCGTCTAGCCACAGGTGCGCCAGGCCGGCCGCCAGGGCCAGATTGAGCAGGATGATCCCGTGCACGGGCTTGAAGCGCATCATGGCCGCCCCCGCAACACCGACAGGTTGAAGGCAATGTTCAAACGGGGCGCCTTATCGGGCGAGATTGCGCCCGTCTGAACCGACATGCTGTCTATCCAGATCACGGGCCGCAAGGTGTCGAGTCCGCTCAAGGCCGTCTGCAAGGCCACCAGGTCACCATCGAGGCGCACCGCCATGGGAATGCGGTCAAACGCGCCCTCGACCTTGGGCTCCAGCATTTGGCTGCTTGCCAGGTTGAGCCCCGCAGATGTGAACAGCTGGCGCACCCGCTGTTGCGCATCGGTGCCGGCGGCCTGGCTTTCCACGCTGGCGGGGTAGACCAGCTCGCTCAGGCGCTTGTTCACTTCAGCCACCTGTTCGGTGAATTCGGCTTCGCGCTGAAGAATGCCTGCCAGCCGGGCGTGGCGCGGTTCAATATCTGCCATGCGCGCGGCAGCCTGCTGATGCTTGGTCCACACCAACCAGCCCGCCCAACCCGAGCCCGCCAACACACAGGCCAGCAACAACAGCCACGCCATCACGCCTGGGCGCATCACGCGGCTCATGGCTTCACCGCCTTTTCTGGCGCCGCTGCAGTTGCCTCGGCGGCCACCGCAGCGGGCACAACCTCCTGGGCGGAAGGCGGTGGAGGGGGCTTCAACACAAAATCGATGGTGAAACGCTCGGTGCCGTTGAGCTGGCGGGTCGCGGCGGCCGTGGCCTTGACGTCCTCCAGCCCCGACACGCCGGACAAGGTTTGCACCAGCGCCGTGGCGTTGGCTGCCTGCCCGGAAATCGACACGTTGCGCCCCTTGACTTCCAGGCGCTGGAGAAACACACCGTCGTCCAAAGCCTTGGTCAACACCTCGATCGCCAGCTTGGGATCGGCACGGTTGGCCAGCGCGTCGTCCACTTCCTTGATGCGGCTGTTGGCGGTCAACAAAGCTTCGCGCTGACCCATGGCGTTGCTCGCCGACTTGCCGATGGCCGCGTATTTTTCCTGAGCATCCAGCGCCGTTTCACGCAGTTGCAGCGAGGGCGTCAATGCCATGGCGGCGGCCCAGCCAAGCGCGAGCACCAGCCAGAACAAGGCCCAGGCCAGACCACTGCGCGCCTGCCGTTCGCGTGCGCCCTCGCCATAGCCCGCGAGCACCACGGGCAACGCCCCTTCCAGCGCCCACACCTCGGGCACCGCCTTTCCCAGCTCGGCCTGGCGCTCGGCCAGGCTGGCCTCCACATGCGACCGGGCGCACAACACCAGATGGACAGTGACCGCCGCTTCGCTGGAGGCGCCGTCCACTGCACAACCCCACACGGTGTCGGCTGCCGGAAAAGGCGACAGGCGCAAGGCCTCCAGACGGGCTGCCGATGCGGCCTGAGCGGCCGACGACCTGGGCAGTTGAAACGCATGGCGAAGCAACCACGCCTGGGGCATTTCAACCGCCACGTGGGATGCCTGGGGCGCGGCCGTCTTGACCTGCGGCAGACGACGCAACACACCCCCACGACTGACCCATTCGCTGGCTTGCCCATCGGCCCCGAGCAAGTGCACGCGCTGTGCCGGGGTCAGCCACGACAGCGGCGGCCGAGACGCCATGGTGCGAGCCACGCTGGCCGCATCCTGCCAGACGGCGCGCAGGTCCACGCCAAACAGCTGGGCCTGGTTGTCAGACGTGAGCAAAGACATACATCAAAAACTTCAATTGCGAGCCGCCTCGACGACTTCCCGGCCGTGAAAAACCGTCCATGGTAACCCTTCGGTGCGCCCGGCATCCAGGTCCACCCACCGCGTGACGCGCACGATGATGCCATCGCCCTGGGGAACCGCGATGACGAACATGTAGCGATTCGAAACCTCGGTGGACGTCCAGGGCGCATTGAGCGACCAAGGCTGCACTTCCGACGCTTCGCGACCCTGGGCGTAGGTCTGGGCCGCAGCCGCGTCACCGTCGGCCAGCACCCGCAGCACACCCAGCGGTGCCGCCATGGGGTTGACCCGCCCACCGCCTGCGCCGCCCACGGTCAGCAGGTCGGCCACCGCACGGTAGGTGTCGTAACCGATGCCCGGAACCTGCAAGAGTTCCTCCAGGGCCGCAAATCGGTAGCCCTGGGCCTTGAATTCGGGCTGCTGGCGGGCCGCCTCCACCGCCTGGGCTGCGGACACCGCCACCTCCGGCGCAAGGCCTCCACCATGGGCAAACACCGCTGCCAGCAAGGCTTCGGGCGCGGTGTTGATGTCCACCAGACCGGCCATTGGATAGGCGGCGACCTCCATTTCCACACCATCGAAACCAAGCATCACCCGCGTGGCACCGGTGGGCTTGCGCTCGCCCGGGCGCATCCAGGCTTGCAGCGTCTGCGCCATCACGGCATCCGCCAGCGCTGCCGAGCGGGCCAGTTGCCGGTCCACGGTCACGGCACGGGTTTCGGCGCGGCTGCCGTAGATGGCACCACCGACCATGATGGTCAGCGCCGCCACCACCCACAACACGGCCACCAGGGCCACGCCACGGTCACGCTCGGCAGATACAAGGCCCTTCATCACCGCCCCCCGATGCCAGCAAAACCGCTCGTGATCCCACGGCTGAGCGCCAGATCTCGCAACGACACCACCACATCAGGCCATTCCAATCGCCCATCCGCAATGGTCAAGGACAGCTTGGCTGGCAGGTGATCGATGGGCGTCCAGGCTTCTAGCCAGACCAGCTCGGGGCTGCGCGCATCAAGGTAACGGAACTGAACGGCCTGCAGATCGGCCACCAGCACCCGGGATTCGGCCTGCGCCCAGTCGGGAAAGTCGGACTCGGGCACCCAAGGTGAAAAACGCAGCACCAGCGCCTGCCCCCCATCCACCGGCTCGGCGGCGAGCTTGAAAAAATAGCGTCCACCCGCACCAAAGCGGGCCGGCATGATGCCAATCCACACCATGGACTGCGCTTCGCCCACGAACCAGAACGGACTGGCGCCGGCGGCCACGTCCTTGGTGCGCTTGTCGGAAGCCACCCGGTCCGCGACCGATTGCACAAAACGCACCACGGCGCGGAACTCGTGCGCCCGCTCAAGCCGGGCATCCACCCGGGCTTCGGTGCTGGCGAAACTGCGCAGCGACGCGCCCAGCCCCAGCATCACCAGCGACAGCAAGGCCATCACCACGATGATTTCCAGCAGGGTGAAGCCTGCCTGCGCGCGCCTGCGGGCGGCGCTCACGGTGTGCGCCCTCCCGCCACCGGCAGGCGTTGCGGCCGAAGCGTGCTGAGCTCCAGCACCCCTTCGCGCCCGGCGTCGTTCCAGGTCAGTCGCACCCAGAGCTGGTGCAACAGCACCGCCCCTGGCTCGGCGGGATTGCCGGGAAAAGGCTCAGATCGCAGCGTCCATGCCATGCCGGCACGCTGGCCCGACGCCTGCACGCCCTCGGGCGGCACCACGTCGTGGGTGTTGAGCAATGACGTGGCCAGTACCGCTGCCTGCCCCTGGCGCTCAACGGTCAGGGCCGTGGCAACGGTGCCGCCGCTGGCGCGGTAGAGCACCGCCAGGGACATGGCCATGATGACAAAGGCCACCAGCAACTCCAGCAGTGAAAAGCCCCGTTGGACGCGCATGCTCGAGGGCATCATGGCTGGACCGGCTGTTGGGTCAGGCGGCCAGACAGCCAGTCCACCGTGATGCGGGTGCCACTGCCCGACTTGCGTGTGATGGCAAGCGTGCCACCGGTGGCACCACCTTCGGGCAGGAAGCGTATGGCGGCTGCGTCCTGGCCGTGCATCTCGATGCCGGCCACCGTGGCATCCAGTTCGATTGAGTCGGGTAGCGCAAACGGTGTGCGATCGGTCAGTCCGAAGGCGCGCGCCTTCAAGTCAACGACGAATCGGGCTTCGCGCCCTGTCGCGGCCGCCTGCTGCCTGGCTTGCCGAAGATCGGCGGTGATGCGACGCAACACGTCGCGGTACTGCGCGCCTTCGCGCATGCGGTCAAAAGCCACCGGCGCCAGGGCAATGAGCAAACCGGCAATGCCCAGCACGACCAGCAACTCCACCAGCGTAAAACCCTGCTGGCGTTTCACGGTCAGGTATCGCCCGTGGGCTTACTGCTGGTTGCGGATATCGGCGTTTTCGCCGTCGCCACCCTGGGCACCGTCGGCGCCGAGCGACAGGATTTCCACCGTGCCACCCTGTGCGACGTTGCTGTAGCGGTAGGCATTGCCCCACGGATCGGCGGGCACCGAGCCCCCCTTGAGGTAGGGACCGTTCCAGCCGTTGGCGCTGCCCGGCTTTGTGACCAGGGCGCCCAGGCCCTCTTCGTTGGTCGGGAAACGGCCCACATCCAGGCGGTAAAGGTCCAGTGCCTTTTCGATATCGGCAATCTGCACCCCCGCCGTCTTGGACTTGGCGCCGCCCAACTGGTTGAGCACGCGCGGGCCGACCAGGCCGGCCAGCAGGGTCAGGATGGCGAGCACAACGAGCAGCTCGATCAGGGTGAAGCCGCGGTGCTGGCGGCGGGTGCTCAGGAGTTCTTGTCGCATGGTGAAGAGAAACGTGTGACCAGGGCACCAGCCCCGCAATCGCGTGATTTTAGTTAAACGGCCAAATCGTTGACCGAGAGGATGCCCAGCAGGATGGACACGATGATGGCGGCGATCAGGACGCCCAGCACCAGAATGAGCAAAGGCTCCAGCATGGTCAGCGCCCGTTTGATGCCGGTTTCCACCTCGCGGTTCAATATTTGTGCAAGCTCCAGCATCATGGGGCCGATGCGGCCGGTTTCTTCGCCCACGCGCATGAGGTTGAGCGCCAGTGGCTCGAAGATGCCGGTGCCGCGCATGGCATCGGCCACACGAGCGCCCTCTTTCACCTGCGGCACCACGCGCTCCAACGGTACACGCAAGGTCTGGTTGCCCACGGTTTCGGTGGCGATGCGCAAGGCGGTCAACAAGGGCACGCCATTGCCCAGCAAGGTGCCCAGGGAACGCGCGAACAGGGTCAGCTGGTACTTGCGCAGCAGTTCGCCCAGCACCGGCAGTCGCAGCACGCGGGTCTGCCACCAGTGGGTGCCACCCGGCGTCTTGAGCCAACGCCCCAGCAGCCAGAAAAGCGCGGCTGCCACCAGTGCCATGGCCCAGCCATAGGTCTGGAAGGTTTGCCCCATCTCCATCACGACGCGGGTGGGCAGGGGCAGGGCATCGCCCATGTCCTTGAACAGTTGCTCGAACTGCGGCACCACAAAACCCAGCATGGCCACCAGCGACAGCACCGCCACGCCCAGCAGGATGGCCGGGTAGATGGTGGCCGACACCACGCTGTCGCGCAGTGCGCGCAGGCGCTCCATGTGCTCCACCAGCCGCGCCATGACGGACGCCATCTGGCCGCTGGCCTCGCCCGAGCGCACCATGTTGATGTAGAAGTCGCCGAACAAGGCCTTGTGTTGGCCGAGCGCGCGGCTCAGCGGCGCACCGCCCTTGACGTCGGTCAGGATGCCTTGCAACAAGGTGGCCACCGAGGGCTTGTGGCTCATTTCGATCAGCACGCGCAAGGCGTTGTCCAGCGCCAGTCCCGCCTTGAGCATGATGGCCAGCTCGGCGGTGATGGCCAGCACGTCGGCGGCCTTGACCGGGCCTTTCTGGGCGCGGGCGGGTTTGCTGGCCCCAACCGCCGCAGCAGCCTTGGCAGGCACAGCACCCACAGGCATGCCGGCCGCGTCGTCCACGCTCAGCGGCGTGAGGCCGCGCTCGCGCAACTGGCGCAGCGCCTGCGCCAGGCTGGGGGCTTCCAGCCGGCCATCCACCACCTGCCCCGAGGCCTGGGCGGCACGCCAGACGAATTCAGCCATCGTTCTGGTCCTGGGTCACGCGCAGCAGTTCGTCCAGGCTGGTGACCCCGGCGGCGACCTTGCGCAGGCCATCTTCGTACAGCGACAGCATGCCCGCCTGCGCGGCCAGGCCGTGCAGGATGGTGGCGTCCTTGCCGTCGATGACGGCGCGGCGCAGGGGCTCGTCCAGCACCAGCAGCTCATGGATGCCGGTGCGGCCCTGGTAGCCGGTGTGGCGGCATTGGGCACAGCCCACGGCCTGGTAAATGGGTTGCCCTTCGGCCAGGAAACGCCCCAGACCCGACCGATGGCGCAACTCATCCGAAGCTTGGACAGGCGTTTTGCAATGCGGGCACAGGGTGCGCACCAATCGCTGCGCCAGCACGCCATTGACCGAAGAGGTGATGAGGTAGCTCTCCACCCCCATGTCCTGCATGCGCACGACGGCGCCGGCGGCGGTGTTGGTGTGCAGAGTGGACAGGACCAGGTGACCGGTGAGGGCGGACTGCACCGCGATCTGCGCGGTTTCGCCGTCGCGCATTTCGCCGATCATGATGATGTCCGGGTCCTGACGCAGGATGGAGCGCAGGGCGTTGGCAAAGCTCAGGCCAATCTGCGGGTGCACCTGGATCTGGTTGATGCCTTCGAGCTGGTATTCCACCGGGTCTTCCACGGTGATGATCTTCTGCACCGCCGAGTCCATTTTGGACAGCGCCGCGTACAGCGTGGTGGTCTTGCCCGAGCCGGTGGGGCCGGTGACGAGCACGATGCCGTGGGGCCGCGCCAGCAGCTCGTTGAAGCGCGCCAGGGTGTCGGACGCGAAACCCATGCTCTCCAGGCTGAAGCGCACGCTGGCGCGGTCGAGCACGCGCATGACCACGCTTTCGCCATGCACCGTGGGCACGGTGGAGACACGCAAATCCAGCTCGCGGCCCTTCACCCGGGTCTTGATGCGCCCATCCTGCGGCAGGCGACGCTCGGCAATGTCCAGATGGGCCAGCAGCTTGACGCGCGAACTCACGGCCGCACTGTGCTTGGGCGGCACCACTTCGCCGGCGTGGATCACGCCGTCCACGCGGTAGCGCACGTGCAGGCCGTCGTCAAAGGGCTCCAGGTGGATGTCGGAGGCGCGCAGATCGGTCACGCGGCCGATGATGCTGTTGACCAGGCGGATGACCGGGGCCTCGCTGGCCATGTCCTTGAGGTGTTCGACAAAGTCGCCGGCATCGGCCAGATCGCCCAGGCCGCCGTCTTCGGTCGTGCCTTCGTCCACCGGCTGGGCCAGCGCTTTTTCGATCTCGCTCTCCAGCGCAATCGCGGGCCGGATGCGCAAGCCAGTGGCCAATTGCAGGGCCTTGCGCACAAAGGCGTCCTGCGGGCGGGCCATGGCGATGTCGAGCACGCCGTCTTCCACCCGCAGCGGCAGCAGGCCGTTGCTCTGCTGGAATTCGGGCAACAGGCCCTGGACTTCGAGCGGGATGGCGGGGAAAGCATCGGTCGCCACAAAGGGCAGGTCAAGCTGCTGCGCAAGCGTCATCACCACGTCCAGCTCCGACACCAGACCCAACTGCACCAGCACCTTGCCGAAAAGGCTGCCCATTTCCCCCTGCGCTTGCAGGGCACGCTCCAGATCGCGCGGCGTAAGCTTGCCGGCACGCTGCAGCAGCTCACCCAGTCGCAGCGGCGCGGGCTTGGGTACATCCACGGACACCGCGGGCAGGGTTTCAATGTTCATGGACGGATGGATCAGGCGTCGGGGCAAACGGTTCCACACGCCGGGCGCGGGGAAGCTGCGCTATTTTGCACGATGGCGCTAAGGCATCAGGGCGGTGAAAGGCGAGTGCCCTACACTTGCAATCTGCTAGAACCGCTGCCCGTTTTTGAAACAACGCAGCCCCCCTCACCACCACCCTCGCCATTGAGCCGCGCATCGCCCCCTTCCCTCCTGCCAGGCCAGCCCCGGCCCGGCGGTCGATTGCGTCGGCTGTCGCGGAGCTTCACGCATTTCGCGACCTACTGGCTGGCATTCACGTTGCTGGCGGTGGGGCACTGGATTGCCCGCAAGTACGGCGAGCCCACCTTCGAACAACTGTTGTACCACCTGCAGTTCGGTACACAGGGGCTGGTGGAAAGCGATCCGCGGCTGCTGCAGAGTTTTGTGCGCAACGGCGTGCTTGCGCCGCTGCTGCTCGCGCTGCTGGCCTACGGGTTCGAAAAACTCACTGTCACCGCTCACGACGTCGGCTGGCGCGCCACGGCACTGGCCGCGCTGGCCGTTGCGCGGCGCAGTGGCCATGGGGCACTGCGCATCTGGATGGCCACCTGGTACCGGCTGTTCAAGTGGCGGCTGCCAGTGCTGCTGGTGCTGGTGGGCGCGGCCTACTTTCTGACCAAGGTCTCTGTCTGGAGCCACATCGGCCAGCTCCTGGGCGAAGACATCCTGGCTCGGTATTACGTGGAACCACAGGCCATTGCCGCGCCCGAGGGGCGAAAGCGCAACCTGGTGCTGGTCTACGCGGAATCGCTGGAAACGGCTTACCGAAACCCGGCGTTGTTTGGCGATGACTTGCTCAAGAGCCTCCCCACACCTTCGGCCGTGTCGTTTGCGCGCCTGCAACAAACCCCAGGCAGCGGCTGGACCATTGCCGGCATCGTCACCAGCCAGTGCGGCATCCCGCTGCGCCCAGTCATTTTCGAGCCCAACGATGTGGGCACGCCCGGCGCCTTCCTACCCAACGTCACCTGCCTGGGCGACATCCTGAAGGCCCACGGCTACACCAACGTGTTCATGGGCGGCGCCTCGCTGTCGTTCGCCGGCAAGGACAAGTTCCTGAAAGGGCACGGCTACGACGAAACCTGGGGCAAGGAAGAATGGCTAGCCGCCGGCAACTTCCAGATGAGCTGGTGGGGCCTGTACGACGACGACCTGGTGAACCAGGCCAAACAGAGGCTGGACCGGCTGGTGGCGGCCGGACAGCCGTTCAACCTCACGCTGCTCACGCTCGACACACACGCTCCCGACGGCCTCATGAGCCCGTACTGCGCCCAACGCGGCGGCAAGTGGCTGACCGACAACGTGCGCTGCACGGCCGAGCTGATTGCCGACCTGCGTGCCCATGCACAGAAGAAGGGCTACCTGTCGAACACCGATTTTGTGGTGGTGGGCGATCACCTGGCAATGGTGAACCAGCACTTCGATACCTTGCTGAAACACCCCGACCGCACGGTGTTCAACCAGTGGCACGTGCAGTCCGGCCTGACCCCAAACCGCGACACCGTCTACCACTTCGACCTCTTTCCCACGCTGCTGTACAGCCTGGGCTTCCGTTTCCCGGACAATCGGCTGGGTCTGGGCGGCTCAGGCTTCGGCCCCTTGCCGACGCAGCCCGAGGGCCACGATCCACAGCACTTTCTGAACCACGTGCTGAACTACTCGCCCAAATACCTCGAATTCTGGCACCGCAAAGAAAAAGCAAGCTCACCATGAAGCGCCCCCCAGCCCCAGCCGTGATGGCCCTTGCCCTGACGCTGCTCACAGCCATCGTGTATGGCCTGGGCTGGGGCAACGGCCTGGTGTTCGACGACGGCCGTCTGACCGATGGCACCATCCTGCAAGGCTACGGCAGCCTGTGGCCGGTCAAACAGCGCCTGCTGTCCTACGGCAGTTTCGTGTGGCTGGACCATCTGGCCCCCGGCTTGCTGCCTTTGCAACGGGTGTTCAACCTGCTGCTGCACCTGGCCACCGCCTGGCTGGTGTACCGACTCATGACTGCGCTGCTGCTGCGCATCGACGGTCGGGACTCGACGCGGCAAACCGCCCTGCCGCCCGAGCAGCGGGCCGCACTCAGCGCGGGCATGGCGCTGTTTGTCCTCTCACCCGTGGCGGTCTACGCCGTGGGCTACCTGATCCAACGCTCCATCGTCATGGCCACCCTGTTCAGCGCCCTGGCCTGCCTGGCGTTCGTGAACGGGCTGCAAGCCGCGGGCGGGGCCAAACTGCGCTGGCTGCTGGGCGCGGCCGCAGCCTATGTGTTGGCAGTGCTGTCCAAGGAACAGACCTTTTTGCTGGCGGCACTCAGCGTGCCGCTGTATGCGTTCGTGGTCCGGCCCAGCTGGCGCCAAACCGTGGGCGTGGTGGCGGGCGCGCTGCTCGCCTCGTTGCTGGCTGTTGGCCTGCTGATGGTGTTCTACCCCAACCTTGCAGCCATGATTGGCCAGGCATTCGACGACACCTCGTACCAACTGGCCGCGCAGCTGGACAAACAACGCCCTGGCGCTGCGTCCCAGATCTACCCCTTGAGCGTGCTCAACCAGGCCGCGCTGTTTTTCTACTACGGTTTTTTGTGGCTGGTGCCGGTGGTGGGCTGGATGTCCATCGACATGCGCCCGCCGTTTCCGCTGACGCTCACGAGCCTGCCCCACCTGGCGGGGGCGGCGGCTTACGTGCTGCTGTTCATCGCCTCGGTGTGGGCGGTGCTGCGCCGCTCCGACGCTTGGGGCTTCGTCGGCCTGTGCCTGCTGTTTCCGCTGGTGCTGTTCTGGACCGAGTTCGCCACCGTCTGGGTGCAAGATCCCATGGTGCTGTACCGCAGCTACCTGTGGGCCATCCCGTTGCCGGGCCTGGTGGCGGTGGCGCTGGTGGCCAGCGGGTTTTCCAGCAAAACCTTGTATGGCGTGGGCATCGCCGTGGCGCTGCTGTTCGCCGCCCTGGCCGCCGAACGGGTGCTGTCCATGCAGACGCCTTTGACGGTGTGGACCGACGCAGTGGAAAAAGCCGACCTCAAAGCCCCCCCCAACGCCGTGGGCCGCTACCGCGCCTACATGAACCGCGGCGCGCAATACCTCGACCGCTTCTCGGCCGACCTGGCCATCACCGACTTCCGCAACGCCCATGCGTTGGGTGAACCCACCGGCGGCGCCTTGTTCAATATGGGCGTGGCCGAGCAGGCGCAGAAGAAGCACCCGAATGCCCTGCGGACATTCGCCCAGGCCGAAGCCGCCGGCTACACCGATGGTCCGCTGTACTACCACCGGGGCGAATCGCTGTTGGCCACGGGCCAGTTCGCCGACGCGGCGACGGCCTACACCCAGGCGCTGCAGAAAAAATTGGCGCCCGCCGTGGCCAGCCAGACCCGCGCGCGCCTGGCCGAAATCCACATGCGGCTGGGGCGTTACGCGGAAGCGGTGAAGGTGTTCGACGCCCTCGTCAAAAGCGAACCGGCCAACCTGCGCCACCAGGCGGGCCTGGGCATGGCCTTGCTCGGCGCCCGCGATGGCGCTGCCGCACTGGACGTTTTCAAGCAGGTGCTGAGCCGCCCTCAAGACGCCAAAGCCACCGCCCTGGCTCACTACGGCCAAGCCCTTGCACACGCCATGCTCAACCAGCCCGCCGAGGCACGCCAGGCCATGGCGCAGGCCGTGCAGTTGGATCCGCAAAACCCCAGCTACCGGCAGCTGCAACAGCAGTGGACCAAGGAAGTGACCCTGCCGCGAGGCGGCTCTTGACCCGCGCTACCCCGCCCCTGCGCGTCCTGCACCTCGGCAAGTTTTTCCCGCCGCATGTGGGCGGCATGGAAACCTACCTGGCCGACCTCATCGCGGCCCAGCGCGAGCAAGGCCTGGAAGCCTGCGCATTGGTGCACGGCGACCCGCTGCCCGACGACCCACCCTGGCTCAAGCGCGTGCCCGTGCAATGGCAACTGCTGTACGCCCCCATTGCCCTGGGCTACCCCAGGGCGCTGGCCCGCGCCATCCGCGCCTTCCAGCCCGACGTGCTGCACCTGCACATGCCCAACAACGCGGTGTTCTGGGCCTTGCTGCTGCCCGCCGCGCGGCGCCTGCCCTGGGTCGTGCACTGGCATTCCGATGTGCTGGTGACGGACACACGCACGGCACTGAGCCTGGCCTACCTGGCCTACCGCCCGTTTGAGCAGGCGGTGCTGGCGCGCGCGCACCGCATTGCCGTCACCTCGCCGCCCTATCTGGAGGCGAGCGAGCCGCTGCGCGCCTGGGCCGACAAGTGCGCCGTGGTGCCGCTGGGCCTGCAAGCGCCACAGCCCCAAGCTGCCCTGGACACACCGCCCGCCTGGCCCGGCGCCGATGCCACGCTGCGCGTGCTCGGCATCGGCCGCCTGGCCCACTACAAAGGTTTCGAGACGCTCATAGACGCGGTGGCACACAGCCCCGGCGTCGCGTTGCTGATCGCGGGCGACGGCGAGCTGCGCGGCGCGCTTCAAGCCCACATCGACGCTCTTGAGCACAACGGCGCCCGCGCGCGCATGCGGCTGCTGGGCGCGGTGACCGAAGCAGAAAAGCAGCACCTGCTGGCGCATTGCGACCTGCTGGCCCTGCCCTCGTGCGAGCGCACCGAGGCCTTCGGCATGGTGTTGCTCGAAGCCATGTCCCACGCCAAACCCTGCCTGGCCAGCGCGCTGCCCGGCTCGGGCATGCCCTGGGTGGTGGCCAGCAGCCAGGCCGGCCGCCTGGCGCCGCCACAGGATGTGGGCGCATGGTCACAGGCCTTGCTGTGGATGGCCCGCCACCCCGAACAGCGCCAGGCCATGGGCGCGGCCGGGCGTGTGGCCTTCGAGCAGCGCTTCACGGCCGAGGCCAGCGCACGCACGCTGCAAGCCCTGTACCCCACGCTGGCAGGCCAGCCGCAGACAGCGGCAGCACCCGCACGGACCCTCATCGTCATCCCCGCGCGCGACGAGGCCGCCACCATAGGCCCGCTGCTGACGCAGCTGCGTGCTGCCGGCCACAGCAACGTGCTGGTGGTCGATGACCTGAGCAGCGACGGCACCGGCGACATCGCGCGCGCGGCGGGCGCCCGTGTCTTGCGGCCTGTGCTGGCCCTGGGCGCCTGGGGCGGCATGCAGACCGGCATACGCCACGCGCTGCGGCACGGCTTCGATTGCGTGATCACCATGGACGCCGACGGCCAGCACGAAGTGGACGAACTGCCCGCGCTGCTGCTGGCCAGCCGGCAGGCCGACGTGGTGATTGGCGCCTTCCCCGAACGCGCCAGCGCCCTGCGGCGCGTCGCCTGGCACTGGTTCCGCCTGCTCACCGGGCTGGACGTGACCGACCTCACCTCGGGTTTCCGCTGCTACCGGGGCGACGCGCTGCGCGTGCTCGCCTCCAGCGAGGCCACCCTGCTCGACTACCAGGACGTGGGCACCCTGCTCATGTTGCGCCGCGCCGGGCTGCGCGTGGTGGAGGTGCCGGTGCGCATGAACGAGCGTGTGGCCGGCGCCTCGCGCATCTTCGGCTCCTGGCTCAAGGTCGCGCGCTACATGGCCATCACCACCTTGTTGTGCCTGTCGCGCTGGCGCATTGGGCCGGCGCACACGCGCCGCTGAGGCATGGGTCGCGTGCGGGTGTGTGGGCTGCTGGTAATAGGCTTGCCCACGGCTGTGCTGGCCGGCGATTTCAGTCAGGCCATGTTTCAAGCAATGGCCCAGGCGGAGCGAGCCCCTCAGGTGCTGGCGCAGCCACAAGCTGATGTGTCTCGGGCGCCCGAACTACTGCAGCGTTTTTTGACCGAGCCGCCGACCGCCTGGCACCGCGTCGATGCCATGCGCCACTGGCCCACCGCCCGCCACCAGCCTGGCGATCTGTTCCGCCTGCTCACCGCAGAAAGCGGGGCCGATGCGCCCGCCACCGACCGCCCCCCACCCCAGGCCCATGCGGCGGTGCCCGTGCCCAGCGACGTACCCGAACCTCTGGCCCTGGAACTGCGACGGGCACTGCACGGCCTGGCGCTGGCGGAGGCCTGGCGCGCGCGCGCGCTGGCGGCCTTGCCCACCGGGCTGACGCCCGAGGCGGTACTGGCACAAACCATCCCTGCCGCAGCTGCGATGGCGGACACACCAGCCCCCGCCGCCGGGCCCGACATCGACCGCCACGCGCTGCGCACCGGCATGCGCATCCTGCTGGCCAGCGCCGAGCGCCTGCACGCGTTCATCACACAAACACCCCAACTGCCCCCGGTGCAGTGGCGCACCGAAACCCCCTGGGGCACGGTGCTGGTGGACACCACCGGCCAGGACAACCACCACCGGCTCGCGCGCCCTTACCTGGTGCTCGACGTGGGCGGCAACGACCGCTACGACTTCACCGCGCCCGCAGATGGAACGCCCCCTGGCATCCGCCTGCTG
The DNA here is from genome assembly GCA_964442375.1 of uncultured Hydrogenophaga sp. GTDB lineage: Bacteria > Pseudomonadota > Gammaproteobacteria > Burkholderiales > Burkholderiaceae_C > Hydrogenophaga. The sequence goes on along the minus strand of CAYUAH010000003.1, from coordinate 27,182 downwards.
CTGGACCATGGCGGCCACGACCGCTACCGCAGCCACGCACCGGGCAGCGACCCGTCGGGTGCGGTGCTGGGCTATGCGTTGCTCTGGGACACCGAAGGCGACGACGACTACCGCGCCGGCTGGCTGGCCCAAGGCGCGGCCGTGCTGGGCGCGGCCATGCACATCGACGACGCCGGCCACAACCGCTACCACGCCACCGGCATGGCCCAGGGTTTTGCCCTGGCCGGCGATGCCCTGCTGCTGGGCAGCCCCGGCGACGACGACCACCGGGCCCTGACACTGTCGCAAGCATCGGCCGGCCCGCAAGGCCGTGCCTTGCTGCTCGAACCCGGCGGCAACGACCGCTACCACCTGGGCAACGCCGTGCTGGTGTGGCCCTCGTCGCAACTTCCCGACCACAACGCTTCCATGGGCCAGGGGGCGGGCTTTGGCGCAGCCGGTGGCGGTGGGTTGGCCTTGCTGATCGACGCGGCCGGCGACGACAGCTACAACGCCCACGTGTTTGCACAAGGCACAGGCCTGCGCCAAGGCCTGGGCGCCCTGGTCGACCTGGGCGGGCAGAACCGCCACCATGCCGCCTGGTACGCCATGGGTGCCGCCGCCCACCAGGGCGTGGGCCTGTTGTGGGCCGCCGGTGCGGGCGACGACCGCTACGAGGCCAGCCACGTCACCGCCATGGGGGCCGGGCACGACGCCGCCGTCGGCTTGCTGGTGGACGGCGGCGGCCACGACCGCTTCGTGCTGGGCGACCTGGGCCTGGGCGCCGCCCACGACGGCGGCCACGGGGTGCTGGTGCGCAGCGGTGGCAGCGCCAGCTACCGCTTCACCGGCGCGACTTGCCGGGGCTTGGGGAAGACCTACAACAGCGCCGAAGCCCCGTCGGCCGAAGGCGTGGGTGTGTTCGCGGATGCCAGTGCAACGTGGGCCTGCCCCGCGACGGAGTAACAACGACCATGAAACCCGCCACCCGCACTGCCATCTGGGGCCTCGCCGCCGCGTTCTACTTCGTTGTCACCACGCTGGCGCACCTGGCGTTCTCCCTGTGGCTTGTGGCCGAACGCACCGCCACCTGGCAAGGCCAGACCGTTCAGTACAGCTACCGCGACGCCATGCCCTGGCTGCTGCCCGTGGCGGCCCTGACCCTGCTGGCCTGGCTGGTGCGCGATGCACGGCGGCACGGCACCCTCCAGCGCACAACAATCGTGGTGGTCTACTGGCTGCTGTGGGCCGGCTGCGTGGCGGCGGTGGACCGCTGGCTCACCTACTCGGTGCCCGAGTACTTTCACTACCCGCAGTACGCGCTGCTGGCCTGGCTGCTGGCCCAAACGCTGGACCCCGACCGCACCCGCTGGCCCGTGGGCCGCCTGCTGGCGTTGACCACACTGCTCGGCGCCATCGACGAAATGGCCCAGTACCTGTGGATCACCGCCAGCCACAGCCACTACTACGACTTCAACGACGTGCTGGTGAACCTGCTGGCGGCGGTGCTGGGGGTGATGGTGTTTTATGGATTTAGGGCACCGCCGCCCCGTGGACGCGTTCACCACGCCTGGCATGCCCTGGCCCTGTTGTTCGCGCTGGCCGGCACAGCCGCCGCCGCCAGCGGCCGCGTGCACTTAACCCCGATCGACGCCGTGCCGCCCGGCGGCCGCGCAATCGCACCCGATGGCAGCCCCCGGCTCTACCTGCAGCGCCAGCCTGGGCTGTACGACCGCTGGCACCCCGGCGCCTGGCGCCCTCAGCATTGGGTGCTGGGGCCGGCGTCGGCCACTGCCGCGCTGGGGCTGGTGTGGCTGGCCTGGGGGGCGTTCGGACGCCCGCTCCGGCCCCGACCCAAGCATATTTGACCGGGTGTGTGGGCTTGTTGTTCGCAGGAAAGCCTGCATTCATGTGGCGAGACACACGGCAACACCCGACATGAGTTGTCAGGGCCGATCGACAGACAGGCCCAAGACCTGTTGCAGGCCCTCAAAAAACACCGATTCGTCAAATTGCTTCGCACGCGCTTCGCATGCCGAACGCCATGTGGCCGAGTGGGTGGCCTCCACGACCTCTACCGCCTCTAACACCTTTTCGGGCGTGGGTTGGCCCCGGATCAAAAGGCCCGTCTCCCCGTGCACCACCGTCTCAAGCAACCCACCTTCAGCAACCCCCACCACCGGCTTGCCTGCGGCCATGGCTTCCACCGGGGACAAACCAAAGTCCTCATCCATCGGAAGGTAGATCACCGCGCGGCACCGGCCAATCCAGCGCACCATGTCCGCCTCACTTTGCCACCCCACGAACACGATGTTGGTTGCCCCCTCTGCCAAACGCTGCAAACGCGCCAGTTCGGCCCCCCCAGACATCACCACCAGACGACGGTGGGGCATGGCCACAAATGCCCGCACCGCCACATCCACGCGCTTGTTGACGGTCAGCCGTGCCACTGAAAGGTAGTAGCCATCGTCCGCCAGCCACCGAAAACGCTCGGTGTCCACCGGTGGGTACAACACCTCAGACTTCAGGCCCAGGTAGCGCCACAGCCGCCGCTGTACATTCTCGGAATTGACCAGCACCACATCCATTTGGGCAACGGCTCGGGCGTACAGCCAGCAAAACCCCGCCATGCCCATTGCATATACACCACGCAAATACCAAGGCAGACGGGCTTTCTCGACTTCGTACAGATCGTAAGCAAAGCGAGGGATGGTGTGGCAGTAGTACACCTTGCGACCCTGCCTTTGGTGCCGCACCGCCAAGGGCGCGTAAAAGCCGCTGTACACCACCACCTCGGCCGCGCGCACCCGTTGGGCGCGAAACCAAAAACACCAAACGGCCTCGGGTATCCGGCCCAGCCACCGTGTCTTGCCATCTGCCAGTGCCAGCACATCCGCGCCCGCTGCCGCCACCAACGGGGCCGCATCCGCATACACACGCGACACTACCGGCTGCAGCCAGGGAAAACGCTGAGCGATCTGCAGTGTGACGCGCTCGGCACCGCCGGCAACTTGCATGAAGTCGTAGAGCAGGTATGACATGCCGCCGGGACTTTTCATTTTAAATTCCAAGTTTTGGTCAGCGCGGTTTGACCCTAAGGGCAGTCATCAGCAGCGCCACGAACAAGCACGCATGGACCCACGCCATCACCATGGCCGCGCCCTGCGGCCCCCAAACCCCAACGCCATGCCCAAGCCCCCACCAAAGAAGCAGCCCCGCCAACGCCGACCAGCCGGCCACCCAACGCTCCAAATGCCTGGCCGTGAGCCACTGCAACAACGCCGCGCTGCCCAATGCAAACGGTAGCATCAGCAACACCCAAGGCAGGAGCGCACCAGCAGGTGAATAGGATGCGCCAAACAGCCGAGCCATGAGTTCGTCACCCCATGCCGCCGCCAGCCCCACCGCTAGCATGCCCAGCACCACAACGCCTGCCACCACGCACCACAGCAAGCTTTGGCCGCCAGCTTGCCTCCCGCCTGCCGTCTCAGCAAACCTGCGCAACAGCACGTTGCCCAATGGGGCGAAGAGCAACACCCCTGCCTCAGTCAAACGTGTACAGGCTGCGTAATAAGACAGTGCATCCTTTGATACCAAACCGCCACCCAGCAGCACCATGTCGCCCTTGAGCAGCCATGCATTGGCCAGGGCCACCACTACAAAAGGTGCGGCCTGCGGGTAGGCATTCGGCAAGCCCTGCCACTGCGGCAACACCAGCCACCGCCGCGCACCCAGAGCCAGCACCACCAGCAAGCCCGCCGACCATGCCCAAAAAACAGCAGTCGCCGAAGTCAGCCCCAAGCCCCACACCACCCACAAAATAAGTACCGCAGAGACAACCCTGCCAGCGCTCTGCCACAACGCCTCCACCCCAAAACGGGCCTCGCCCCGCATCCGGGCCGACGCCAGATTCATCCATGCAACCAAACCCATGCACGCCCAGACGGCAGCCCAGACGCCTGCGCCGCCCAGCGCCATGCCCAGCAACGCCAAGGCCACCGTGGTCAGCAGCACGTGCGCCGTGCCCATTCCCATCAAGCTGTGCCACGCGCTCCCACCGGCCACGGCACGCTCGCGGTACAACCACTGAGCCCAACCGCCCTCCACCACGATCAAACCCAGCGTCGCGCCGTTGAGCACGGCAACGTAATCGCCAAATGCCAACGGCCCCATCGCCCTGGCCAACACCAGAACGAGCACAAACGACAAGGCGGCGCAAAACAAGGCCCCCAGAGCCTGTTTCAGCACCGCGTGGTAGAGAGAGGTCTGCATGCCCAAAACCGACCGACACGAAGGCCGCATTGTCACGCACGGGCACATGCGAAAATACCTCTTTGTATCAAATCCAGTGATTTTTGAATGAACACCGGCGCGCCCGCTTCCCGCAACGACCTCGATCCCGATGAAATCGACCTGCGCAAGCTTGCGGCCACGCTGTGGCAGCAACGCAAAACCATCGTGGCAGTCGGCTTGACAGGCTGTGCATTGGGGGTGGCGCTCAGCGTCGCTTCGACCAAGTACGTGTCGTCTGGGTTATTCCAAACACCCCGCCCCAACGACACATTGACGACGATCAACGCAGCCAGCTACAAGCGCTATGAAAACGTCGTGATCAACCCCAGCAATTTGGCGCAATTCGTAGCGCAACGGATGCAGGCCAATGAGCCAGGCATCGCGGAAGTCAGTGAATTGGCGGACAACGCGAGCCAACTGCGCGCGGCCGTCACGCCTGAGTTTTCACTCACCGAGAAGGAGCAGCGCAACTTTGGCATCAAATTGCCAGCAGACGACGCCAACACCTTGTTGGGTTTTCGTGTGCGCCACGAGGCCAACTCACCCACTGGGGGCGCCGTGCTGAAGCAGCTGGGTGAATACCTGCGCGACAGTGTCATGCGACTGGGTTTGCAGGACCATATGGAGGTGCAATGCACGCAGCACCAATCGCGGGAGGTGGAACTTAGGACCGAGCACCTTAAGGCGAAATTTTTGATAGAACAAGAAACCGCGCGCGCGCAGAGCTTGCAACGCTTGATTGCACAAAACCCCGCCGCCGCCGCACAGGACTCCCGGCAGGTGATCTCGCTGGAAGGCGACGGCGCGCGCTACCTACCTCCACGCACCCACCTCAACGCGTCTGAGATTGCGGTGGCCGATGCCAGGCTTGAACAAAACCGGCGAGAGCGCGAAGTGGTTGCCAGCGCCATCAAAAAGGCTTACTACTGCGAAGCGCTCAAACCACTAGAAAAGCTGATACCCGCACGCGAGTTTCTGGATCAACTCCAAAAGCTGCAGACTACCGCCCTCGCCGGCAAAGACAAAACCCACGACATCGTTGAACAAACCGCGAATGAACTGGCCTTGGAACTGGAGAACTGGCGCGTCAGCTACTTACGGGGAATGCGTTACGTGGCCGAACCCGAAACCCTTGAGGTAAAGGAGCGCAAGCCCGGTCTTGCGCTGGGCTTGCTGGGTGGTGGCATGGCCGGTGGATTGTTGGGAATAGTGTTTGCGCTCGTCTTAACTTGGTGGCGTACTAACCGAGATGGCATTCTCACCAAAGAGGCCTGATCACAACCCGCCGGCCCGTTGAGCATCACTGAAGCCCATGCAAGTCACGCCGTTTGGTTGGGTGTTCATGCCCCTGCTTTTGGCGGTGGCCATTTGGGCGCGTCCGTGGTTATTGGGTTTGGTGCTTGGCAGTGCCGTGTTCCAAGCGGCAGCGGTTGTCAACGTGCCAATAGGCACCGGCTTTTACGGAATTTCGCCCTACATGGCCAGCGTTGGTGTTGCGAGCATCGCGCTGTTATGGCGGCGCTTTGGCCCAGAGAATAGCCCGGTACGCCCACCCGCACATGTTCGCACACCCGCCATATGGCTGTTGATCTATGCTGCGATTGCCCTGGCTGGCTCGTTCGTGCTGCCCCATCTGTTTGCAGGATTGCCTGTTCAACCCCCCCTCGACCCCAAAGGTTACAGCCTAGAAAGGCTCCCACCGTTGGCCTGGAGCATCTCCAACCTGGCACAGGCAGTAAACTTGTGCGCTCATCTATTGGTTGCTTTTTATGCGTGGCAGGCCATGGGCCGCAAGGATTGGTCTGCCAGCAAAACCCTCAAAGTCTTTGCAATAGCCTCAGGACTTGCAGTGGCGGCGGGTCTGCATGACCGATTGGCCTTGCTAACCGACTGGCCACGCGCAGCCTCATTTTGGATGAGCAATGCAGGATATGCCATGTCCGACCTGGGGGATGTCAGATGGGTGAACCCTACACTCGAAACAGGCGCTGTCAACCACATTTTGACCTACTCTCGAATTTCGTCGCCCTTTTCTGAACCTTCTTATGGAAGTGCCTTTTTGGCTGCCTTGCTCACAGGCTTGACAAGTTTGGCACTTTTTGCACAAAGCAACCTAGCGCTCATTGCAATAGCGATTGCCATTGTCCTGGCATGCCTGATTAGCACCTTAGGCTCCACCGGTTTTTTGGCGGCGCTTATAGCAGTTGCAGCAAATTTTTTCTGGTTTGGTGCAAAAAAAATAAAGGCGCAGACTCCTCGTTCACATAATCAAAAAATATCTGCCACCACAATAACCCTTCTGATTACGCTTGCGGCGGCGATCTGCGCAATATTCGTTGCAAGCAAAGATAAACACTTTTCAACCGCCGCGCACTACATGTTTATCGAGAAGTTTCGCACCTTAGAGCATAACGCTCGATTTCATTCGGATATGAATGGCTTCAAACTAGCGATCCGATCCGTCGGGTTAGGGGTGGGAATGGGCAGCACTAGGACGTCAAGCTTAATCAGCAGCTTACTCAGCAACACGGGGATCGCAGGCACCCTCGCTTTTTTGATGATGGCAGGATCACTCGCTTGGCAATACATCCGTTGCAACAAGCTTTTCGGCGCCCATTACTTTGCAGCATCCGCCATGGGAGCAGGCTTATTGGCCTCATTCATAGGCCTCCCCGATCTGAACCTGCCCTTCCTTTGGGCATTCATTGTGTTAGCGTTTACGTTGTGCCCCGATGTCGGCACAACGCCTCCGGCAAAGTCTGTCTGCACCTAACTATTGATTCAAAACATAATGATTTCAGGGATTACGTCCTTACCTGGTCAAGATAAATCGCTTGCAGGCCGTCTTGCAAGTTCGGTTTTCGGCGCCACGCCCTTGTCCGAGATATTTTCAACGGACTGCTGATGCCTGGAGTCATCAAACAGCAGGTGTTAGCCCTGCCGAGAAGCCTGAAACGAGCGGTGGTGCTCACGCTCGATGCAGTGCTTTGCCTGGTCACGGTATGGCTGGCGTGGTGCCTGCGACTGGAAACGTGGGTTCCGCTGGCGTCCCCGCACGCTTGGGTGGGGCTGGCGTCAGTGACGTTGGCTTTGCCGATCTTTATCAAGTTTGGCTTGTACCGAGCAATCTTTCGCTATGCCGGATGGAACGCGATGATGGCCGTCGTACAGGCAGTGGCTCTGTATGGCCTCTTGTTTGCTGCACTGTTTACGGCGTATGCGTTTCCAGACGTGCCTCGCACGGTGGGCATATTGCAGCCCTTGCTGTTGTTTGTGGCCATCGGCGGCACGCGCGCCATCGGGCGTTTTTGGCTGGGCGGTGTGTACCGGCGCCTGCTGCAGCGACGGCACTGGCCGGGCGTGCTGATTTACGGCGCCGGCCATACCGGAAGGCAACTGGCGCGCGCGCTGGGCGACAGCCATGAGCAGCGCCTGCTGGGTTTTCTCGATGACGATGATCGACTCCAAGGACACAGTCTGGATGGCCGCCCGGTGTTCGCGCCGAGTGAACTGCCCCAACTGATTGAGCGTCTTAACGCGACCGATGTGCTGCTGGCCGTTCCTTCGGCCAACCGCAGCGCCCGAAACGAAATACTCGCGCGAGTGCAGGATCTGCCCCTGCACGTTCGCACCCTGCCCACCATGGCCGAACTGTCTTCAGGCAAAGTCAGCTTGAGTGACGCACGTGAGCTAGATGTGGAGGACCTGCTGGCACGCGACGCCGTGGCCCCCAATGACCTGTTGCTCAACAAACACACGCGTGGCAAGGTGGTGTTGGTCACAGGTGCCGGTGGCTCCATTGGCAGCGAACTGTGCAGCCAGATTTTGGTTTGCCACCCCGAGTGCCTGTTGCTGCTGGAACAAAGCGAGTTTGCGTTGTATGAGGTTCACCAGAGGCTGCAGCAGCAGTGCCTTCAGGTGAACGCCAGCACCCGCCTGATTCCGCTGCTCGGCTCCGTTTGTGACAAGGCCCGCCTTCTGCGTGTGATGTGCACTTGGCATCCGCATACCGTCTACCACGCCGCTGCGTACAAGCACGTGCCCATGGTGGAGCACAACCCCAGCGAGGGCGTACGCAACAACGTGGTAGGCACATGGATGTGCGCAGAAGCGGCCCAACAGGCGAAGGTACCCCACTTTGTGTTGGTGAGCACAGACAAAGCCGTGCGCCCTACCAACACCATGGGCGCCAGCAAGCGCTTGGCCGAAATGGTGCTGCAAGCCCTGGCAGCCCAAGGCGGACCCACAAGATTCAGCATGGTGCGCTTTGGCAACGTGCTGGGCTCGTCAGGGTCGGTGGTGCCGCTGTTCCGCAAGCAAATTGAAGCGGGTGGTCCCGTCACCTTGACCCATCCCGACATCACCCGGTATTTCATGACCATACCGGAGGCCGCCCAACTGGTGATTCAAGCAGGCGCCATGGCACATGGGGGCGACGTGTTTGTGCTGGACATGGGAGAACCCGTGCGCATTGCAGACTTGGCCCGCCGCATGATCACCCTCAGCGGCCTGCGAACGAAGGACGAGCACAACCCACAAGGAGACATTGCCATTACGGTGACGGGCTTGCGCCCTGGCGAAAAGTTGTTTGAAGAATTGCTGATTGGCAACAACCCACAGCCCACCGAACACAAGCGCATATTGCGCGCCCACGAACGCCATTTGCCATGGGTACAGTTGGAGCAACGCTTGCGTACCCTGCAGGCCTGCCTGGACGCTGATGACGTGCTGGCGCTACGCCAATGTTTGCTGGAGTTGGTTGAAGGCTTTGCCCCGACCGACGAGGTGGTTGATTGGCAACACTTGGCCCGCCTACCTGATGCATGTGACCAGCCAGCCTTGGCCGACTCACTGCGTCCAGAATTGCCCCAGACAGCAAACGCTCAGGTGCTGCATTGAGTTCAGTCATGCGAAACCCAGCCCCACTGCTGCTGTACTGCCACCCAGAGGTGTATAGCGGAGTGGACCGCGTGCGAACTCCCCGGCAACAACACTTGTGCAGTGAAGTGCGCGTCAGCTTTGCCCGTCCGCATAACTCTGGCGCCCCAATGCCGCTCGATCCCTACTTTGACTTGAAAGCAGGCAACAGCCCGCCTAGTTCGGTCAAATTTGGCCGGCGTAGGACGCAATGACTGAAACCCCACCCACTTTCACCCTTAGTAATCTATGAACTTGGACTCATCAAAAATTGCTGTCATCGGCTTGGGCTATGTTGGTCTACCGCTGGCTGTTGAATTCGGCAAACATCGACCCGTTCTCGGCTTTGACATCAATACGGACCGTATAGCCGACCTGAACAAAGGCATTGACAACACTCTTGAAGTCACGCAGAAACAGCTGAATGATGCAAAACACCTGCAGTTTAGTCATCAGCCAGAAGCTTTAAGGCAATGCCAAGTATTTATCATCACGGTCCCTACGCCTGTCGACAAGGCAAACCGACCAGATATGACACCCTTGGTGAAAGCCAGCGAAACCGTCGGCAAGCACATGACCAAGGGTGCTGTGGTGATTTACGAATCCACCGTCTATCCCGGCGCCACAGAGGAAGTTTGTGTTCCCGTACTTGAGCGCCTGAGCGGCATGCGGTTCAACGTCGACTTTTATTGTGGCTACAGCCCCGAGCGCATCAATCCTGGTGACAAAGTTAATACACTGACCACCATCAAAAAGATTACGAGCGGCAGCACCCCCACTGTGGCAGATGTGGTGGATGCGCTCTACGCTCAAATCATCACAGCCGGGACATGGAAGGCCGGCAGCATCAAAGTAGCAGAGGCCGCCAAGGTCATTGAAAACAGCCAACGCGACCTGAACATCGCTTTTGTCAACGAGCTTTCGGTCATTTTTGAGCGTATCGGCATCGACACCTTGGAAGTCCTGGAAGCTGCCGGTAGCAAATGGAACTTCTTGCCGTTTCGCCCAGGCATGGTGGGCGGGCACTGTATTGGGGTAGACCCATACTACCTCACACACAAGGCCGAAGAACTGGGCTACCATCCACAGGTTATTCTCGCTGGGCGCCGAATCAACGACAACATGGCACGCTATGCAGCGCGCAACGTGATCAAGCGCATGCTGCAAAATGGTGTAGATGTCGCCCGCAGCACCGTTGGCGTTCTTGGCATCACCTTCAAAGAAGACTGCCCAGACATTCGAAATAGCAAAGTGGCCGATCTAGTCAAAGAATTGCAGCAATGGGGCACCAACGTAGTGGTCATGGACCCATGGGCCGACCCTGCCGAGGTCGAACACGAATATGGCATTGAACTCGGCACCATTGACACATCAAGTCAAGTTGACGCACTGGTGGTAGCGGTAAGCCACCATCAATTTCGCGGGTTATCAATGGCAGAGCTCAGAGCTTTTTGCCGTACAAACCAACCCGTCTTAGCAGATATTAAATCAATCTACAACCGCCACGAAGCAATAGCTGCTGGCTTCAGCGTGTTCCGCCTCTGACAATTGCACATCACATGAAATTCAAACAATACCCAACGATCAATGGGCGAAAAATCCGTATCGCGGTGGTCGGCTGCGGCCGCATCAGTAAAAACCACTTTGGCTCCATTGCACAACATCAGCAAGACTTCGAGCTAGTAGCTGTTTGCGATATTGATGCCGCTGCGCTCCACACCCATACAGAACAATACAAAGTACGCGGCTATGCCGACATGGCCGAAATGTTGCAAAACGAGCAACTGGATATGGTGGCCCTATGCACGCCCAGCGGGCTTCACCCATATCAAGCCATACTGGCTGCTCAGCACAAAGTGCACGTCGTCACTGAAAAGCCTATGGCCACACGCTATGAAGATGGCTTAGCCATGGTCAAGGCCTGCGACGAGGTGGGCGTCCGCCTGTTTGTGGTTAAGCAAAATCGCCGCAACACCACCTTACAACTGCTCAAGCGCGCCGTCTCCGAAAAGCGCTTCGGCAAGATTCACTTGGTCAACCTCAATGTGTTTTGGACCCGCCCGCAGTCATACTATGACCAAGGAGGCGGCTGGCGCGGCACCTGGGAACTGGACGGCGGCGCCTTCATGAACCAGGCCAGCCACTATGTGGACCTCTTGGACTGGATCATCGGCCCAGTGGAAAAAGTACAAGCCATGATGAGCACCACCCGCGATATCGAAGCAGAGGACACCGGTGTGCTCAACATCAAATGGCGGCACGGTGCCGTGGGCTCCATGAGTGTGACCATGCTCACCTACCCGCAAAACCTGGAGGGCAGCATCACCATACTCGGCGAAAAAGGAACGGTTCGCGTGGGCGGTGTCGCGGTCAATGAAATCCAAACTTGGCAATTTGACGAACCGCAAGACTACGATGCCGACATCCAATCTGCCAACTACCAAACCACGTCAGTGTACGGCTTTGGACACCCGCTTTACTACCGCAACGTGGTTGACGTGATGCGGGGCACAACCGAACCTGAGACCGATGGCCGCGAAGGACTCAAATCACTGGAATTGCTTGTGGCCGCTTATCTGGCAGCACGCGATGGAAAAACCATCGGCCTGCCACTGCACTACTAAGAAGCACAATGACCTACACCGTTCATCCCAGCGCCATCATTGACGACGGCGCAAAAATTGGCGAGGGCAGCCGTATCTGGCATTGGGTACACGTCTGTGGTGGTGCGGAAATCGGCAAGAGCGTCTCACTGGGCCAAAACGTATTTGTAGGCAACCAAGTGATTATTGGCGACCGCTGCAAGGTACAAAACAACGTCAGCATTTACGACAATGTTACGCTCGAAGAGGGTGTTTTTTGCGGCCCGAGCATGGTGTTTACAAATGTGTACAACCCTCGCTCGCTCATCGAACGAAAAAATGAATATCGCAATACGCTGGTTAAAAAAGGGGCCACCTTAGGCGCCAACTGCACCATTGTATGCGGCACCACAATTGGCGAATATGCATTTGTAGGCGCTGGCGCAATGGTAAACAAAGACGTCAAACCTTATGCGCTCATGGTGGGTGTACCTGCGAAACAAATTGGATGGATGAGCGAGTACGGCGAGAAGATTCCGCTGCCCATCACTGGCCAAGGCGAGTTCATCTGCCCGCATACTGGCCACCAATATCAACTAAACAACCAAACACTGGAGCGCATCATCAAATGAGCATTCCCTTCATTGATCTCAAAACCCAGTATCGAGCGCTACAGACGCATATCCAGACCCGCATCAACGCGGTACTTGAGCACGGTCAATACATCATGGGGCCCGAGGTCCGTGAACTTGAAACGCGTCTTGAGGCCTATACCGGCGCCAAGCATTGCATCACCGTCGCCAGTGGGACCGAAGCCCTGCTCATCAGCCTGATGGCTCTAGGTATCGGCCCTGGCGACGAGGTCATCACCACGCCGTTCACTTTCGTGGCCACGGCAGAAGCGATTGTCTTGCTCGGTGCCAAACCCGTCTTTGTCGACATCGAGCCTGAGACATGCAACATCGATGCCAGCCTGATCGAAGCTGCAATCACACCGCACACCAAGGCCATCATGCCGGTCAGCCTTTACGGCCAGCCGGCCGACATGGACGAGATCAATGCCATCGCAGCCCGCAATGGCAACATCTCAGTGATCGAGGACGCAGCACAGAGTTTCGGCGCAGAATACAGAGGTCGCAAAAGCTGTAACCTATCCTCAATCGGCTGCACCAGTTTCTTCCCTAGCAAACCCTTGGGCTGCTACGGTGACGGCGGAGCGATCTTCACCAGCGATGATGCCATCGCTCAGGCTTGCCGTGAAATACGCGTGCATGGACAGAGCGCTCGCTATCACCATACCCGGGTCGGTGTGGGTGGCCGTATGGATACTCTGCAATGTGCCGTCGTTCTGGCCAAACTGGAGCGTTTCGATTGGGAAATCGAGCAGCGCAGGCAATTGGGGGATCGCTACCACGAACGCATTCGTAGCGCCAACGTAGATCACCTGGAGCTGCTGCAGGTACGGCCTGACCGCAATTGTGTATGGGCTCAATACACGCTGAAGATTCAAGGGCGTGCAGATATTCAACGGCAATTGTTGGCACAAGGCATCTCCACAGCCATTCATTACCCTACGCCTTTGCATCGACAGCCCGCCTATGCCAACTTGGCTGAAGGACAATATTTCCCTGTGAGTGAAGCACAGGCCGCGCGCGTAATGAGCTTGCCCATGTGTGCAGACCTGCATCACACGGAACAAGACCGCATCATCGAGGCGCTGAAGTTCACTGTTACACCATAAACCCTAAGTTAGATACTGGGCCTCGCATGCGATCAGCATACTGGCGGGATGTCATCTGGCAAGCCTCAGGAAATACGCTGGCGCAAGCGGTCGGCATCCTGGGTATTCCCGTGATGACACGCCTATACACCCCGCAAGAGTTTGCTGTCCAGGCCCTCTTCATCCAGTTGATGACCTTAGGCACGGCTCTGGTGACATGGCGCTACGAATATTTCGTGCAATTGCCGCGAGCACGTGGTGATGCTCGGGCATTGAACCAACTGGTACTCATATTGGGTATGGTCGCCATTGCTGTGCTGTCACCGGTACTGTGGAACTACCGCGAGTCACTGGCCGCGCAGATGGGCAACCGTGCCTTGGCACCTTGGCTGCCCTTTGTTCCTGTCACCTGTGCTCTAGTTTCCTGGGCGGTAGCTTCCCAAAATAATGCACAGCGTTTTGGGGATTTCAAAACCTCCGGTTTCTCCGAGTTAGTCGGCAAGCTTTGCTACGTTGGTGTTGGCATTGCTGGCGGCATAGCCCATTTAGGTGCGTGCGCGCTCATTGCTACGACTGCTTTGGGAGCTACTGGCAAAACGCTCTTCATATTCTTGAGCCGACCAAGCTGGGGCAAGTACCTCTGGCATGCCCAAGCATCACGGGTGCGTCAAGTACTTTCACGCTACCACCGGCTTGCCAGCTCCACCGTCCTGGCACATCTGCTGAGCACTGCGGCCATCATGGCGCCACAAGTAACACTGGCCCACCTCTATGGCGCCGACGTGCTAGGCCAGTTTGCCCTCGTTTTGACCACCATCTACCTCCCCTCCAGCCTATTGGGCAGCGCCATCGGACATGTCTACTACCAAAGGGCAGCGCTCATCTATAGTCAAGGCGAATCATTTTTTGGACTGTGGCGAGGTACCGCCGCCAAGCTCGCGCTCATTGGCGCTCCGGTATTCGGCTTGGTTGCGCTGGTGTCGCCATGGGCCTACCCCCTGGTGTTTGGTCCGCAATGGACCTTGGCTGGCACGCTGGCCACATGGATGTCGCTGGCAGCATTTGGCTCGTTTATCAGCGGCCCTATGGACAGAACCTGCCTTATCGTAGGTGCTGGACTGTACGCGATCCTATGGAGCCTCTTTCGCCTATTGTCGACGTTGCTGGTGGTTTGGCTCGCCACCCGGCTGCCACTGGAACCCAATGAATTCATTGCAATTTTGGTCACACAAATGTGCCTAGCCTATGGCATTGACTTCTGGGCGGGCGCACGCTTCTCCCAGGGTCGCCTAGGCATATTTACCTCAAAGGCGAAGGAGCAATCTTGAAGTTTCTTCCCAAAGCCATACAACTACTTGAAAGCCGATGGTCATTCTACATCGCGGGCATTCTTTTTCGCCTAGTTTTAGAATTTTCCTATATCGACTTCGTACATCCACTCTACGAGTATGCCGGCTTTGGACTCACACCCGACAGCACGAAATATCTTGAGTCCTGGATGATGTACTTGGCAATGCTCGCCTGTCTTCCCGCTCAGGCCCATCGCCCTTCAGATTATTTGATTTGCGTTTGCTTTTTTGCCTATATGGCACCATTGCTCGTTTTTTACAGTTATGCCAGTCCCGCGCGGTGGATTTTGTACGGAGTTGCCATGCAATACACCATCATTGGCCTATTGCGTGCCAGCCGCCATCGGCTGGCCTTAGCCCCCCCAAAGCACGGCCCAAAAATCGCTTGGGTCCTTTGCATTGGCACCATCGTCGGCGCCACCGTCTGGATGCTCACCTCGGCGGGACTTTCCAATTTCAACCTCGATCTGGATGCCGTTTACGAATTCCGCGAGGACGCCAACAACACTATCTACAGTGGATTGCCAGGCTATGCCGTGGTATGGGCAACCACAGTCGCAGGCCCCTTTCTTCTCATGATCGCACTGCGTGACCGCCGGCGGCTGCTCACCTTAGGAGTGCTAACCTTGCACATCTTCTGGTTCGGTGTCAGCTCACATAAATCAGTACTGTTCTATCCCGCGCTGGTTATTTCGCTTTACACATTATTTAAACATTCACGCGCGATGTCTTTGATCCCGATTGGAATGGGCCTAGCGCTCGGCATATCGTTGGCCGCATACCACATCACGGAAAGCCTGTTCCTCGGCGGCATGTTCATCCGGCGTGTATTCTTTGTCCCATCCTTTCTGACCTTTACTTATTTTGACTACTTCAACACCCACTCATTCGTATACTGGTCAAATTCTTTACTATCTTGGCTGATTCCATATCCTTACGATGAAAGCGTCGCCCTCGTTATTGGCAACCACCTGAATGATCCCACACTGTGGGCCAATAATTCATTTTTCTCGGCCAGCTACATGCATGCAGGTGTGCTGGGCATCACTATATATGGCTTGGCAGCGGGCCTTCTTATGAAGGCACTGGACTCTTTAACGGGCAAAGGAGACAAGGGTGTCCCATTGTGGATAGTGCTAAGTGTGGTCATCGTACCCTTCAATACCCTTTTCACTAGTGCCGATTTGACCACAACGCTGCTCACGCACGGACTGGGCTTTGGTATGCTCATCATGTACTTGATGAGTAGCAGTCAGGCAAATCGTGTGGCAGTCATATCCACTAACACCGACAATAACCAAAGCACGACGGTGGCCATTAAGCCCTCTTCGGCCTGACCAAGATGACTTTTGCTTACCGTGTTTACCGCCAACTGGTTCAAGTCCGAGCCGTGGAGTTGGCCCAGGCCGGGCTGATGAGAGTAATTGCCGCAATGTGGATCATGCTGACATACATGCCGTGCGATGCCCACGAAAATCAGCCTACGGCGAATCATTCAATCTCCGGACTGTTGGCCCAACCTCTGTGGCAATCGCGTGATGCCTACGACGCAAGCCATCATTTGATGGTGCCACTGCATGCGGCTTTTGCATCTGGCTCGACAATACAGACGCAGCCATTCGATGCATTTTTCACAACTTTCTTGATCACGGGCACCAGCACCCTTACTGAAGAACGGCTGGATCGTCTGCATTTTCTTTATTTTTACACGCGTTATATAGTTTTAAAACTGCAGTACAGCGGCTGCACATCATCCGAACTCAACCACCTAAAACATGCCGAGGCTTTATGGCGAACGATAGTCTCTGCGCCGGCTTGGCAATGGGACCGGCCGGACTTCCCATCCCTCTTTGAACGCGTACGATGGAAGCTCGATAATAAAAGCGTTGGATCGACGTACCAACGCGCCATTATTGATGAAGAGTTGTTCGCGCTGGCCATTAGCGCCGACTTCACCGTTGCATCCAGATTGTGCAATATACCCCTAGATTCACAGCATCATCTCGCCAGTGTATTGACAAGAAGAATTTACACGCAAGAACTAACCTCCACATCAACAGGTGGCTGGATATTCCAAAAGGGTGTTTGGACGGATCATCCCGATTTTGAATTTGCAGGCCAGCAACAACTGGAGAAGAGTCTAAAACCCGCTAAGGTTTCAGACATTTCTCCAGACTCTTCGCACAGCTTTCGCCAAGCTCTATTTCTCATAAGTTTTGGCTGCGCGGAACACGCCAACTCCTCCACGCGTCGACAATTCCAGGACTTGATGGAACGACTTTCGTTGCAACTCCTCACCAAAGTAATTATTATGCCGTCAGATGTTTTTCACGGCATCCGGCTAAGCAATTATATGGACGGCGAAAATGGCGTCTACCGCTACAATTACGCCACGCAAGGCAAGGGAAACGGGTTTGGACCATATCAATTATCCGGATCATTCAATCTTGGGTGGTGGAGCTTCTTGGGAACGAAATTGATGCCAGCTCATCTGGCGCAACGCTCAAGCTTGCCATTTTCATCGACCGTGCTGAACACCTATACCGGCCCCAATACATCACGGCAGCGAAACCCAGCGTTTGCAGAGCCGGGTTTTCATAGCGGTGCTCTGATCAAACAAATTCTGGATGCCAGCTTGGTTGTGTCACGCACAGATAACTGGTGCCCTGAATAAATGGGCAACATCATTCATGTCTAAAATACTCCACATTTCAAATACCGACATCGAACTTGACAGCCGTATCCGAAAGGAATTGGCAGCCTTGGTAGCCATAAGTGGCGCAGAGGTCTATGTCATTGGCGTCCCAGAGGCCCCCCGCTCTGGCGAAGATAGAATTGATGGTGCTCACTACCAGAAGCTACGCCTGCACTCACGCCGCCTGAGCTTTATGCCGCGCGCGGTACGGTACTGCTTTGAGTTGATCGAGTTTACAATCAAGACGATGCTGCATGGTCGCCGCATCAATGCCGAAGTTGTTCACTGCCACGACACCTTTGCATTACCAGCAGGCTGGTTACTTAAGCGATCAACATCCAGCAAGCTGGTTTATGACGCCCATGAACTGGAGTCCAACAAGAATGGCCAAACTCCCAGATTGTCCCAAGCCACCTTGTTCATCGAAAGATTTTGCTGGCAACAGATCGAACTGTTGGTCTCCGTTAGCGACTCCATTACCCGTTGGTACATGCAGCATCTGGGCCCAAAACCCAGTGTCTTGGTACTGAACGCCCCCGTGCTGGGGACAGCCCAAGCATTCTCTACACCCGATTCTCTCCAGCAACGCTATTTTCATCATCGCTATGGCATTCCCGATGACCACTTGATATTCGTCTATCTTGGCATTCTCGGCATCGGCAGGGGAATTGAGAATTGCCTGAATGCTTTTGCCACAGGCCCCGTTGGCACTCATGTGGTCTTTATTGGCTTCGGTCCGCTTGAGGCCGATATCATTGAATTTTCCCACCGCCACCCAAACATCCACCTCCACCCCTCCGTACCGCACGATCAGGTAGTTTCATTGGTTGCACACGCTGACTACGGATTGTGCTTGGTGGAAAATGTATCTTTGAGTGACTACTACAGTCTACCGAACAAATTATTCGAATATTGTTTCGCTCGCTTGCCAGTACTTGCCTCCCGCTTCCCCGAAATAAGCCAGTTGGTTGACACCTATTCCCTGGGTATGTGCTGCGACCCAACCCCATCGGGCATCCAACAGGCACTGGCAGCCATAGCCGCCACTCGTCCGAAATATCCCAAAATGGACCTCTCCGATTTGAGCTGGAACACCCAAGCTCTTCGTTTAGTGACAACCTACCAGCAGCAGCTGCTAAGCACTGCCGCATCCCATTAATCCGTTGCTTCAACTCATTATTTCTCTATTTTGGCCTAATCTATGTGTGGAATTTTTGGCGTTATCTCTCAACATCCCATTGTTCGTGCAGAGCTCGATTTATTGGCCCACCACGCAGAACAACGCGGAAAAGACTCCAGCGGCCTATATTTTCCGCAAGGCGACACTTATGTGCTTTATCGTGCAGCACAGGCCATCTCCACACTGCTTAAGCAAGTGAGCTACCAAAGCGCCTGCTTCGTTATGGGCCATAGCCGTCTCATCACTAACGGCCTAGCTGATAACCAACCGGTCTACCGGGATGCGGTCTGCGTCATACACAACGGCATAGTTGTCAATCATGAAGCACTTTGGAGCCAGATCAACAAAGAGCGCCAGCAAGAGATTGACACTGAGATCATTGCCGGCATCGTAGCGGATGCCTTAGAAAAAGGCACCGACCCAACTGATCTTTCAACCACGGTACTTGGACTTTGCAAGGGCGTTGTGGCCTGCGCCATTGCACTACCCAAACTCGGCAAGCTGTGCTTATTTTCAAACAATGGCAGCCTGTATCTTGGTCAGAAGGGAGAGTGTCGCTACTTTTCATCCGAAAGCTTCCCTTTGCAGCAACTTGGTTGCGAAACTGTGGAGCAGATCCGCGATAGCGGAGTCGTGATCGATATTCCCATCTCCTCACAAGCGCCTATAGCCCGCCAGCTAGAACAACGCACCACCAACCTGATCCCCAGCTTGGGCCTACAATTGGGTGAAGAGCGCACACTTGAGTATAAGCGCTACACGATGCGCCGCTGTTCGCGATGCATCCTCCCGGAAACAATGCCCTATATTCGTTTTGACGATAAAGGTGTTTGCAATTATTGCCATAATTACAAACCACGCAACAAGCCTCGTCCGACATCTGAGATTTTTAATCTCGTCGAACCCTATCGCAGAGCCAATGGCGATGATTGTATCGTCCCATTTTCAGGCGGCCGGGACAGCTGCTATGGCCTGCACTTGATTATCAAAGAGCTTAAGATGAAGCCAATCACCTATACCTACGACTGGGGTATGGTGACCGATCTAGGGCGTCGCAATATCAGCCGGATGTGCTCGCAGTTGGGGGTGGAGAACATCATCGTTGCCGATGACATTGGACTGAAACGCCGAAATATTGCCAAAAATTTTTCCGCTTGGCTGAAGTCGCCTCATCTTGGCATGGTGAGCATATTGACAGCTGGTGACAAACATTTTTTTCGGCACATTGAAACGATCAAGAAACAAACCGGCATTTCCTTGAATCTTTGGGGAGTCAATCCACTGGAGGTAACCCACTTCAAGGCCGGCTTCCTTGGCGTACCACCTGATTTTGAGGAGGAGCGAGTTTACTCTCACGGCGCCATGAAACAGTTACGCTACCAATGGCTGCGGCTCCAAGCTATGCTGCAGAGTCCGGGATACTTCAACAGTTCTCTTTGGGACACCTTGTCAGGCGAATACTACCGCAGCTTCAACAAAAAAACAGATTACTACCATATTTTTGATTATTGGCGATGGGATGAACGCACTATTGATGCCACCCTGCTCAACGAATATGACTGGGAGCGCGCTCCAGACACAAGCACCACCTGGCGCATTGGCGATGGCACGGCTGCGATTTACAACTACATCTATTACACAGTCGCGGGGTTCACCGAGCACGACACCTTCCGCAGCAACCAGATTCGCGAGGGGGATATCACGCGGGAACAAGCCCTTGAAATGGTGATGGATGAAAATCAACCACGCTACCCCAACATTAAATGGTATTTGGATGCAATAGGAATGGATTTTTCCAAGGTGATTTCCGTCATCAATGCCATACCCAGGCTGTGTTCTTGAACCGCATATGAGCACCATTTGGTACGTATCCAAATACGTAGCACCACCCGGAATGGGCACGACCGGGGGGCGTGGCTATTTGCTTATGAAGGAAGTGGCCGACCTAGGACACCGTGTCGTCATCATCACATCAGACTCAAACCAACTTGCTGCGCCACCGAGTCTGGAGCAAGCCTATCTTTTGCAACATCTGGATGGCATGCAGTTGTATTGGGTTCGCACTTTCAAATACTCTATTGCCAAGTCCTTGCGCCGCATCCTTAGTTGGTTGCATTTTGAGTGGCGTTTGCTGCGCATGCCCAAGAAGACGCTGCCGCCTCCTGATGTGTTGGTTATATCCAGCCTGTCACTGCTGACAGTGTTGACAGGTCTTTTCTGGCGCATGCGTTACGGGTGCCGTCTGATTTTTGAGGTTCGTGATATTTGGCCATTAACCATTGTCGAAGAAGGAGGCTTCTCACCATGGAATCCTTTCGTACTTGGACTTGGCCTCATTGAAAAATTAGGCTATAAATATGCAGATGCTATTGTAGGCACCATGCCCAATTTGGGCGAGCATGTTCATACAGTGCTGGGCTATTCAAAACTAGCTCATTGCATTCCAATGGGCTTAAGCGATTCATCTTCTACACCTGAAGAGTTACCCACCGACTACTACCAAAAATACTTTTCTACAGAAAAATTCATCATCGCGCACGTTGGCACCATTGGAATCACAAATGCATTGGATACACTGCTCAAATGCGCTGAGTCCATGCAAGAAGTTTCTGGCGTTCAATTCGTCATCGTGGGCGATGGCGATCTTCGCGATCGATATCGCACCCAATATGCTCACTTGCCCAATTTGGTTTTTGCACCGCGCGTACCCAAAACCATGGTACAGGCCGTCCTGGCCAAATGTGATTTGTTGTATTTTTCAGTACACACTTCCAAAGTTTGGCAATATGGTCAGTCTCTAAACAAGGTAATAGATTACATGATGGCGGGAAAGCCTATCGTGGCATCTTATACAGGTTATCCATCGATGATCAATGAGGCGGATTGCGGCACCTATGTGCCCGCAGGCGATGTGCCAGCCTTGAAAAATGAAATACAAAAATACACCGACATGTCTGCCCAAGAACGTGACAAAATTGGCAAGCGTGGTCGCGCTTGGCTATTACAGCACCGCCCTTACGCCAAGCTTGCCAGAGACTATCTTTCTATCATGCTCAATGGCAAAGTGCAGGCCTGATCTCTAACAGATTGTTTTCATGAAAAGATTGTTCGATTGGCTGCTTGCGCTGTGCTTGCTGCTAGTACTGGCTGTGCCATTGGCGTTACTGGCTTGGCAGGTGAGTCGCAAATTGGGTAGTCCTGTGCTTTTTGCTCAAGTGCGCCCAGGCCTGCATGGCAAACCGTTTCGCATGATCAAATTTCGCACGATGACAGATGCACGTGATGCCAGCGGGCAGCATTTGCCTGATGCTAAACGCCTGACACCTTTTGGCCGCTTTCTGCGCGCCACCAGCCTGGATGAGCTGCCTGAACTGTGGAACGTACTCAAAGGCGACATGAGCTTGGTCGGTCCGCGTCCATTGCTGATGGAGTACCTCCCACTTTACAGCCCTGAACAAGCCCGCCGGCACGAAGTGCGCCCCGGCATCACGGGATGGGCGCAGGTGAACGGCCGCAACGCGCTGGGTTGGGAAGACAAGTTCAAGCTGGATGTTTGGTATGTGGACCACCAGAGCCTGTGGCTGGACATCAAGATTTTGTGGCTGACGGTGCGCAAGGTGCTTGTGCGAGATGGCATCAGCGCAGCGGGGGAAGCCACCATGCCCCGGTTTACGGGGACTACCGTAGAAAGAAGAGACAACACATGAAGCAATTTGGAGTGTTTGGAGCCAGCGGCTTTGGACGTGAAGTGATGCCACTGGCCCGCGCGCCATTGGCGGCCAGCGGTGAAGACCATGAGCTGGTGTTTGTGGATGACAACCCAGGCGAGTTGGTAGTGAACGGCCATCCAGTGTTGCGGTATGACGAGTGGCTGGCGCGGCCAGCCACGAGCCGGCACATCAACCTGGCCATTGCCAACAGCGCGGTGCGTGAAAAGCTGGCGCAGCGTTGCGCGACCGACGGCATCGGTTTTTTTGAAGCACGAGCGGCCAATGTGGTGCAGTTGGACGACGCATTGCTGGGCGAGGGCGCTGTTCTTTGCCCGTTCGTGACACTTACCAGCAACATACGCATTGGCAAACACTTTCACGCCAACATTTACAGCTACGTCGCTCACGACTGCGTGATTGGCGACTACGTGACGTTTGCGCCCGGCGTGAAGTGCAACGGCAACGTGGTGATTGAAGACCACGCCTACATTGGCACGGGGGCTGTGATCAAGCAAGGGCAGCCCGGCAACCCTTTGGTGATTGGCCGTGGTGCAGTCGTTGGCATGGGCGCGGTCGTCACCAAGAGCGTGCCTGCTGGGGCAACGGTGGTGGGCAACCCGGCGCGGCGGCTGGTGAAGCCTTGATAACGATGGGTGTACCACCTCTGCTGGTGACAAAATACGCGCAGCCAAAACGACTCGGTACGGAGTAAATGATGAACCGCATCACATTGGAACCCGGTAAACGCGGCGGAAGGCCCTGCATCAGAGGTTTGAGGATCTCTGTGTATGACGTCCTTTCCATGCTATCGAGCGGGATGACGCAGCAGGACGTGCTCGACGATTTTCCGGAGTTGACGGAGCAGGACATCATGGCCGTACTGGCTTATGCGGCTGACCGTGAGCACCAAGTCTTTTCGCTGAAGGTGCAATGAAGCTGCTTTTAGACGAAAACCTGTCAAGGCGACTGGTTCCGTTTTTACAGCACGATTTTCCTGGCTCCACCCAGATCGTACTTTTGGGCATGGAGTCTGCCTCAGACAAAGAGGTGTGGACGCGTGCCCAAGCCGATGGGTATGTTGTCGTTACGAAAGACGTCGACTTCCAGGAGCTGTCCCTGGTCTGGGGTGCGCCACCTCATGTGGTTCGACTGCGCCCCCCAAACTCAGACCGTGCGGCCATTCTGAAACTGTTGCTTGATAACAAGGACTTCATTGTCCCGTCGCTTGAAATTGACGGCTGCACTTCCGTTGAACTGATTGCGTGAGTCGGATCTGAGCCCACTGCGCGCGCAATACGAAGCGTGCCCCAACCCCACTCGCTACCTATGCTAAACACCCCTTTGTCCCCCTGGCCCAGCTTCACCACCGAAGAAGCAGACGCCGTGCAGCGCGTACTTCTGTCCAACAAGGTGAACTATTGGACTGGCATCGAATGCCGCGAGTTTGAAAAAGAGTTTGCCGCCTGGAGTGGGACCACTTATGCCGTGGCCCTGGCCAATGGCACATTGGCCTTGGACGTGGCGCTCAAGGCCCTGGACGTGGGCCCCGGCGACGAGGTGGTGGTGACGCCGCGCACGTTCATGGCATCGGTTTCGTGTGTGGTGAATGCGGGGGCAGTTCCGGTATTTGCCGATGTGGATGCAGACAGTGGCAACCTCACTGCCGACACGATTGCGGCGGTGCTGACGCCACGTACCCGCGCCGTGATTTGCGTGCACCTGGCGGGCTGGCCATGCGACATGGACCCCATCATGGCGCTGGCCGAACAACATGGCCTAAAGGTGATTGAAGATTGCGCGCAAGCCCACGGCGCACGCTACAAGGGGCACAGCGTGGGCAGCATTGGTCACGTGGGCGCCTGGAGTTTTTGCCAAGACAAAATCATGACCACCGGCGGCGAAGGTGGCATGGTGACAACCAATGACGCTGCACTTTGGCGCGGCATGTGGGCCTACAAAGACCACGGCAAGAGTTATGAAGCGGTGTATGAACGCCAGCATCCATCCGGCTTCAGGTGGCTGCACGAAAGTTTTGGCACCAACTGGCGTATGTTGGAGATGCAGGCCGTCATTGGACGCATACAACTCAAACGCATGCCAGAGTGGACGGCCAAGCGGCAGGCCAACGCACAAATGCTGATAGAGGCCCTGCGCCCATTTGCTGGCGCTACCGGGCCTATCCGCCTGCCTGTTTTGAACAGCGAAACGTCATCTGATTCGATTGCCCAGGCATCAAACAGCGCTGACGGCAGCCGCCACGCACAATACAAGCTGTATGCCTACGTGCAACCTGCCCATTTGGCAGCAGGCTGGACACGTGACCGAATCGTTGAAGCTGTCAATGCCACGGGTGTGCCCTGCTACCAAGGAAGCTGCTCAGAGGTTTACCTTGAAAAGGCCTTCGACTCCACTGATTGGCGCCCGGTTGAGCGCCTACCTGTGGCAAAAGACCTTGGTGAAACCAGTCTAATGTTTTTGGTACACCCCACCTTATCAGAGCAAGAACTAAAAAAAACCACTCAAGCAATTCAATGCGTGCTCGCAAGCTGCAGTCGAGCAAAAGCTTCCAGAGCATGAACAGATCAAATTAACTCGAGCCATAAACGGTACGGCACCCGACCCCAGTGATCTTCCAGATTGCGCCATACTCACTCTCACGCTCACTAGATAGGAAATCAGCAAACACCCCACTATCCCAAGAGCGCAAATTTGAGGTTATCGCATACAAGGAGTCCTTGAACGGCACCAAGGCAGTAACGCGCTGCCCATAAAAGGCCGTCTCCAATTCGTCTGGCGAACGATCATACCAAGGAATAAAGCTTTCACCATCAACCGGACTGAAAAGTCTTTTGAAATAAAACCACTTCTCCTCAGTTCGAGAGTATCGCCAGATCTCCCCCTTTGGCCAATAGCCCACAAACAAATCACCGCAATACTCCGCCATCGACTGCGCCTCGTAACCAACTTTCTCTCGATTGCGCAATGCAGGTGGCGTCCATTGATAACTGGGTGCCAACGTAACCCCATCAAATGTATAAATGCTACCTGTAGGCCACTCACCTATAAGTGCCTCACCTTTGTACTTGATATAACTATAAAACTGGATGACTCTTGGCTTCGTGACCATAGCCTCCGTGGAGTCGCAGACAAATACATCCAAATCACTTCGCTTCATTCGGCACCACGAGCTTCCATCGAACTTCACGGCATCCCCATAATTTGTAACGACAAGGACGTGTCCGTTTGCCTCGGCGAATACGTAGGGGAAAGAGCTCTCCAAAACCTTTATAGAAATACAACTATTACCCGAATTGATTTTGCATGCACGAATCTCATCTGCCGCCATGTAAAACTCACGGCCCGCATGTGTAAATAAATTTCGAGAACTGCCAATTTCTGGCACATACCCGCCATCATCAGCCATTTTGTAGGCCTGCGATGTTGCCAAATTGTGAAAAATCAGTTGCCCAGCCGAATTGACATACCCGTACCCCGATTTAAAGTCATCACCAATTGATTTGATTTTTTCCGATGTGTAAGCCTGCTCTCCTTCGGTCCAGTAGTGCATTCCTTTGGGAGAGCTGGCACTGTATGTTTGCCAGTAGTTTATGGCATTGGATCTTTCTTGCTCCCCGCCACCACAGCCCACCAAAACAAATACTACAACCAATAAACTTAAAATCTTTTTCATTTTGCAGCCGAAATAATGGACACTTGAAAATAAAAATTCATTACCCATCTACATGAATTCGGAGTCTATTGATCGCAACAGATTGCACTCCAAAAGTGCCAATCGCTGATTGAGCCGCCGCACTTCTCGCTGCAGGCGCGTGTTCAAGATATCTGCATGCAGCACCTTGATCAACAATATGATGGCCGCAGCCAAGAACAGCAGCGCCGGCGGGTAAAAAATACCTGCCACCCGCGCCAGCTGGTCGATCAAACCCGGCCATACCCCCAGCACGGCGGCAAATGCGGCCACCACCAGCCAAAACAGCCCATGCATCAGGTGCAGGTGATCGCGCCGCAGCAGCCACAGAATGACCATGGCCAAACCCAGGCCCAGGAGTGCGGTGGTGAGATGCAGGCTGCTCATGACATACAAATGCGAAAACAGTCCCGATTATCGCAGTCGGGGCTGCCCACCTTGAACACATTCATGGGGCAGTGACCGGCAAGGCCGCTCGGGGGAGCTTAAATCCGCCCCTCCTCCACCGCATGACAAGCCACCTTCACCCCTGCAATGGCCTGAATCTGCGGCCTTTCGCTGCTGCAGCGCGCGTTGGCGTGCGGGCAACGCGGGTGGAAGGCGCAGCCGCTGGGTGGGTTCAGCGGGTTGGGCACCTCGCCCGAAACCGGCGTGCGCGCCTTGCCGGTGTCGTGCATCTTGGGGATGGCATCGAGCAGCATGCGGGTGTAGGGGTGGCGCGGGGTGTCGAACAGGGTGTGTTTGTCGGCCAGCTCCACCAGGCGCCCGAGGTACATCACGCCCACCTGGTCGCTCACGTGGCGCACCACCGCCAGGTTGTGGCTGATGAACAGGTAAGTGAGTCCCTGCTCTCGCTGCAGGTCTTTCATGATGTTGAGCACCTGGGCCTGCACGCTCACGTCCAGCGCGGAGGTCGGTTCGTCGCACACCAGAAACTCGGGGTGGGTGGCCAGGGCGCGGGCGATGGAGATGCGCTGGCGCTGGCCACCGGAGAACTGGTGTGGGTACTTGACCATGTCCAGCGGGCTCAGGCCCACGGACTTGAGCA
>CAYUAH010000002.1:0-57087 GCA_964442375.1 uncultured Hydrogenophaga sp. | reverse complement strand
CATCACGCGCGCGCGGCGGATGGGCGGGGTGTCGGCCCAGGCCGGAAAGGCGGCTTGTGCCGCGGCCACGGCGGTGCTCACGTCGGCGGCGTTGGCCAGCGCCACACGGCCACTGACGGCGCCTGTGGCAGGGTTAGTCACAGTCTGACTGCGGCTGGAGGTGCCAGCGAAGTGGGCGCCGCTCACGTAATGCGGAATGTCGGTGATGCTGGTAGTGCGTGCGTTCATGGCGAGTCTCAGTGATCGATTCAAGTGGATGAAGGTCGCCAGTCTAGGAACCCAGACCCAACGAGACAAGCTCAAAAACTTGAAATGATTGTTTAGTTTGATGAACAATCACAACATGTACGAGAAAAAGATCCACGACAGAGTTCACGAGCTGTGGGGTCATGTGCATTGGCTTACCGTGCTCGACCAACAGGGCAGCTTCACCGCCGCCGCCGCGCGACTGGGCGTCAGCAAAGCAGCCATGAGCCAGCGCATCGCCGAACTGGAGCGCCTCGCTGATGTGGCGCTGGTGCAGCGCACCACCCGCAGCGTGCGACTGACCGAAGCCGGCCAGCGCCTGGCCGACCAATCGCGCCCTGCGTTTGAGCAGATTGCCCAGAGCGTTGCACAGGTGCGCGACCTTGCCGGTGCGCCGCGTGGTCTGGTGCGTCTGACCGCGCCGGTGGCACTGGCTCGCCAGCAACTGGTGCCCAGGTTGTCTGAGTTTTTGCGGCAATACCCGGACGTTCGCGTGGAGCTGAACGTGTCGGACCGCCTCGTCTCGCTGGCCACTGAAGGATTTGACTTGGCAATACGCCACACCACCCACCCACCCGACACCCACGTGGCCTGGACCCTGTGCTCCACCCACTCGGTGTTGGTGGCCAGCCGGGCCTACCTGCGCCGTAACGGCGCGCCGCAACAGCCCAAGGACCTGCTGGGCCAAAACTGCCTGCACTATCCCCGCTCTCAAGACAAACCCGCATGGACGCTCGAGCCCCGCGATGCCAGTCTGGGTGAACGGGTGACGGTGCAGCTGCAGGGCTCGCTGGCCGCCAACAACAGCGAGGCACTGCGCGACGCCGCACTGGACGGTCTGGGTATTGCACTGCTGCCCGACTTCACGGCGCAGGCCGCGCTGAGGGCGGGCAAGCTGGTGGAAGTTTTGCCGGACTGGACGCCGGTGGGCTCCTTCGCCGACCGGCTCTACGCCATCCGTCCTTATTCCGCCCACGTACCGCTGGCGGTGTCGGCACTGGTCAAGTTTTTGCGCGACGCGTTCGCGCCAGGCTTTTCTCAATAGCGGGCCACACAACACCCCGCCCGTGCATTCAACCAGCACGCTGGTGGTCATCACACTTGACGCTCGAAGGAATCCCGATTTGTCGCCCAGTATCTAAATACCCTGGCACATCTGGTCCCTCCCAACAAAATCAATGTGCCCGGCCTGAGTCACCGGCTGCAGCTCAACCCAAAAGCGCTCTCCCCAGAATTTCAGTATACTTCATATACCGAGAAACGATAATAATCAATAATATAATATCGTTTTTATTAATTACAATATATTTTAGTATACCATTTAACCTGGATCAGGCATGCGGTCAATGACGGCTGCAGCCCCAAATCGCCCTTGGAGTCCGAAGCGACCCTGTTGACCCCACTTGAATCTGTGAAAGAGAAAAATGACTTCGGACTTCCACTTCTACGAACCACGGCATGGACACGGGCTCGCGCACAATCCCTTCTACGCCATCATGGGCCCCAGAATGATTGGCTGGATCGCGACACGGTCAAAGGAAGGCGTGGACAACCTGGCGCCATACAGTTTTTTTGGTGCCTACAGCGCGGATCCGCCGATGATTGGATTCACCAGCGAGGGTTGGAAAGATTCGGTCGATAACGTCAGAAGCACCGGCGAGTTCAGCTGGAACCTCGTCTCGCGTGACCTTGCACAGGCCATGAACCTCACCTCGCAGTCGGTGCCGGCCGAGATGGATGAGTTTGAACTCGCAGGCATTCAAAAGAGCGAATGCCGAATCATCTCTGCCAGCAGGGTCGAAGACAGCCCGGTGACCTTCGAGTGCCGCCTCAGTGAGTTAAGCCAACTGAGGTCTTCGTCGGGCACCTCTCTTGATCGATGGCTGGTGCTCGGTGAGGTCGTTGGCGTGCATGTTCGCAAGAACTTTCTGGAGCATGGTGTCTACCAAACGGCAAAGGCAAGACCCATTCTGCGAGGGGGCGGAAAAGCCGAGTACTTTGAAATTTCCTCAGCGCTCCGATTTGAAATGAGTCGCCCCGAGTAGTGGCCCACCTTACCCTTCTTGAGGAACAAGCGATGAGATTTCCATCCCTGCCGATCGCGGCCTCACCTGCTGTGGACCACTGATGGCACGCTTGCCAGCAGTGACGCTGCGCCAACTGCGCGCCTTTGTGGCGGTGGCAGAAGAAGGCAGCATCGCGCGCGCGGCACAGCGTCTTCACCTCACGGGCTCTGCGCTGTCCATGCTCATCGCATCCCTGGAAGGCGAGCTGGGGACACGTCTGTTCGAGCGTACAACGCGCCGACTTCAGCTGACCGACGCGGGGCGGGAGTTGCTGCCCGCAATCGGCGAGGTGTTCCACCACCTCGACAACGCACTTTCAGATCTGCGCGAATCCACTCAGCGCCGCGACACGCAGCTGCGCATCGCGGCTTCGCCGCTATTGGCAGCCACCCTGCTGCCGGGCTTGATGGCGGGTTTTCGGGAACGTTATCCAGCGGTGCGACTGAAACTGCTCGACAAAGCGGTCAGTGCGGTACCGCAGGCAGTGCGAGGCGGCGACGCCGACATCGGCGTCTGCACCGCAGATATCGACACGCTGGATCTCAAAGCCACCGTGATGCATCAGGACCAGCTGATGCTGGTGTGTCTGGAGACCCACCCGCTGGCGACACATCGCGAGGTGCGCTGGCAAGAACTGGCCGGGGAACCCTTGGTGCTGATGGAGACAGGCTCCGCTCTTCGCAGTCTGGTCGAACAAGGCCTGGCTGAGACCGGCGAACCGTTTGAGCCTGCATTCGAGGTGGCCCATGTGGCCACCGCAATCGGCCTGGTCGAGGCCGGGATAGCAGTTTCGGTGTTACCGAGCTACGCTGTCGCCCGCACCCGGGCGGTGGGCATACGCTCGGTGCCGCTGACCAACCCCGTGCTTGAGCGTGCCATCGTTGCGTTGCATGCACCCGAGCGTCCACTGACCTCGGTGGGCGAAGCCTTCCTGGCGCATTTCCGCAAGGCGATGGAAACATTCGCGGCGCCCACAGCGGTCCCGCCGCGACGTCGGCGCCGCGGCGCCTGAACGGATTCAGGCGCGGGCTTCGCGCCGCGCATGCCACGCCTGCCAGTCGCGCCCAGCGTGCACTTCGCCGCAATGAGGGCAGGTGCGCTGGGCGTCGGTAGCGCCATAAAAGGCCTGGTAAACCGTTGGCAGGTCTTCCACGATGCTGGCGAGCTGCACCTCACTGCGATGCACCAGTCCGCCACAAGCCGCGCAGTACCACTCAAACGCATCGCGAGTGCCCTGCGGGCGCGGGAATTCAATCACGGTACACAAGCTGCCTGGCTCAGGACGCTGAGGTGAGTGACGCACGTGCGCCGGCAGCAAAAAAATGTCGCCCTCGCGCAGGTCCACCCGTTCAAATTTGCCGCGATCAGCGATCAGCAGGTGCGCGTTGCCGCGAAACTGGTGGAAGTACTCTTCGAAGGGGTCATCGTGAAAATCGGTGCGCTGGTTGGGGCCACCGACCACGGTGACGATCATGTCCGAGTCCTTCCATATCTGCTGGTTGCCCACGGGCGGACGCAACAAATGCTGGTGCTCGTCTATCCAGCGGTTGAAATTGAGGGGCTTGCGCATGGTGATGTCCTTTTGAGGGGTTGCAGGAAGTTCAAAGCACCAGGGGCGCGCGCCAGTTCAGCACCGCCCGTAGCGCGCTGTGGGCCGTCACCAACGAGGTGCGGGGGTTGAGTGGATCGGGCCGGTTATCCAGCCGCAGCAGCAGGTGGCCAGCCTCGCCCCAAGCTTCAATCTCGTGCTGGTTGTCGCTCACACCGGGATCGGCCCAGAGTTCGACACGTGTCTGATCCAGCCCCAGCGTAGCCAGCGCCACGGTGGCGGCCACATTGGCGTTGCGGGGAAAGTCGCGTGCGGCCTGACGGGCACTGCCTTCGAACAACCGGGTCGGCGCCACCAGCGCATCCAGGTCGCGTCCAAGCTCGGCCGGACTGCCACGCCAAGCCTGTGGCGGTTTTCGGCTGCGGTAGATGACTTCGCGAAGCCCAGCGTCGCGAGCTGCTGTCAGCCAATCAATACCGCCAACAGCTCCCGCCACCAATCGCACTTGGCGCCCGTGGGCCTCGGCCAACGCACGCAAGCGCTCATAACGCGCGTCGTCGGTCAGCGCGCCGACAGAAACCAACAGCAGATCGCAGCCAGCGCCCAGCACCGCCTCAGCATGGGCATCCACCGCCGTATGGCCGGCGCATTCGACCACCAGATCGGGCGCAGCCTCCAGCCAGGCATCTCGGCTGTCACTCAGCAGCGGCCGCAACTGCTCCAGATCGTCCTGCGCAGCCGCCTGCGCCTCGGACAGATCTTGCACCAGTACACCGCTCAGAGTCACGCGCTGCGGATGCGCCAGGAGGCCACGCGCCAAGCGCTGGCCAATGGCCCCGAATCCGATCAATCCAACTCGCATTGCCTGTGCCATGGTGTCAACGCCCCAACAGCCAGATCAGGGCGGCACCGCCGGCCAGCAGAGCCAGCACATACGGCAGACTGGCTCGAAGCGACGGGGCTTCTTGTATCAACACCGGCGACGCATCCGTCACACCTGGCGCGGCACTGGCGAGCTGGACTGCAAAGCGCTGAAAAAAGTCCTCGCTCATTTTGCGCACCGTGCCTTCGATCAGACGCGAGCCGAGCTGTGCAATCTTTCCGCCCACCTGGGCCTCGGCGCTCCAGTCGAGTCGGGTCTTGTCCACGCCCAGCTCAACCAACGTCACCCGCGCTTCACCCTTACCAAAACCGGCGACTCCCCCTTGCCCGGCAAAACGGAGCGTGCAGCGGAAGGGAGGGGCAACATCGGCCATCTGCACCTTGCTGCTGAAACGCGCCGACACCGGTCCAATGCTGACCTTGACGCTGCTGTTGAATTCTGTATCGCTGCTGCGCTCAAAGCTTTCGCAACCGGCGATGCTCTGGCGCAGTACGGTGGGATCGAACAGCGCATCCCAGACGCGCTGCACTGGGTGGTCGAGGACCTGGGTACCTTGGTAGTTCATGGAGTTTGACGCATGTTGATGAGAGCGCGGCGTGTGAGCACACCGGCCAGGTGGAGTCGGTAGTCGGCGCTGGCGTGCAAATCACTGCTGGCGCGGTTCGCGTCAGGCCGGAGTCCAGCCAACATCTCTGGTTCGAAGCGCCGCGATAGCGCGGCTTCGGCTTCCTGCCAGCGGAACACGCCGTGCCCCAGCCCGGTGAGAGCCACGCGCACCTCGCCATGGCTGCGCGCCACGGCAGCACCGGCCAGAGCAAAACGCGAGGCCGGCTGCTCGAACTTGAGATAGGAGAGCTGAACACCCAGCGGGAAATGGGCGCCCAGCAACAGCTCGTCGGGCTCCAGCGCGGTGCTGAACAGGCCTTGAAAGAAATCGTCGGCCGATATCGCCCGGCGGTCGGTCAACAGCGTGGCGCCGCAGGCCAGCACACCCGCCTGCCAGCAGGCAGCGGGGTCGGCATTGGCCAAGGAGCCGCCCAGGGTGCCACGGTTGCGCACCTGTTGGTCGGCGATGCCTGCGGCCAGACAAGCAAGACCCGGCAGACGTTCGCGCACCAGCGGCGAGGCGGCGACCGTGGCATGTGTGCACAGGGCACCGATCCAAAGGGACGAGCCTTCGTCGCGCAACGCGCGCAACGCTTCGATCCCGCCAAGATCGATCAGCAGCGGAGGCGCGGCCAGCCCCAGCTTCATCGCGCCCAGCAGGCTCTGACCGCCGGCCAGCAATTTGGCCTCGGGTTCGTCGCGAAGCCACGTCACGGCTTCGGCCACGCTGGTGGCGCGTCGGTATTCGAACGGTGTCATGTCCCCTCCCCGCCGGCACGCAGCTCACGCAGGCCCTGGCAAACCGCGTTGACGATGCCCTGGTAGCCCGTGCAGCGGCACAGGTTGCCGGCCAACGCATGGCGTACAGGTCCGTCTTCGGCGGGCACCGGCTCGGCGGCCATGGCCACGGCACGCATCACCATGCCCGACGTGCAGTAACCGCACTGCAGCGCATGGTGCTGGCCGAAGGCGCGCTGCATCGGATGCAATGTGCCATCGGCGTTGGCCAAGCCCTCAATGGTGGTGACCTGCGTGCGGTCCACCTGCAGCGCGAGCACGTTGCACGACTTGACCGCCCTGCCATCCACCAGCACGGTACAGGCGCCACATTGCGCGGTGTCGCAGCCAGCGTGGGTACCGGTCAGGCCCAGGTCATCGCGCAGCAGCGCAATCAGCAGGCGCTGCGGCGCGACCGAACGCCGGATCTCCTGGCCATTAACAGTGAGCGTGAGGTCGTAAGACATATCAGGCCAGCTTGAGCCCGCTGCGTGCCAGCGCATCGCGCGCGGCCGCCCGTTGCGCCTCGGTGAGGTTGAGCAGCGGACGGCGCACCGGGCCACCGACCTGGCCCAACAGCTCCAACCAGTACTTGGTGTAGGCCTGGGGCGTGCCCGATGGCCGAGCCGAGCGGAACGCCTGACGGGCCGGCTCCAAGCTGTCACGCACCGCGCGTGCTTCGGCGTGGCGCCCCTCGAAAGCCAAACGGGTGTACTCGTTGATGCGTTGGTCGGCCGAGGTCTGCAGCAGGAAAGGCGGGGTGGAGCACAGGTAGAGCTGCCATCCGAGTTCGATGATGTTGTCCAGCCACTCCTCTTCGGAGGCGGTACTGACCAGGATTTTGTCGCCCGCGAGCTCGGTCAGGCGACGGTATTTCTCGCGCGCCACGCTGTACTTGATGGCAACGATGTTGGGCAGCTCGGCGATGCGCGCACACAGCTCAGGACTCATCTCGTACCCACAGTCTGGGTGGTTCCACAGCGTGATGCCTATGTCGAGCTGCTCACTCAGGTAGCGGTAGTACTCGTAGACGGTTTCCTCGGGGTCGTGGTGGAAGTGCAGCACGGGGCTGTGAACCACCACGTAATCGGCGCCGATGTCCTGCGAATGGCGAGCGAGCTCCAGCACCACGTCGAGATTGGCGTCTGAACAGGAGGTGACGATGCCGCAGTGTCCGCGGGCCTCTTCTACCGCCAGCTCGAAGGTGCGCTTGCGCTCTGCCACCGACATCGAGAAGAACTCACCCTGTTTGCCACTGACGAACAGGCCACCGAGCTGAAGATCGCGGATCCAGTGCCGCAGGTTGCGCCGCATGCCCTCCTCGTCGAGCGAGAGGTCGTCGCGAAACGGCGTGGTGGTGGCGGCCCAGACGCCACGGAAATGTTCGCGCGCGTAGGCCTTGGCGTCTGCCTTGAGGTATTTGGTGCTCATGATTGCGTTGAAGTGGAGTGGGAATTCATGGCCCGCCACAGGCGCTCTGCCGTCAGCGGGAAATCGAGATCAGGTTCGCCCAACGGCGACATGGCGTCGGCAGCGGCATTGAGCAGGGCGGCCGGCACGCCAATGCAGCCGGCCTCGCCCACGCCCTTGGCGCCCAGCGCGTTGGCCGCAGTGGGCACATGCAAGCTGTGCAGCTCCACGGGTGGCATGTCGTCGGCACGTGGCACCGCGTAGTCCATCAGCGAGCCTGTGACGAGCTGACCGTCAGCGTCATAAACGATGCGCTCGAGCAGCGCCTGCCCCAGACCTTGTGCCAAACCACCGAGCAGCTGGCCCTCGGCGAGCTGGGGCGAAACGATGTGACCCGCGTCGTCGGCCCACACCAGGCGTTCCACCTTAGGATGACCGGTCTCTGCGTCAATGGACATGCGGGCGATCACGCAGCCGTAACTCCAAGCCTCCGCTGGCGCGCTGTATATTTGCTCGACCGACAGTGGCAGTGGCTCACCCTCATCGCGCCGCCGTGCGGCCTCTTGAGCAGCCAACAACACCGCACTGCCGCCGATGGCCATGCTCCGGCTGGCCAGCGCACCCACGCCTTCAGGACCATGACCGGTATCACCGTGGCGCACCCGCACCCGAACGGGGTCGCAGCCGAGCGCCGAGGCAGCGATTGCCGCGTAACTGGTCTCATGGCCCTGCCCCTGGGCACTTGAGCCGCTGGCCACTTCCACAGATCCGTCGCCCAGCAGCGTCACGCGCGCACTCTCCCAGCCCTGGCCGCAGGGTTCGATGTACTGAGCGATGCCTATGCCCACCCACTCGCCTGCGGCTCGACGGCGCAGCTGCGCCGCGCGTTCGGCTTCGTAGTCGAACGCAATGGCGGCGTGATCCAGCGCGGCCACGTAATCACCGGCATCCAGCGTCTCACCGCTCGGAGTGGTCCAGGGCATGTCCTTCGCGCCGATCAGGTTGCGGCGGCGCAGCGCCATCGGATCCTGCCCCAGCACGCGTGCTGCCCGGTCCACCAAGCGCTCCATCAGCAGCGCTGCCTCGGGCCGGCCTGCGCCGCGATAAATGGTGACGGCGGCGGCGTCGGAACGCTCGACACGTGCTGACACGTCCACCGATGCAATTCGATAAGGCCCAGGCAATATGCGCGCAGCATTGCGCGCCGGAACCACAGCGCTGAACGGCAACCAGGCCCCAACCGGAAAGCGCAGGCGTGCGTCCAGATGCACGAATCGACCGGCTTCATCCAGCGCCAGTTCACCCTCCAGCATGGCACCGCGCCCGTGCACCCCAGCGGTGAACTCTTCACTGCGCGTGGCTGTCCATTGCAAAGTGCAGCGGTGCGCGCGTGCGGCCCAGGCCAGCACCAACTCCTCTGGACCCAACGAAGATTTCGCACCGAAGGCCCCGCCCACGTCAGGTGCGATCACGCGCACGCAATCCAATGCCAGGCCCAGGGTGCGGGCGATGTCGGCGCGCGCGCGCCATGGTGTCTGGGTCGGCAGCCAGGCCTCGAGCTGGTCGCTGCTTTGGTCCCAGCGCATCACCGCCGCCCGCGGCTCCAGCGCCAGTGCCACCACACGCGGCTGCTGCTGACGCAAGCGCACTACGGTCACGCCTGCAGCAGGCGCATCGCCTGTGTGGTGGCGCACGCTCGCCACGGTCGGTGCGGCGGTGTCGAGGTCGTTGCAGGCCGCCTCGGGTTCGCACTCGAACCACACCGACTCGGCCCCGCGCTGTGCAGCCTCAGCACTGCGCGCCAGCACCAACGCCAGTGGTTGACCGACCGCGTGTACCGTGTCGGTGGGCAGCAGCGGTGTGGCCGGTGCATCGACAATGTCCAGCAGAGCATTGGGCGCAGGCATGCACAGGCCGATCAGATCGTGGCCGGTAAGCACCGCCTCTACCCCGTCAATCGCACGTGCCGCTTCGATGTCCACGGACAAAATGCGTGCGCGCGCAAACACACTGCGGACAAAGGCAGCGTGCCACATACCAGGGAGCTGGATGTCGTGCACGTAGCGGCCCTGTCCGGTCAGCAGACGGGCGTCCTCAACGCGAGCCAGTGGCACGCGGGCTGGATGGGTACTGTTGGTAGCGCTCATGGACATAAAGATTGGGTGCTGCGATTGCACGCGATACACCCCGTCGCCACAAGCGAATATTTCTGAACGATTCCTCAGACCATCTGAGCAGCTACCGCAAGACCACAGAAACTCAAGCCCGCAACATCTCTTGCTTGCCCCTGAATAGGTTCCACTCGGCAGTCACTGAAGCGCACATCTTGCAGCGCGCATCACGCGCTCGACGCTCGTGCCGATGCAACCGTGCAAGTGCGAGATGACGGGCATCGTTGATGTGAGGCGACACACACTCGCTTCACCCTTGGCGTGTATGTCACGGCGAAGGCTCTTCACACGCCTTCCAAAGCCCGCCAGGACGTGGGCACTGAATTCAATCATGCGCCGCGGCTGCCGCGTTCGCGGAATGGATCACTGACATGCCTTGTCGGATCCGCACGCCGCCTTCGGGCGCCACCGAACACCGCCACCCTATGGCCAGACAGGCAAAATCGGTATACCTTTTAAATGATATTCACATCAACAAATTGATCGAATTTCCATTTTTCAACCCAAAAACACACCAGGAAAGGTTTACCAAATCAGTTGGTCTTTCGATTTTGCGACGCCTCTTCGCCATGTTTGGTATACTTTAAAAACCATATTGTGGAACCAAACACATGAAAATCAGCGAAGACCATGAAAACATGCGACGTCTGGTGAGAGAGGACTGCGTCCATCGGGACCTCTACCTTGATCAGGCAGTTTTTGCTCAAGAGCAGCAAGAGCTGTTCGCCAACGCATGGACTTATCTGGGCCACGACAGCCAAATCTCGACGCCCGGCGAGTTCTTCACCCTCGACGTTGCAGGACAACCTTTTGTTGTGCTGCGAGACCAAGAGGGTCAGGTCCGGGCGTTCCACAACCGCTGCCCACACCGGGGCGCGAAGCTGTTTGCGGCTGAGTCAGGTCGCCTGGATGGCCGCTTCATCCGGTGCCCCTACCACTCATGGTCATTTCGCCTGAACGGCGCCCATATCGCGATGCCCCTGAAAGAGGGTTACGAAGGCACGAACATGGCGTGCAGCTCGGCAGGCGAGGGGATGAAGCCTATGGGAGCGCTTCAGGTCTACCGAGGTTTCATCTTCGGCCGGGTGAACCCACAAGGGATGGATTTCCAGGACTACTTTGGCGAGGTGTTGTCGTCGATCGATCTGATGGTGGATCGGTCGCCCACCGGCGAGCTTCGGATTGAAGGTGGCGTGCTGCGCAACACGATTGAGTGCAACTGGAAGCTGTACCTGGAAAACATCAATGATTCGGTGCACCCGGTGTCCACGCACGAATCAGCGGTGCAAGCTGCCCAGGCGGTGGCACAGGAATGGAATCTGGGCGGGACCCTGCCCATGGCTTTCGAACAGATCCTGCCGTTTGGCCAGCGCTACGACTTCTTCAAGGAGATGGGCGGGCATGTGTTCCCGAACGGTCACAGCATCTCGGGCACCCGCTTCAGCATCCATTCCGGCTACGGCGTGATGCCCGAGTACGTGTCGGCACTGCAAGCCGCTCACGGCGAAGCGCGAGCCAAGGAAATCCTGGAGCGTTCACCGCAAAACACCGTGCTGTACCCCAGCCTGGCGCTCAAGGGATCCCCACAAACGATCCGTGTCATTCGACCCATCGCGGTCAACCGCACCGTGATTGAGTCGTGGAATTTCCGGACGGTGGGGGGCCCTGACTTGCTTCTGGATCGTGCCTTGACGTACAGCCGCTTGGTCTACTCCCCCATGTCGGTGGTTGCGCACGATGACGTGCATCTGTTTGAGATGCAACAAGAAGGCATGCGTTCCAACGCCAACGAATGGATCAGCCTGCACCGCGAATATGCAGCCAGCGAATTGGCGGAGCCGAACAGGGATTGCAGCGGCACCAGTGAGCTGCTGTTGCGCAATTTTCATCGGGCCTGGACGAGGTTCATGACGTCCGACCACAAGGATGCATGA
The DNA here is from genome assembly GCA_964442375.1 of uncultured Hydrogenophaga sp. Classification (GTDB taxonomy): domain Bacteria; phylum Pseudomonadota; class Gammaproteobacteria; order Burkholderiales; family Burkholderiaceae_C; genus Hydrogenophaga. The sequence goes on along the minus strand of CAYUAH010000002.1, from coordinate 45,445 downwards.
AATGACCATCGACCATCAAGCCCTGAGCGATCTGATCTACCTCGATGCACTGTTGCTGGACGAGGCGCGTTACGACGAATGGCTGGCGCTCTTCGCCGAGGACGGCCGCTACTGGGTGCCCCTCAAGGGTCGGCTGCAGGCTGAAGACGAAAAATACAACGCCATCGCCGACGAAGACCGCCTGCTGTTGGCGTTGCGGATCGATCGTCTGAAGGCCGGTCGGGCGCACTCGCAGCAGACCATCAGCACCGCACAACACGTGTTGCAGCAGCCGATGTCGGTGGCATCTGACGTGGGTGCTGGCGTGTATGTGTTGCACACCCCTTTCAGTTATGCGGAAAGCCGCGGAGAAGACTTGGTGACGCTGCACGGGCATTACATCCACCGCATCGTTGCTGTCGACGGGCATCTTCGCATTGCGCTCAAGCGTGTGAACCTGGTCAACGCCCACGCGCGGCTGCCCATGATCCAGCTGTTCCCATGAGCACGCCCTCTGCCCTGCGAGAGCGCTTGGTATTTGACACCGACCGTGGTCAGGTGCTCGATCAGGACAGGCGCTACGTGCTCATGCGCGCCGATGTCCTCATGGGCCTGTTCTCCGAACTGCCCGAACACAGCCGGTCCGACGCGCTGGCCGCCTTGTCACGCTCCGTGTTGCGCCATGGGGGCAACAGCGTGCGCGCCTATGCCCTGGGCACAGGCGGCGCCCCTGAGGCGCTGTTCAACAGCGTCGGTATGGGCGCCGCTGCGCTCGGTTGGGGCGTATGGACCTTTGAGCACGGTCCGAATGAGTGCGTGCTGCGGGTGAGAAACAGCCCTTTCGCCCTGGCATCTGGCCCCAGCCCGCTCCCCATGTGTGCGCCCATCCTGGGCATGTTCCAGGCGGTGTGCAGCCACGCGTGGCAACAACCCGTCACCGTCCGGGAAACCAGCTGCCGCGCTTGCACAGGCGAGCACTCACACCCCGCTGGCGAGGAATGCATTTTCCACGCATCCCCACAAACCTGACCCACACCACTCCGCGATGAATACCGTTTACGAGCGATTCCACCAAAGCGCACAGCGCTGGGCTGAGACCGAGTTTCTGCATGTCGAGCCGGTCACGGCCAAGGCGTACGGCATCGAGGCACGTTCCTACACCTGGTCACAGACACTGAACGAAGTCCAGCGGCTGCGCGCCGCCTACATCGAAGCGGGCTACGGCCACGGGCACCGCGTGGGCCTGATGCTGGAGAACCGACCCGTCTACTTTTTTCACTGGCTTGCCCTGAACAGTCTGGGTGTGAGCGTGGTGCCGATGAGCGTTGAAATGCGTTCCGCTGAACTGGAATACCTCATCGGACACAGTGAGATTGCCCTGGCTGTGGTCTTGCCCCTGCGCACCGACTTGATCACCCAGGCTGCTGAGACCGCCGGCATTCCGACCAGGGTGACGGACGCAGCGGCCACCGCGTTCCCAACGCCCGCCCATCCAGCACCGCACGCCCATGCGCCGGAGCGCGCCACCGAATGTGCGTTGCTCTACACCTCTGGCACCACCGGTCGCCCAAAGGGATGCCGTCTCACCAACGACTATTTCCTGCACACCGGCGACTGGTACACATCCTTGGGCGGCCACTGCCCGGTTCGACCGGGCATGGAGCGCATCATGACGCCCCTGCCACTGAACCACGTCAACGCAATGTGCTTCTCCGCCATGGCCGTGATCACGGCGGGCGGCTGCATCATCCAGATTGACCGCTTCCACCCCAAGACATGGTGGGAATCGGTGCGTACCGCTGGCGCCACCATCGTGCACTACCTGGGTGTCATGCCGGCCATGTTGCTGTCCGCCACGCCTGCCGAGTCGGACACCCAGCACGCGGTCCGCTGGGGTTTCGGCGCGGGGGTGGGCGCGGCCGACCACTCGGTGTTCGAGGCACGCTTTGGTTTTCCCTTGGTGGAAGGCTGGGCCATGACGGAAACGGGGGCAGGCGCCGCCATTCACGCCAGCCAAGGCACCCGCCACATCGGCACGCACTACATTGGTCAGCCCTCCGCCGAGGTTCAGGTGCGCGTGGTGGCGGAGGACGGCAGCGAGGCGAAGGCAGGCGAGACCGGCGAATTGCTGGTGCGTGCCAGCGGGCCCGATCCGCGACGCCACTTTTTCAACGGCTACCTGAAAGACGAAGTGGCCACAGAAGAGGCCTGGGCAGGCGGCTGGTTCCACACCGGCGACGTGGTGCGCCGCGACGAGCACGGCGGGCTCTACTTCGTGGACCGCAAAAAGAACGTGATCCGGCGCAGCGGTGAAAACATCTCTGCGGTGGAAGTCGAGTCGGTGCTGAACAAGCACCCGGCGGTGAAAACAACAGCCGTGGCCGCAACGCCCGACCCGGTGCGAGGTGACGAAGTGCTGGCCTGTGTGGTCACGCAAGAACCCGTGCCGCAGGAACAACGCGAGGCGATCGCCGCGAGCATCGTGCAGTGGTCGCTCGAACGCCTGGCCTACTACAAGGCACCTGGCTATGTCGCCTTCGTCAACGCCCTGCCCGTGACCAGTTCGCAAAAAATCCAGCGTGGGGAGCTGAAAACGCTGGCCGCCCAGCTGCCGGGGCAAGGGCACTGCATCGACACCCGCCACCTGAAAAACAGGCGGCCCTGACCATGTCGCGACTGAGCTACAGCGGCATCGCTCTGGCGGTGCCCGTCACCGTTCCCTACACCCGGTACAGCATCCAGGGATCACACTGGTTCGCCGCCCAGGCGCTGAGCGCCTTGCTGGCGCAATCGAAGCTGGAGAAAGCCCAGATCGACGGCATCAGCGTGGGCAGCTTCATGCTCGCACCCGACACCACGGTGGGCCTGACCCAGCAACTGGGCCTGGTGCCACGCTGGATGGACCACATGCCCACGGGCGGCGCATCGGGTGTGATGGCACTGCGCCGCGCCGCGCGCGCCGTGCAATGTGGTGACGCCGACATCGTGGCCTGCATTGGTGCCGACACCAATCATGTGAGCTCGTTTCGCAACAGCCTGTCCAACTTCAGCCACTTCGCGCGCGACGCCACCTACCCCTACGGCGCCGGCGGGCCCAATGCGATGTTCGCCCTCATCACCGCGAACTACATGAAACGTTTTGGAGCGACCCGCGAAGATTTTGGAAAGATCGCCGTCAGTCAACGCCACAACGCGGCGCGCAATCCCAATGCCTTGCTCAAGAAGCCCATCACCCTCGAGGACTATCTGAGCGCCCGGGTCATCTCCGCCCCAATCCATTTGCTCGATTGCGTCATGCCCTGTGCCGGGGCCGAGGCGTTCCTGGTGATGCGAGAGGAAAAAGCCCGGGCCCTGGGGCTGGACCACGTTCTCATGCGCGGTGCGATCGAGCGCCACAACGCCTACACCGAAGACCCCGTCATGGTGCGCGGCGGCTGGATGATGGACCAGAAAGACCTGTATGCACAGGCCGGCATACAGCCGCAGGACATCGACGTGCTGCAAACCTACGACGATTACCCGGTCATCTCGATGATGCAGTTCGAAGGACTGGGCTTTTGTGAACCCGGCGGTGGGCCCGAATACGTCCGCGCCAACAGCTTCACCTTCGACGGGACCATGCCCCACAACACCACGGGCGGCCAGTTGTCCGCCGGACAGCCTGGCGCGGCCGGCGGTTTCCTGGGTCTCACGGAAACCATGCGCCAGCTCATGGGCACGGCGGGCGAGCGCCAGGTCGACCAGGCCCGGTGGGGCCTGTCGGCCGGGTTCGGCATGGTCAATTACGACCGCTGCGTCTGCACCGGCGCCGTCATCATGGAGTCATCGACATGACACACCCCGCGCCTTCGAGCCCATCACTGGTCCCACGAAAGAACCCGCTGCTGCGCACCCCGCAGATGAACCTGCCGCCGGAAGGCCGCAGCCGCATTGCGCATGGCCTCACGGAGGCTGCGGCGATCGGGGCCGGCTTGCGCCTGCAGTGTTGCGCCGACTGCGGGACCACCCAATACCCGCCGCAAACCACCTGCGTCAAGTGCCTGTCCGCCAAAGTCCGCTGGACAAGGCAGTCAGGTCTCGGCGAGCTGCTGACCTCCACCACACTGGAACACAGCAACCACCTGTACTTCAAGGAGCGCTTGCCCTGGCGCATCGGTTCGGTGCGCCTGGACAACGGCCCCTGCGTGATCGCTTTCCTGACGGACAGCGTGACGGAAACATCCCCCCGCGTTCGGTTGTCGCTTCGACTGGACCGCGCGGGACAGGCGGTTGTGATCGCCCAACCCGAGTCGGAGCAAGACATGCATCCTCAAGAAAAGCTGCAAAAAGAAACGGGCTGCTCGCCCGATCACCGCAAGGTGCTCGTCACCGATGGCAAATCGGTGGTGGGACAGGCCCTGGTGCGCGCACTGCTCAAGGCGGGCGCGGACACCGTGTGGGTCGGCCATGTCGAGCCCTGGAAGCCACTGCCCGGCGTGGCCGAGATCGCCCAACTGCCCGGCGTCGAGATGGTTCCACTGGACGTGACCGACCCGATTTCCGTCACCCGCCTGGGCGCTGAAATCGGACACAAGGTCGACATCCTGATCAACAACGCGGAGGTCCATCGCACCCACGGCATCTCATCGCGCCGGGGCACCGAGATCGCCCGCGCCGAGATGGAAATCAACTACCTCGGCCTGCTGCGCCTGGCCCAGGCATTTGGTCCTGCGCTGCAGGGCCGGGCCGCCGACGGCAGCGCGCACGCCGTCGCGTGGGTCAACATGCTGTCGGTCTTTGCATTGAGCAATTTCCCGGCGCAGGGCACCTACTCCGCGTCCAAGGCAGCCGCGCTGTCGCTGGCCCAGTGCCTGCGCTCGGACATGCTGTCGCACGGCATCCGCGTGCTCAACGTGTTTCCTGGCCCCATCGACGACGAATGGAACCAGAATCTGCCCCCCCCCAAGCTGGCGCCCGCTTCGCTGGCCGATGCAACGGTCAAGGCACTGATCCATGGCGTGGAAGACCTGTTTCCTGGCGACGTGGCGCAGGAATGGTTCGCACGCTGGCGCGACAACCCCAAGGCACTCGAGCGCGAGCTCGCACAGGGAGCTCTCTGACATGGCACATTCCGTTCTGTCTCAACTGGTCGCGGCACTGGCCACCGAACAGGTGCGGGTCATCGACCTGACACAAACCCTCAGTCCCGAGTTCCCGACCATCGCGCTGCCCCCGGAGCTGGGCCAATGCTGGCCCTTCCGGCTGGAAGAAATTTCTCGCTACGACGAGCGTGGGTCAGCTTCGTATTGGAACAACTTCTCTTGCGGCGAACACACGGGGACGCACTTCGACGCCCCCATCCACTGGATTTCGGGCCGGTACCTGCCGAACAACTCGGTGGACACCGTCAAGGTGCAAAACCTGTTCGCGCCGGCTTGCGTGATCGACTGCAGCCAAAAGGCTGCTGCTGATCCAGACTACCTGCTCACCACCGAAGACATCGCTGCGTTCGAGGCGGCCCACGGTCGCATACCTGCCGGTGCGTGGGTGCTGATGCGCACCGACTGGAGCAAGCGTGTGGACCCGGTGAGCTATGTCAACGCCAATCACACCGGTCAGCACACACCCGGCCCTTCCACGGACGCCATCCGCTTCCTGGTGGACCAGCGCGATGTGTTGGGCTTTGGTTCCGAGTCCATTGGCACCGACGCCGGTCAAGCAGACCACCTCAAGCCACCCTACCCCTGCCACTCCCTGATGCATGGTGCTGGCAAATGGGGATTGCAGTGCCTCACCAACCTGGATCAGCTTCCCGCTACCGGGGCGGTTCTGGTGACCCCTCCACTGAAGATTCTCAACGGCTCCGGCAGCCCGCTGCGCGTGCTGGCGCTGGTTGACGCCTGAAGTGAAACAACACACCCCCACCGCGTGGCCACATGCCAAAGCCACAGCCCTCATAGCTCACCCGCCCAAACCATGAACCTGCTTTCCCAAGTCGCCCAAGCTGTGCGGTCCGGCACGGTGCGAACCATTGACCTCACCCAGGTGCTGAGCGAAGACTTTCCCGCGCTCCAGTTGCCCAGCCCATTCGGTCAAACCCAAGGCTTCAGCCGCCAGCGCATATCTCGCTACGACGAAGCCGGGCCACACTGGTACTGGAACAACTTCACTTGCGGCGAACACACTGGCACCCACTTCGATGCACCCGCGCACTGGATCACGGGGAGCGAACTGCCGGCCAACACCGTCGATACCATCGACCCGGAAAACTTCATCGCGCCCGCTGTTGTCGTTGATGCCAGCGCGCCAGTCGCGGGCAACCCGGATTGGCTGTTGACGCCAGAGTACCTGATGGATTGGGAGGCCCAACACGGTCGTATCCCCGCCGGCGCCTGGTTGTTGTTTCGCACCGATTGGTCCAAGCGGCTCAAACATCCGCCCGATTTTGTGAACATGAAAGAAGACGGTCCGCATACCCCGGGCCCAACACAGGCGGCCGTCGAATGGTTGATCCGGGAGCGCGATGTGCTGGGCTTTGGCGTCGAGACCATCAACACCGATGCCGGGCAATCCCACAGCTGGCCCACGCCCTACCCCTGCCACACCTTGATGCACGGCGCAGGCAAGTACGGTCTGCAGTGCTTAACCCATCTGGATCAACTGCCCCCCACCGGCGCGCTGATCCTGGCAGCACCGCTCAAGATTCTGGAGGGATCGGGCAGCCCGTTGCGCGTGCTCGCACTCGTGCAAGCACCGTAGAGTTTCCGTGAATCGTTGGCGATAGACTCTCACCATGCCATCCACGGACAACTTGGAAACCTCTTCCGATAAGTCACCCGCCGAACCACAGCCGAACCTCGGCACGGAGGCCTATCGCTACCTGCTGCACAGGCTGCGCAATGGATCCATCCGACCCGGCGAACGAATGGTAGAGGCCGACATCGCCAGTCACCTGGGTGTGTCCCGTGTCCCCGTGCGCCAGGCGCTCATGCGCCTGGTCGTCGAGGGTTACCTGGTGAGCACGCCGCGCGGCTACAGAATTCCACAGCTCGAGCCGCAGGATATCCGTGAAGTGTTCGAACTGCGTCGCTTGCTCGAGCCACGCGCTGCCGCCATGGCCGCCCGCGACATCACGCCGCAGCAGCTTGATGAGCTCAACCAGGCGATTGTTGAAGCCAAAGCCGGTCACGCCAACAACGACATCGAACGCATCTTTGGGGCCGCCCAAAAATGGAGGGACACTTGGCTGAGTGCGGTCGGCAATTCAAGGCTGGTGGCCACCCTCACACGCTATGCCGATCAGGTGTTCGTGGTGCGCCAAACAACCCTGTCCGACCAACGCGTTCAGCGCAGCATGATCGCGGGATACGAGGAGCTGGTTGCGGCGTTCACAAAGCACGACAGCGTCGCCGCGGCGGATGCCGTGCAGCGGTTCGTCATGGCATCCGAGCGCGAATACGACACCCTGGCAAGCCACGAGCGGTAGCCCATCAGCGCCCATTTGCTGGGCGCTGATGCGACCTCAAAGGTCCAGCACCAGCCGAGATCCGCGGGCGCGCGACACACAGATCTGGATCGACTTTCCCGCGTCCCGTTCAGTGGTGCTCAGGACATGATCGCGGTGATCGACCTCACCATCCAGAACAGGCACCACACAGACGCCGCACTCGCCTCGCCGACAGTCTGCCAACACGTCACAGCCTGCGGCCTCCAGGCACGCCAGAATACTTTGATCATCACCTACACGCAGGGTCTGGCCGCTGCGTGCCAGCACCACATCAAAGGGCTGATCGCCCAGCTGCATGGGTGGCGCAGAAAAAAGTTCGAAGTGAACTCGCTCGGGCGGCCAGCCTCGACGACGTGCTTCGCCGAGCAGTGCATCAAGCAATGCTTGAGGACCGCACACATAAAGCACCTCGTCTGGAGAACAAGTGTCCAGCAGAGATGCCACATCAACAGGCCGTGCCGCTTCTTCATCTGCATGCAAGGACAGGTCATCTCCCAGCAGATGACGCAGCTCATCGACAAACAACATCTGGTCGCGGCTGCGACTGGCGTACAGCATACGCACCGGTCGCTCGCGGCGCCGGCACTCGGTGACCATGGACACCAGCGGTGTGACACCGATGCCACCGGCCACCAACAACGCTGGAGCGTTCCAGTCACCAAGCGGGAAGTCATTGCGTGGCGGCCGAACGGTCACGGTTTCACCCACCTTCAGCCCGTGCATGAACCTGGATCCACCCCTACCTGCAGGCTCCAGCCGGACGCCCAACAGGTAGTGATCGGGTCGGGATCGCACCTCCTCCGAAGTATCGAAGTTGACCAGCGAATAGTGCCGCCAATCCATCTTCCCTTCCGGCAAAAGAACCGCGACCTGGAGGTGCGCCCCAGGTTCGTAGGGCGGAAGGGAAGCGCCATCGATGGCACGCAAGACAAGTCGGCAAAGCAGCGGGTGGGGCCTCTCAATTGATGCGACTCGAAGTTGCAGGGTGGACGAATTTTTCATCGAATGCATTTGCCGAAGTACCCGGACATCCATCAATCAATCGTCACCCCAGTCTCAACGATCACGGGTTTGATTCTCTCAGCCTCTGAACGGATCGTAGATGCGAACTCGGTGGGACTCGTGGCGACACGGATATAACCCGAATCGGTGAACCGTTTGAGATTCTCCGGACTGGCCACAGACCGCTGCAAGGCGTCACTCAGTTTGTTGACGATCGCAGCAGGCGTTCCTTTCTTGACGACAGCCCCAATCCAAAAATCCATCACCAGTGCCGGAAAGCCAATTTCGGCGGTTGTTGGAACATCCGGAAGATGGCTGTTGCGTTGGGTTCCGGCAACCGCAAGCGGGACAACCTTGCCCGTCTTCATCATGTTCAAGGTGCCAGGGACAGCATCAAACAGAAGGTCCACTTCCTGGGTCATCAGCGCTTGCATGGCAGGCGGAAATCCTTTGTAGGGTATGTGGGTGAATTTCGCACCGGATGCCTGCTTTGAAAGGATATGGCCGAGAAGATGTGGTGCGGTTCCAGGACCGAACGAACCATAAGCCACCAAGCCACTGGGGTTCGCCATGGTGTCCTTCAAGGACTTGACACTGCTGATATTCCCACCCGCATTGGCCAACATGACTTGCGGCGCGCGCACCAACATGGTGACGGGTTCGAAGTCGCGCGCGGGAATGTAATTGATATTCTTGTAAAGCAGCGGATTGACAGTGAAATCGCCGATCTGCCCCACAAAAAGGGTGTGGCCGTCGGCCGGCGACATCAAGATTTCCGCTGCCGCGATCTGCGAGCCGCCGCCGGGCTTGTTGAACACCACGATGCTTTGGCCAAGTTGCCGCTCCAACTCGGGTCCGATCGTTCGCACAAAAGTGTCCACGGCACCACCCGCCGGGAAAGGGACCACCACCCGTATCGGCTTGCTCGGGAAAGCTGGACCAGGCGTCTGCGCGTGAACGGATGTCCCCGCCACCAGAGAAGCCACGCAGAGGGCACTCAAGCCCAGAATACCAACCCGACGACATACAGAGAAGTTCATGATGTTTACCTCGTGGAAAAAATGGGTTTAAAACACCCGCTCATCCCAAGCGGGCCGAAGGCGTGAAAGCGCACGAAGATTTCATGGGTGATCGGGACAGTCACCCGTCCGACTGCGGGGCATGTCCTGCGTTTCGCGACCGACAAAATACGCCCCGATCACCTCCCGGAGATCAGAAGGAATAGCGATGGGACGCTTCTCCTCCATGCCCACAAACACAAGCGTCAGCTTGGCTGAAAGCCTGATTTGCGCCTCGGTGGAGAGTCCGTTCCCCAACACGTCAATTCGCAGGTGCAAGGAAGACTTTCCGACGTGTTGCACGGTCAATTGGCAAAGCAAGGTGTCGCCGAGCACGCTCGGCACTTTGAAGTCCACCTCCAGCTTGGCAACAGGCACGGCCATTCCGCGCGGCCCATGCAGTGTCAAAAAATCGCAGCCCAACCCATGTCGGAACCAATGCTCGACCACGTCGTTGAGCATTTCGACGTAGCGGGGATAGAACACAATCCCGGCTGGATCGCAATGCTTGAAGCTGACTTCCAGCGGGACGCGATGCGAGGTGGTCATGCACACGCCTCCTCGGCATGGCGCGAGACTTGTGTCTCCAGCGCACGCGCCAGTTTCTGGCCTGACTCATCGGCCAGGGCGGCGTCGCGCAACTGACGCACTTGCTCCGCCGTTGTCCGTGTCCGCCCCTCCACCAAGGACATGATGGTTTCATAGTTGGACATGCCTCGCGCATGCGTGTCGCCGTAGCCCTTGATCAGACGCTGGCACTCCACGACCTCGCAGGCCAACGCATAGTCGACCCGAGCGATTCTGGTCACACGCGACATCCAGGCCTGCATGGCCTCGTTCTCCCTGACGTAGCGCAAGGACTTGCGACGAAAGCCACGACAACCCGCCACGACGTAGAGCATCAGGAATCCCGTCAGTGATGTGGTGCGAACCACGCGGCCCTGCTGGGTGACCCGCTCCAGCAGAGCGCGTGGCGTGCCGCTGGCCATGAGCCAACTCCCCAGACCCTGCGGCAGCATGTCGGCGATCTCCTGCAAGCGCGGGTGAAAGTACTCGTTGATATGCATCAACTGCTGTTGGCTCACCTGCACTTCGCGCCCCACGCGCTGGAACCGGGAGGCCCGCAACTTCAGCTCCGCCACACGGGAGGTGTCTTCAAACGTCATCCACAGCGCCAGGTAGCGCGCCGTCTCCCGCGCCAGGCGCCAACCCGCCACACCCAGCTGCTTGTCCAGCGCCACCACCGGGGCCAGACGGTTCAGGTATTCGGCGGCATAGGCCAGGTCCTGGTAGTCGGCCGTGCGCCTGACGCCATGGGCAACCACGTCCGCGATGTCGGCCGGGAAGTCGCTCCGCACCCGCTGCAGGAGCTCGCGCAGGCGAGGGTCCTCTAGGTCACGGGGAAGCTCCGCCAAGGGCGGGCTCTGGCTCTCGTCGTCGCGGTAGGCATCAAACCCCGCCGCAAAGGCCTTCAGGCTTGCCGAGACGCCCACGCCGCCGCGCTCGATGGCGGACTCGAACGCCTGGCGATCCCAAGGAAGCACTTCGGCGGCCGCGAGTGCGCCAAACAACACGGCACTGATGACGCTGCCGCTGCGTTCCGTCAATCGGGAAAAGTCACGCACCACACAGTGCCGCGCTGCCTTTCGGCCCGCTTCAAGCAGCTGCTCGGAGGGCACCCGGCCGTCTCCCATGGCCATCTTTTCCGGCATGGCGTAGACCCTATGGGACGAGGTGATGAGGGTGGTCTTGTCTGGCGTGACCAGACCGCGCTGTACCGCGCGCGCCGACTCCATCAGCTCCGAAGCGATCACGACGTCCACGTCCCCCGGTGTCGGCATCAGGCTGAAGACGGGTGTACGCCCCGCCTCGCGTGCCATCGGCAAGACTTCCACGTAGTAAATCGTCGCGCCGGTGCGCTGGGCCACACCTGGCACCGAGGTGGACAGGGCGTAGTAACCCTGCACCTCGGCGGCATCGACGATCCAGTCGGCCAGCACGCCACCACCTTCGCCACCCATCGCCAGGATCGCGATCTTGATGGGCTTGATCGGCACCTCACGCAACATGGACGAACTCCCGGGCAGCCAAACGGCGTTGCAACAATGTGGTGACGGCCGCGGTGATGCGTGCCCAAAGGCGTTCACCCCGACTGGGATTGCTCACCAACTCCGTGCGGTAGAAGGACGGACACAGCACAGCAGCGTGCGATACCTCACCACACAACCCACAACCCACGCAACTGGACTGCACCACGGCAATGGGATCTTTGCGCAGCGGGTCCGGGTTCGGTCGGATGCTCAAGGACGGGCACCCAGACAAGCGGATGCAGGAGTGGTCACCGGTACAGGTGTCCGAGTCGATGCCGAAGCGTTCGGTCACGACGCGCTCACCCTGGGCGATTTGCTTGCGCATCAGCGGCTTGACCCGCCTTTGCTTGTTCAGCATGCACTCCGACTGAGCGATCAACACCTTGGGCCCACGATCACTGGTGGTCAGCGCCTCGCGCACCGCCGCCTTCATCTTCTTGAGGTTGTAGGTGTTCGAGACGGTTCGGATCCAGTTCACCCCCGTGCCACGAACCGCCCCCTCGATGGACATCTTGGTGGTGCGCTTGTCGTTCTTCGCCCTGGAAGACAGAATGTCCTGGCCACCCGTGGCCGCGGAATACCCGTTGTCCACCACCACAATCAGGTTGTCGCTCTTGTTGAACACGGCATTGCCGACACCCGAGGTCAGACCGTTGTGCCAGAACCCGCCATCGCCCATCACGCTGATGGTGCGGCGGCCGGCCCCCTCCACGTTCAATGCTGCCGCGCCTGCGGCGCCCAGACCGTATCCCATGGAAGTCGCGCCAAAGTCGAACGGCGCCAATGCCGCGAACTGGTGGCAGCCGATGTCCGCGCTGACGTAGTGTTTGCCAATTTCTCGCTCCACCAACTTGATGGCCGTGAACAGGGGTCTTTCCGGGCAGCCAGTGCAAAACGATGGCGGCCGGGGCAACACGCCTGGCGCCTCCTGCAGGGCGACACCGGGCATCGAGGGGATCAGGGGAATCACCTTGGGGGCCAACATGGCCGCGACGCCTGAATCTACCGGTGCCATCTCCAGCAGCGCCGGTGCGTACCTTTGCAGAAACTTGCGGATGCCCTTCATCATCACCAGCGTGGTGTACTCGCCAGCGCGCGGCAGCATGTCCTTGCCATGGACCCGGGTTTCAAGATCCGCACGAGCCACCACGGTCTGAAGCGTTTGCTCGATGAACTCGGGCTGCCCCTCCTCCAGCATGAGCACGGCCGGGTACTTGCGGCAGAAATCAACCACCTCCTCATCCACCACCGGGTAGACGACGTTCATGACGTAGATGGGCAATCGGGCCGAGCCCCAGATGTCCGCCAGCCCCATCAGCTCCAGCGCGCGAATCAAGGTGTTGTACAAGCCACCCTGGACCATCAGGCCGACACCGCAACCAACCGCATCAGGGCTCTCGAACACCTCGTTGAGCCCCTGCTCACGGATGAACCGGGTTGCGGCGGGCCAGCGCTCATGGACCTTCTCGTGCTCGTGCGCAAACGTCGCCGGCGCAAGCGCCATGCGCTCCACCCCACGGCGGGGGTTCTCAATGGCGTCTTTCAAAGTGAACGACGGGCGCACATTGTTTTGCGCAATGAAGTGGCCATGTGCATGGCAGGTGCGCACGCGCATGGTCAGCATGACCGGCGTGCGGCTGGCTTCCGACAATTCAAAGCCCTTCTGCACCGCATCAACCAACGCGCCGTGGCTTGGCCTGGGGTCCAGCAGCCACATCTGGGATTTCATCGCAAAAGCGTGGGAGCGCTCCTGGATGATCGAAGAACCTTCCCCGTAGTCTTCGCCCAGAATTACCAGGCAGCCGCCCGTCACACCGCCCGATGCCAGGTTGGACAGGGCATCGGAGGCCACGTTTGTGCCCACCGTGGACTTGAAGGTGATCGCACCCCGCAGCGGGTAGTGAACGGACGCACCGAACATGGCCGCTGCCGTGGCCTCGCTGGCCGAACTCTCGAAATGCACGCCGAGTTCGTCAAGGATTTCGCTTGCATCGGCAAGCACGTCCATGAGGTGGGACACTGGCGAGCCTTGATAGCCGCCCACGTATGCAACGCCGGACTGGAGCAGGGCTTTGGTGACCGCCAGGATGCCTTCGCCCTGGAACTCGGTGCCCGCGCCTGCCCGCAACTTTTGCACTTCTTGCTTGAATGATCGTTCTGCCATGGGGGCAGAATGTAGAGTGCAGATCAGGATCCGCCTATTAGATTTCTATTGCACCCACATGACTCAAATTCATCGTCCTCACTTGAATTGATCAACCCATGGACATACGGCAATTGAAAGCCTTGCAGGCGATCGCCGACAGCGGAAATTTTGGTGAAGCAGCAGCAACGCTGGGCTTGACACAGTCAGCCCTGAGCCACCAGATACGTCAGCTTGAAGAGGAACTGGGCGAAACCCTTTTGATTCGAGCACGTCCCCAGTCTTATCCCTCGGCTGCGGGGCGTGCGGTCTTGGAGTCATTTGCCCGGATCTCTGCGGAGTTCACTGCGCTTGAGAGGCGTTTCGCCAGCGCGAAACACGGAGCACTGTCAGGCATCTTGCGAATCGCCGCGACGCCCATGTCCTTCACCTATCTTCTTGGTGACCTGTGCGAGGTATTCCGTCAAAGATATCCCTCCATTGAGCTTGTTTTCACCGCCACAGAAAGCGCGGAGCTCGCTGTACGGCGTGTCCTCACTGGTGCGTCAGATGTGGCGTTTGGCCCCCTTACAAGCCAGCACGAAACTTTGAGTGAAGTAAGACTGGCGCGCGCCGAGCACGTCTTTATCGTACGTAGCGGTCATCCGCTGGCATCCCAAAAACGGGTGACGCCGGATCAATTACGCCAATTCCCTATCGCTCTGTTTCAACCCAAAAGTGGCACCCGCTCGCTTACCGACGCCATTTTTGAAGGCAAGGGCTATCCGCCTGTCCTGACCGAATCGAACGACGCACAGTTTCTCAAGCGAATGGTCTCCATCAGCGATGCAAGCGCCCTCATGGTGGCCTACGCCTTGGAAACGGGCGGATACAGCCGATCGCCTGTCAGCTGCTTGCGCCTTGATGGCCCTCCCGTGGTTGTGGATGTAGGTCTGATCCACAAAAGTAACCTACACATGAATGCACTGGAGATTTTTAAAGCGCTCTGCCTGGATTTGCGGGGGCCAAAACCCCTGGAGCTGCTGCTGGATAGGCCCAACGGATCACCGTTCCTGAGTGCGGCAACTTCTTCCGTCTCGTCTCAGAATGCGCAGTGACGTTCCCTCAAATTCCTGAGCCAGCCCGACGTGGGAGCCCCCAAAAGCCGGTCGATCCCGTGGCACGACTGTTCTAAGGCCCGGCCATTGGGCGTTGAGTCCATCGGCCGCACTCAGCACGCCCCTCTGCCGCTGTCGCGACAAATGCCCATAAAACCTATTCGCCAACAAAGCGGGCACCGCGCCTTTCCTGAAAGGCCAGGCGACCCTCGGCAAAGTCCCGGCTCCTGGCCGTCAACGCTTCCCGGGCCCGCATGGCTTCGATGTCCATCTGACCGGCGGCAATCTCGTTGAGTGAACACTTGGTGGCCTGCACGGCCAATGGCGCCAGGCCGGCGATCTCGCGCACCAGCTGGTTGACGGTGGCATCAAAGCCTTCGGCGTCAACCAAAGCCTCCAGGCAGCCCATCTGCCACAGCCGCTCGGCGCTGAAAGGCCGCGCCGACAGAAAGGCGCGCTTGGCTCCGGTCAGGCCCAGCCGCGCCACGTAACGCTGCAGGCCCCCGGGGTAGTAGTGCAGGCCCAGCGCGGTGGCGGGCATGCGGAACTCGGTGCCCGTCAGGGCCACACTCAGGTCGCAGGCCAGCATCAGGTCGGTGGCGCCGCCGTACACGCTGCCGTTGAGCGCACACAGCGTGATGGGCCGCAGCGCTGCCAGCGCGTTGGCCGCTCGTTCGAACAGCTGGGGGTCGTTGTCCTGTTCGTTGAAGCTGCCGAGGTGGTAGCCGGCGCAGAACACGGGCCGGGGTTGCCCCTGGGTGTTGGCCGTGAGCTTCAACACACGGATGGCCGGGTCGGCATTCACCCGATCAAACTGTTCCAGCAGGACCAGCAGGTCGCCCGCCTCCAGGCGGTTGCGGTGGGCCGGCCGGTTCAGCGTGAGGGTGGCCACGCCAGCGTCCACCGACAGCACGGGAGCGGACGGCTCGGGGGCTTGCGGATCGGTCATCGTGTGCCTTGCGGGATCAATGCCAGCCGTACACCGACAAGGTGGTTTCGCCCGCTTCCAACCGGCGCAGGATGGTCGCCTCTTCGGCTTCGCGCCGCTCACCGGCTGCCACCACCTCGGCGGCGCGCGCGTGCGGAATCGCCACCACGCCGTCCGTGTCACCAACGATCAGGTCGCCAGCGTGCACGACCACGTTGCCCATGGCGACCGGGTGGTTGATCCAGCCGATGGCGCCGAAGTCCTTGCCTGTGCCCTGGACGCACAGGCCCCGCGCAAACACCGGAAAGCCGATCTCGCCGAGCAACACGCCGTCGCGCACGCAACCGTCGATCACCAGGCCCGCCATGCCACGCACTTTGGCCATGGTGGTCATGATCTCGCCCCAGTAACCGTGCTCATGGGCGCCGTTGGCAAACACCACCATCACGTCGCCGGCCTGCGCGATGTCCAGCGCGCGGTGCAGCCAGAGGTTGTCGCCACCGGGCGAGTGCACGGTGAGCGCCGAGCCGGCGCAACGGAACTGTGGCGCCACCGGCTTGATCGCCGAGGGCAAGGCGCCGATCTTCTTCCCCGCCTCGTGCAACGTCGCGGTGGGAAGCCGGGCGGCGGCGGCCACCAGCTCGGGGCTCAGGCGCTGGAAGTCCCGCCGTATGGTCAAGCTGGCGTCGTGCGGCTTCATGACGCCTCCCGGGTCTGGAGCTGGTGGTACTTGAACTGTTTGCGCGCTTCGTCCAGGCGCGCACCGCTGCGCGCGGCCGCCCGGATGTGGTTCTCGGCCGCCTCGATGTCTTCTGCCACGGCCAGCACCCGGTCTTCGTGCTCTTTGGGGATGACCACCACACCGTCGGTGTCGCCCTTGAGGATGT
Organism: uncultured Hydrogenophaga sp.; assembly: GCA_964442375.1. Lineage (GTDB taxonomy): Bacteria > Pseudomonadota > Gammaproteobacteria > Burkholderiales > Burkholderiaceae_C > Hydrogenophaga. The sequence continues at coordinate 28,775 of CAYUAH010000002.1, read as the reverse complement.
CACCCGGCGCCACACGCGCACCGCCGATGTTCACCGGCACACCCGTGGCTTCCACCTGCACGCGGTCCTTGCCGGTGCGCATCCAGTGGTCGATGGAGAACACCGGGTAGCCCAGCGACAGGCACAGGTGGGTGTCGCGGTTGATGCCGTTGATGACGGTACCGGCGATGCCACGGCGGTGGGCGATTTCGGTCAGGATGTCGCCCCACACGGTCGCGTCTTCACGGCCATTGTTGTCCAGCACGACCACGCTGCCGGGTGCCACGTCGTCGATGTAGTCACCCACCGTGCCGCAGGGCTGGGCAGCCGGGCCGTACTTGAGCGTCCAGGCGCGCCCGGCCATGCGGAAACTCGCATCGCGCGGCTTGATCTTGTGGCACTGGCCGAGGATGCCCAGCTTGTCCAATGCGTCGGACAAGGTCGGCGTGTCCAGCCGGGCGGCACGCGCCACGTTGTTGTCGGTGTCACTCATAAAAGGCTCCTGTTGTCTGCACAAGGGTTGTGCGAAGGGATGTCACGTGTTCAGCATGTGTTCGTAATTGCCGCCCATCACCTCGCCGATCGGCGTGCCCGCCAGGATCGCCTTGGCCATCGCGGCCTCCTTGGCGACGATCATTTCCGCAGCTTCCAGCACACGGTCGATGTCGCCGGCGGCAATGAAGATCACCGCGCTGCGGTCGGCCAGCACGTAGTCGCCGGGCATCACGGTGACCTCGCCGCCCTGCACCGCGCCGATGGTCACGGGCACCTGCACACCCAGCTCCACCACGCGGCCACGTGCGGTGCGCGAGGTCAGGCTGCGGCTGAACACCGGGAACTCGAAGGCCATGGCTTCGTCCACGTCGCGCAAGGGCCCGTCGGCCACCACACCGGCCACGCCGCGCACCTTGGCGCCCAGCGTCAGCAGGCCGCCCCAGCAACCGGCTTCCAGGCCCGAGCGCTGCTCGACCACGATGACCTTGTCGGCGTCCGACTGTTCGATGGCCGTGCAGCCCAGGTGTTTGGCCGGGCCGGGCGGCGGCTCACCCGGGCCCACCTTCATGGTGACGGCGCGCCCGGCGATGCGGCCTGCGCCGCTGCGCTGGGTCAGGCCCGTGACGACACCGGGCAGCTGCAGTTTGTCCAGGGCATCGGAGACGGTGCAGGCGTCGAGACGGCGCAAGCGTTGTACGTTGTGATCGCTCATAGCGGGTTCCAGGAACAGGGTTCAGAAAAGGGTTTTCCAGGCGGCGAAGGCCAACCCGGTGCCGGTCAAAGCCGGGCTGCGGTAGCCAGGCTGGTACTCGACCCATTCGAGGTCGAGGTCGCGGGCCATCTCGCCCACCACCACCCAGTTGCGGATCTCCGAGCTGCCGGCCTGCAGCAGCTTGGGGTCCAGCGCGGCGAGCGCGGCGCTGTCCTTGTTCCGGATCGCTGTGATGACCTGCTGGTCCAGCGCCTCGTCCACCACAAAGTGGCTCAGGCCGCCGGAGGCGATGACGCCCACGCGCAGGTCCTGCGGCCAGGCCGCAATCAGCTCGCGCAGCGCGGCACCCAAGGCCACACAGCGGCGCGGTGTGGGCTGGTTGGGTGGGTCGAAGGTGTTGAGGATCACCGGGATCACCGGCAGCACCTGATCCTTGAGCAGGCGGCGGTGGATGAACTGGAAGGCATGGCCTTCGAACTGGCCGCGCTCCAGGCCGTCCATCGCGGCGATGTCGAAGTCTCGGTCGCACAGCTGGCGGATCAGCCACTCGGCGAGGTCGCTCTGCACCGGGTAGTCACGGTCCACCTCGGGCTCGTGGCGCCACATGCGCGCCGACTTGACCCAGTTGTCGCTGGGCGAGGCCGGCTCGCGCGCGGTGTTGCGTATGGTCTCGCCGTAGTAGATGGCAAAGGCCGGGTTGTTGGTGGTTCGGAACAGCTCGGTCTGGTCGTCGCCCACGATCAGGAGCACGTCCAACTTGGCGTCGCGGATGCGCTGGCTCAGCTGGTCCATGGCGGCCTCGGCCGCGTCATAACGCTCGCCCATTTTTTCGGGCGTGACCATGGCCTCAGCGCCGGCCGGCGCCGCTGCGAGCAGGGACTCGTAGTCGGTCTTGTGGCCGCTTTTGTCGTAGTAGTGCACGTTCTTGGTGTCGATCACCCGGAAACCGTGTTGCCAGTCTTCGCGCTGCGAGACCAGCATGATGCTGTGGGAAGAGCCGAAAGCGGCGACGAGTCGAGCCATGGGACAGCCTTTGCAAATACGTCAGACAACACACAAGGCGCGCAGCTCGGCAATCCGTTGCGGGCTGTAGCCCAGGCCGCTCAGGATGGCCTCGGTCTGGTCGCCCTGGTGCGGCGCGGGCCGCATCGGCCCCTCGTTGCGCGGGTGGCGCGAGAACCGCATGGGCAGGCCCACGACCTCGATATCGCCCAGCTCCGGGTGGTGCATGGGGCGAGCGATGCCCAGGTGTTTGACCTGCGGGTCTTCGAACATGTGGTCCACGGTGTAGATGGGGCCACATGGCACACCAGCCTTCAGCAGGCGTTCGGTCCACTCGGCCGTGGTCCGGGTCTCGAAGACGGCGCCCACGGCCGCGTTCACGCGGGCTCGGTTCTGCACGCGCTCGGGGTCGGAGCCGAAGCCGGGCTCGTCGATGAGCGCAGGCGCTTCCAGCGCCACACACAGCCGCTTCCACATGGTCTGCCCGATGGCGGCCAGGTTGATGTAGCCGTCGCTGGTGGGAAAGACGCCGGTGGGCACGGTCAGCGGGTGCTCGTTGCCCGTCGACTTGGGCACCTTGCGGTCGATCAGCCATTGCGCGGCCTGGAAGTCGAGCATGGCGATCTGCGATTCGAGCAGCGAGGTCTGCACCCACTGGCCCTCGCCCGTCACCTCGCGTTCCAGCAGCGCGGCCATGATGGCCTGGGCGCAGAAGTGGCCCGAGCAGAGGTCGGCAATCGGGATGCCCACGCGCATGGGGCCGGCTTCGGGTTGGCCGGTCAGGCTCATGAGACCGCCCATGCCCTGGGCAATGGAGTCGAAGCCGGGCCAGTTGGCGTAGGGACCGTCCTGACCGAAGCCCGAAATGCTGGCGTAGACCAGCCGGGGGTTGATGGCGCGCAGGTCCTCCGGGCCGATGCCCAGCCGGTACTTCACATCGGGCCGGTAGTTCTCGATGAACACGTCGGCCGTTTTCACCAGCGCGTGCAGGATGGTCAGCCCCTCGGGCGCCTTCATGTTGAGGGTCAGGCTTTCCTTGTTGCGGTGCAGGTTTTCGTAGTCGGCGCGGTTGTGGTCACGCCCGCCGATCATGTCGTCGCCGCCAGGGGCGCCCGGCGGAATCTCCAGCTTGATGACGCGCGCGCCCAGGTCGGCGAAGGTGCGGATGGCGGTGGGGCCGGCACGCACGCGCGACGCGTCCAGGATGGTGAAGCGCGACAGCGGGCCTTTGCGCGGCGGGGTCGGTTCGGGGGTGGTCATGGGCGTGATCTCATGTGGGGGTGAACATGGGCACGGCGTGACCGCCTTCGCTGGGCTTGAAGACCACGCGCACCGCCTGCCCGATGACCACAGCCGCCGGGTCGCAATCCACCAGGTTGCTCATCAGCGTGACGCCTTCGGTCAACGTGATGAAGGCCAGCGTGTAGGCCGCTTCGCCCTGGCCCATGGTGCTGAAGGAATAGACGGTGCCGGTGCCTGCGGCCTGTTGCCACTCGGTGTCGGCGCTGAGGCAGTGCGGGCAGATGTCGCGCGGGTAGTGGTGCACCTCGCCGCAGGCCTTGCACCGCTTGATGAGCAGGCGGCCTTCGTCGGCGGCTGTCCAGTACGCCAGGGTTTCGGGCAGCACGCGGGGCGCCGGAATCTTGCGCGGGCCGGCGGCGGGCGCAGGCGGTCGAGCGGGGGTGTGTTGCTGGGTGTCGGGGATGCTCATGGTGTTCAAACCCTTTCCAGAATCAGGGTGGCCGCGGTGTGGCGCGACGCCAGCGCACCGCCGATGCCGCTGGCCAGCGCCAGGCCACAGTTGGGCACCTGCACGGCCGGGTGGGCTTCGCCACGCAGCTGGCGCACGGCCTCGATGACCTTGGTGATGCCGCCGCGGTTGGCCGGGTGGTTGTTGCACAGGCCGCCACCGTCCGTGTTGAACGGCAGCTTGCCCACGCCCGAGATCAGGTTGCCGTCCATCACGAAGCGGCCACCCTCGCCCTTCTTGCAGAAGCCCAGGTCTTCAAGCTGCATCAGCACCGTGATGGTGAAGCTGTCGTAGAGCGAGGCGTACTGGATGTCGGCGGGCGTGACGCCGGCCTCGGCAAACGCCATCGGGCCCGACCAGGCCGCAGCCGAATACGTGAGGTCCATGTGACCGCCCATGCCGTGCTTGGGCGCTTCGCCGGTGCCACGCACCCTCACCAAAGGGCGACCATTTTTGCGCGCCAGCTCGCGGGCGATTTCTGGCCGCGCGACGATCAGGGCGCCGCCGCCGTCGCTCATGACACAGCAGTCCAACCGGTGCAGGGGATCGCTCACCATCGGTGAATTCACCACGTCGTCCACCGTGACCACGTCGCGCAACATGGCGTGGGGGTTGTGCTGGGCGTGGTGCGACGCGGCCACCTTGATCCAGGCCAGCTGTTCGGACGTGGTGCCGAACTCGAACATGTGGCGCTTGGCCACGGCCGCGTACAGGTTTTGGGTGGCCGGGCCGTAGGGCAGTTCAAAGGCCAGCTCGGGCGCGTCGGGGTCGGGCGGGCGCAGGGCCAGCGGCGCCTTGCCGCCCTTGCCCTCCTTGGCCGCCGCCTGGGCCGCTGCCATCTGGGCGCGCGGGCGCCCCGCCAGGGTGATCAGCGCCACGTTGCAGCGGCCGGCGGCGATGGCCTCGGCCGCGTGCGCCACATGCAGGATGGGCGCCGAACCACCGCACTCGGTCGAGTCCACATGGCGCAGCTTCAGGCCCAGGTACTCGGCCACGGTGGTGGTGCCCAGGCCGGGCGCGTCGCCAGCGCAAAAATAGCCGTCGACGTCGCTCTTGGACAGGCCGGCGTCGTCCAGCGCGCCTTTGGCCACGTCGGCGTGCAGGCGCACCACGGACAGGTCGTCTGCCTTGCGCGTGGGGTGTTCGTAGGCGCCCACGATGCAGGCGGATCCGTTGAGGCTCATGGTGGTGGTCTTCGGGTGGTTGAAGCCTGGTGCTTCACTGTTCGGGCGTGAAGCCGGTGGCCTTGATGACCGGGCCCCAATAGGCGAGCTCCTTGCGCTGCAGGCGATCCATGTCTTCGGCCGGGCGGAAGTCCGGGTTCAGCGTGGCCTTGTTGATCAGGGTGTCGCGCACTTCGGGCAGCGCCAGCGCGTACTTCAGGGCGTTCTGCATCTGGGCCAGTTTGTCGCTGGGTGTGTTGGCCGGGGCCCACATGCCGGTCCAGGCGTCGCCGGTGTCGATGTGGATGCCTTGCTCCTTGAAGGTGGGCACGTCGGGCAACAGGGGCGACCGCTGGGCGCCAAACACGCCCACCACGTGCACCTTGCCGCTCTTCTGGTTCGGCAGGATGTCGCCTGCGGTCATGATGCCGGCCGGTACCTGGCCGCCCAGCAAGTCGATCACCAGGGGGCCATTGCCGCGGTAAGGAACGACCTGCAGGTCCACGCCAATGGCTTTGCCGAGCTGGATGCCGCTGAAGTGCGTGTGGCCACCGGCCCCGGCCGTACCAAAGCTGCCGCCCTTGGCATTGGCCTTGACCCAGGCCACGTATTCCTTGGCGGTTTTCACACCGGTCTGCTGGCCCACCGCCAGCGCCAGCGGGTAAGACACCACCACCCCCACGGGCGCGAAGTCTTTGAGCATGTCGTACTTCAACACCTCGGGTGGGTACAGCAGCGTCTGGAACACCGGTGTGGCGTTGGGCGCGATCATGTAGGTGAGGCCATCGGCGGCGCTGGTCTTGAGCGTCTGGGCGGCCAGGCGGCCACCCGCACCCGCCTTGTTCTCGACGATGATGGTCTGCTTGAGCACCACCGACATCTTGTCAGCCAGCACGCGGGCGACGGTGTCCGTCGAACCACCCGGGGGGAAGCCGACCAGGAACCTGATGACGGGTTTGTCTTGCGCCTGCGCATGGAGCCCCATGCCCAGCAGGGCGGCGGCCACCACGGCCGTGAAAATCTTGCGGTTCATCTTGCTTGTCTCCTGATGGTTGAAATGACGGCTGAAAACTGACCTGCCCCGCGACCCACCGCTCACACCCGTTTCAGGTGCCAGCTGGCGTCGCCAAACAGTTGCCCGATCACGATCAGGCGCTTGGCGCAGTGGCTGACCCGGCACTCGTCGGTCATGCCCATGGCGCCGTGCATCTGGATCGCCGACAGACCGAGCTGGCGCCCCCACTGGCTCACCAGCACCTTGGCGGCCGACACCAGCCGGCGGCGCTGCACCGGCTCGCCAGCGTCCACCGCCATGGCGGCGGCGCAGGCCATGGACTTGAGCTGCTCCAGGGCGATGGCCATGTCGGCCACGCGGTGCTGCAGCACCTGGAACTTCGCCAGCGGCGCACCAAACTGTTTGCGTGTGCGCAGGTGCTCGGCGGTGTGCACCATGAGCGCATCCACCACACCCACGGCCTCGGCACACAGGGCGGCGATGGCCGCATCCAGCGCGGCCTCCACCGCGTCGGCCGCTTCACCGGGCGCACCAAGCAACCTATCGGCTGGCACCACCACATCGCTCAGCGTGACGTGGGCTGCGCGGCGGCCGTCCAGTGTGTCGAAACCCCGCACCTGCACACCGGGTGTGTCGGCGTCCACCACAAACACCGTCAGGCCCTGGCGCTCGGCGCCCTGCCCCCCGGTGCGCGCCACCACCAGCAGCAGGCCGGCGCTGTCGCCCTGCAACACGCCGGTCTTGCGGCCGTTGAGCACATGGCCCTGCGGGTTGGCGCGGGCCTGCAACTGCACGTGCTGCCATTCATAGCGGGCGCCGTCCTCGTACAGGGCCACGCTGGCCTGCAGCTCGCCGCTGGCCAGGCCGGGCAGCCACCGCTGCTGTTGTGCGGGCGAACCCAGGCGCATCAGCAACTGGCCGGCCATCACCGTGCTGGCCACAAATGCGCCGCCACCCAGGGCGCGCCCCAGCTCCTGGGCCACCAGCATCACCTCCACCGGGCCCTGCTCGCTGCCACTGGCGTTGGCCGGGAAAGGCAGGCCCAACAGGCCCAGCCCGGCCATGCCGGCCCAGCGGCCCCGCGCCTGCTCGGGCGTCTCGGGGTTGCCGCGGTGTTCGGCGGGGTACTCACCGTCGCAGAAGCGTTGCACCGCTTCGCGCAACGCCAGGTGATCGTCGTTCAGAGAGAAGTCCATGTCGTGTCCTTGGGGCTGCGGCCGTGGTCAGGGCTCAGAACGCGTCGAGCGTGGCCCGGGCAATCAGGTTGCGCTGCACCTCGTTGGTCCCGCCGTAAATCGTGAGCTTGCGGGCGTCGAGGCAGTTGGCGGCCAGGGCCACCAGCGTGGGGTCGGTGACCGCCTCGTCCAGCTGCTCCAGATGCTGCGCATCCAGCGAAAACGGCACCGCATCGGGCCCGGCGATGTCGAGCAGCGCCTCGAAGATGGCCTGGCGCAGTTCGGTGCCACGCACCTTGAGCATCGACGCCTCCACCGCGGGCGTGCGGCTTTGCTGGTGGGCGCTCAGCAGGCGCAAGGCGGTGAACTCCAGCGCCATCAGCTCGACGTCGAACTGGGCCAGCCGCGCCTGCAGCACGGGGTCGTCGCCCAGCCCCTGCTGCTCGGCGAGCTGGCGGGCGCGGGCCAGTTGCTGCTTGCAGGAGCCGATGCCGGCAATGCCGGTGCGCTCGTGGCCCAGCAGGTACTTGCCGTAGGACCAGCCCTTGTGCAGCTCGCCCACCAGGTTCTCCACCGGCACGCGCACGTTGTCGAGGTAACACTCGTTGAGGTCGGTGCCACCTTCGAGCATGCGGATCGGGCGCACCGTGAGGCCGGGCGAGGCCATGTCGATCAACAGAAAGGAAATGCCCTCCTGCGGCTTGCTGGCATGGGGGTCGGTGCGCACCAGCGCGAACATCATCGAACACCAGTGGGCGTACGAGGTCCAGACCTTGTGGCCGTTGACCACGAAGTGTTTGCCATCGGGCTCCAGCACGGCGGTGGTGCGCACGGCGGCCAGGTCGGAGCCGGCACCCGGCTCCGAGAAGCCTTGCGCCCACCAGGTGTTGCTTTGGCGGATGTCGGGCAGGTACTTGCGTTTCTGTTCTTCGGTGCCGAAGGCGTGCAGCACCGGCCCCAGCATCTGGATGCCGCTGGCAATGATGCGCGGCGCGCCGCCCAGCAGGGTCTCTTCGTCGAAGATGTAGCGCTGCACATGGCTCCAGCCTGGGCCGCCATGCGCCACCGGCCAGCCCGGCGTGAGCCAGCCTTGGGCTTCGAGGATGCGGAACCACGTCACGTAGTCGGCGTGTTCCAGGCGCAGGCCCAGTTCCACCTTGCGGCGGATGTCGGCCGGCAGATGCGCTTGGACGAAGGCGCGCACTTCCAGGCGGAAGGCCTGGTCGGCGGCGGAAAACTGAAGTTTCATGGTCGGGTCTCTCTCACCTGGTCAGACGGACGTCGCCACCACCAGCGCATCCAGCGCCAGCACCGGCTGGGCCGACCCGGCCGGATAAGCCACCAGGGGGTTGATGTCGATCTCGGTGATGGCGGGGTTGGCCCGCATCTGCGCCCCCACCTGCGCAACCACCTGGGCAATCGCGTGCAGGTCCGCCCCCGCCGCGCCACGGATGCCTTGCAGCACCGCCGCAGCCTTCAGGCGCCCCAGCTCCACCACGATGTCGTCCACCGCCATATCGGCCGGGATCAGGCGCACGTCCTTGAGGGCCTCGATCCAGATGCCACCCAGGCCCACGAGCACCACGGGGCCCCATTCGGCGTCGCGTTTGGCGCCCACCACCAGCTCCAGCCCGCGCGGCCCCATGGCCTCGACCAGCGCGCCGTCCAGCAGCAGCTCGGGCCGGTGGCTCGCCACGCTGGCGTGCAGGCGCGTCCAGCCATCGCGCAGGGCGGCCTCGTCGGCCAGGCCCACCAGCACGCCGCCCACGTCGCTCTTGTGCGGCAGTTCGCTGGCTTGCGCCTTGAGCACCACGGGGTAGCCCACGGTGGCCGCCACGCGCACCGCCTCGTCGGCGCTGGTGGCCAGCGCGCCCCGGGGCACGGCCAGCCCCGCCTGGGCCAGCCAGGCCTTGCCCTGGTATTCCGGATAGATGCCATTGACCGGCACCGCGCCCGGCAAAGGCTGAACGGACGGCAGTTCGCGGCTGGCGCGGGCGGCGCGCTGCAGGGCCTCGCCATAGGAGGCCACCTGGCGCAGGGCGCGCAGGGCACGGTCGGCCGAGCGGAACAGCGGCACCCCGCTGGCCGTGATGGCGTCGGTGAAGAACGGCTCCACGGCGCTGCCGTCGCCTGTGAGCACCAGCACGGCGGGCTTGGTGGCGCGCGCGATGGCGGGGACGATGTGCTCGGCCTTGTCGCGCTGCGCCATCTCGGGACCTACTGGAATGGCCAGCACGAGGTTGCCGATGCGCTCGTCGTCCAGCAGGGTCAGCAGCAGCTCGCCGATCAGGCCCGGCTGGCGCACGCCGATGGTGGTGTAGTCCAGCGGGTTCTCGGGCACGGCGTAGGCCGGCAGCAACCCGGTGAGTTTGGCAACGGTCGGCGCGGTGAGCTCGGGCAGCGCCAGGCCGAGGTCGTCGGCGAAATCGAGCGCGATGTTCTTCATGGCGCCGGAGCCGGTCATGAACGCCGTGCCGCCCGCCGGCGGCTGCGGGTAGCGCAGCAGGATGGCGCTGGTGTCGAGCAGCTCGTCCAGCGAACCGACCACCACCACCGCCTCGCGCTGGAGCAGCGCGCTGGCCGTGGCGTGGTCGCCGGCCAATGCGCCGGTGTGAGATTGCGCGGCCTCGCGGGCCCGGGCGCTGCGCCCCGGCATCAGCAAGACCAGCGGCTTGCCCGCAGCCCGCGCTTGCGCCGCGAGCTGCAGGAACAGCTGCGGACGGCGGATCTGCTCGGCATACACCGTGATGACACGGGTCTGCGCATCGCCGATGTGGTGCGCCAGCACGTCTTCAACCGCGACCGACACCTCGTTGCCGGTGGAAAACACCGAGGTCACGGGCACGCCACGGGCGAGGAACGCGTCGCGCAGGTTGGCGGCCATGAAGCCGCTTTGCGCGACCACGCCGACCCCGGGGCGCTGCTCGCGCTCGCGCGCCGCCAGCGGCTCGAAGGTCACGGGCACGCCCGCCGCCAGGTTGGTGAAGCCCATGCAGTTCGGGCCCACCAGCAGGATGCCTGCGGTGCGCGCCGCCTCGGCCAGCGCCCGCTGCCGTGCCTGGCCCTCCTCGCCTGCCTCCGCATAGCCCGAAGCGAACAGCACCGCCGCATGGCAACGGCGCGCGGCCAGGGCCGTCACCGCGTCCATCACGCCCGCCTCGGGAATGGCCAGCACCGCCAGGTCGATGCCCTCGGGCAGCGCGGCTATGGTCTTCACACAGGGACGGCCCTGGATTTCATCGCTGCTGCGGCTGACCAGGTGCAGCGCACCGTCGTAGCCAAAACGGTCCAGGTTGCCCTGCACGAAGCCACCGAAGGAACGCGGGTCCGCTGAGGCGCCCACGATCACGATGGAGCGTGGCCGCAGGATCCGGTCGATCGGCAAAACCGCCGACGCACACGCTGAAGCAGGTTGAGACATGCAAAAACACCTTTCTGGTATGTCAAAAGCGACACCTGAGTGCACCAACTTGTTTTTCTCTCAGGTGATTCTGGCATACAAAACTAGGCGTAACAATACACCACGACAGACAAAATTGGATTCATAGGGTTTGTACCGAGGCCCAACAAAGCTTGAATCACGCCAGGAAGAGCAGGAATTTTTCGCTTATCGCTGGGCATTTGTCTATGAAATTGGGTGTTTTTCGCCCGCCACCGCAGGCAGTGGTTAGGATGTGACTTGGTCGCTTGATCCACCTTTTGTGGCATCCATCAAGTTTTTTATTGCATACCACGACAACTTGGAGGTATATTTGTCATGCCCATGGAAAACCTTGCCCCACTCGACCCCCTGACCGACCCCGATGCACTGGCGGCGAGCGACGACGTGCGCCCGCGCGGCGGCCGGGCCAACGAGATCCGCAATGCACTGCAGGAGGAGATCGAATCCGGCAAGCTGCCCCCGGGCAGCCCGCTGGACGAGCGCGCGCTGGCCGCACGTTTCCAGGTTTCGCGCACGCCGGTGCGTGAGGCTTTGCAGCAACTGGCCGCGCGCGACCTGGTGCGCATCGCGCCGCGCCAGGGCATGTCGGTGGCCCGCCTGTCCATCAGCCAGGTGCGCGCCATCATGGAAACCATTGGTGAGCTTGAAGGCGTGTGTGCCAGGCTGGCGGCCCGCCGGGTGGACGACGCGCTGCGCACCCAGCTGGACGCGGCCCTGCAGCAATGCCAGGACGCCGCGATCCAGGGCGGTACAGAGGAATACGCCGTGGCCAACACGGCCTTCCACGAGGTGATCTATGTCGGCAGCCGCAACCCCTACCTGGCCGACCTGATCCGCACCGCTCGGCGACAGATCTACCGCTACAGCCTGCGCAATTTCGTGACCAAGGCGCAGATCAACAAGTCGATGCAGGACCACCTGAAGGTGGCACGCGCCATCCAGGACGGTGACGAAGCGACCGCCGCCCACCAAATGATCCTGCACGTGCCCTCGGGCTCCACCGGGTTCTCCGAATTCCTGGCCCGCATGCCCATGAGCCTGTTCGAAACCGAAGCCGGCGAGTCCTGACGCGCCCGGCCCAACCCCCACCCATCCGTCTCCACCATGCCACGCCCTCCCCGCTCCATCGACGTCCCCGGCGCTTCGCACAACGCGCCCATCCCGGCAGCGGCCCGCGTGGGCCCGTTGCTCTGTACCTCGGCGGTGTCGGGCAAGGACGCGGCGACGGGCCAGCTCCCCGCCGACGCAGCCACCCAGGTGCGCCACACGTTCGCGAACCTGCGGGCGGTGCTGCAGGCGGGCGGGGCGTCGCTGGACGACGTGGCGAAGTTCAGCGTGACGATCAAGGACAACTCGGTGCGTGAGGCCCTCAACGCGGCGTGGCTGGCCTGTTTCCCGGACCCGCACGACCGCCCGGCCCGCCACATCGTGGTGCAAGACCTCCAGCACGGCCTGTGGCTGCAGATCGAGGTCATGGCTTTCGTTCAGTCACCCCCCCAAACCACTTCCAACGGAGACGCCGCTTCATGATCATCGATTCCCACGCCCACATTCACATGCCGCCAGAAAGCTTCCGCTTCATGGCGGAGCTCGTCGGCGGGCGTGCCAACCCCTACACCTTGCCCAAGATTCCGGAAGCCTCGATCCGCAAGGTGGCCGAGGACCAGATCCGCATCATGGATTCCGTGGGCACCGACATCCAGTTCATCTCCCCGCGTCCCTACCTTCAGATGCACTCGGTCAAACCCGGCAAGGTCACCGAGCTCTGGTCCCAGCATTGCAACGGCCTGATCGCCGAGTTCGTCAAGCTGTTCCCGGACCGCTTCCGGGGCGTGGCTGGCCTGCCGCAGTTCATGGACGAGGCGCTCGAACGGCGCGCCATCCCGGAGCTGCGCCGCTGCGTCAACGAGCTCGGTTTTGTCGGCTGCCTCATCAACCCCGACCCGACCGAGGGCCTGGGTGACCCGCCCGGCATGGGTGACCCCTACTGGCACCCGCTCTACCAGGCGATGGTCGAACTCGACGTGCCCGGCCTCATCCACTCCGCCAGCAGCTGCAGCGAGCGCGAGTCCTACACGCTCAAGTTCCTCAACGAAGAGACCATCTCCATCGTCTCGCTGCTGGGCGCCAAGACCTTCGACACCTTCCCCGATCTCAAGATCGTGGTGGCCCATGGCGGCGGCGCCATTCCCTACCAGATGGGCCGTTTCCGCTCCTGGAACGTGCGCAAGGGCGAGAAGGAAAGCTTCGACGAACAGCTCAGGAAGCTCTACTTCGACACCTGCAACTACAGCAGCGAAGCGATGGAGTTGCTGCTCAAGGTGGCCGGCACCGACAACGTGTTGTTCGGCACCGAAAAGCCCGGCACAGGCAGCGCCCGCGACCCACTGACCGGGCGCGACTACGACGACATGAAGCCGGTCATCGAGGCCATCGACTGGCTGACGGAAGCACAGAAGAAAAACATCTTTGAGTGCAACTGCCGGCGCGTGTACCCGCGCGCCTTCCGCAAAGACGAGGACTGCTGAGGAGACACGACATGCCGCTGAGCAAAGAAGACAACGACCTGCTGACCCGCGTCGAAAACGGCGCCCCCATGGGCGAGATGATCCGCCAACACTACTGGATGCCCGCCGTGCCCTCGTTCAAGCTGGAGGCCGATGGCGCGCCGGTGCGTGTGCGCTTGCTGGGCAAGAACTACATCGCCTTTCGCGCCACCAACAGCGACGTCGGCGTGCTCGATGAGCAGTGCCCGCACCGCAAGGCCTCGCTGGCACTGGGCCGCAACGAGGACAACGGCATCCGCTGCATCTACCACGGCTGGAAATTCAACGTCAAAGGCGAGGTGGTGGAAGCCCCCAACCACACCGGCAACCAGGAGCAGTTCTGCCAGCACGTGCGGGTGAACCGCTACACCGCGGTGGACCGAGGTGGCATCGTCTGGGTCTGGCTGGGCACGGGCGACACACCACCCCCCTTCCCCGACCTGCCGTTCATGGACCTGCCGGTGACCCAGCGCTCGGTGACCAGCGTGGAGGTGCCCACCAACTGGGTGCAGGGCGTGGAGGCGTCCATGGACTCCTCGCACGTGGGCGTGCTGCACGAGTCCACCACCCAGCTCACGGCCGGTGGCGGCAACCAGCGCATGCTCATGACCAAGGCGCTGGCGCCCAAGCTGGAGTTCGAGGAGCGCCCTTACGGCTACCGTTACGCCGCCCTGCGCGCCCTGCCCGACGGCAACACCTACGCGCGGGTCAACAACTTTGTGATGCCGTGGTACGGCATCATCTGCCCGCCCGACGAGCAGGGCCCGACCACGGTGTTCTTCTCCACGCCGGTGGACGATGTGACGCACCGCGCCTGGTTCGTTCACTACAACCCGCACCGCGCCCTGGGCATGACCATCATGTCGGCCACGCCCGACGTGTGGAACTTCCCGCCCCTGCCGCCGGGTGCCGCCAAAGACAACTGGGGCCAGAACCGCGACATCATGAAACGCGGCCACAAGACCGGCTTCCCGCAGCACCTGGGCACCGAAGACTTCGCCATGTTCCTGAGCCAGGGGCCGATTGCCGACCGCACCGACGAGCAACTCTGCTCCGCCGACGGCGCCGTCATCCGCGTGCGCCAGGCGCTGCTGAAGGCCGCGCGCGAGTTCATGGAGGGCAAGGCGCCGACCATGGCCCACCACCCTGACCTGAATTACCGAAAGATCCGTTCGGTGGGCGTGGTGCTGCCCACGGGTGCCGACTGGCGTGCCCAGGCCGACGCCTGACACCAACTTTTCATCGGTCCGAGAAGGTGCACAGACACCTCGGGCCCACCGGACCGCCTGGCCCGTGCAGGCCCTTCCCTGGAGACAAACATGACCCTCAAACGCCGTCACATCCTGTTGTCCTGTGGCGCCCTGCTGGCACTGCCCCTGGCCGGCTGGGCCCAGACCAAGCCCCCCATCCGCATCCTCGTGGGCTTCCCGCCGGGTGGTGCCACCGACGCCATCGCCCGCGTGGTCGCCGACCGATTGCCCAACCTGCTGGGGCAACCGGTGATCGTCGACAACCGGGCCGGGGTCGGCGGGCGCATGGCCGCCGACGCGGTGCTGGCGGCGCCGGCCGACGGCCTGACCTTCATGGTTGCCCCCAACGCCACACCCACCTTCCAGATGCTGGTGTTCGGCCACCAGATCCGCTGGAACATCGTGAAGGACTTCACCCCGGTGGCCACCTTCGCCTCCTACCCGCTGGGCATGGGGGTGGCCCTGAACACCGGGGTGACGAATGCGCGCGAATTCGTTGAATGGGTCAGGAAAAACCCCGGCAAGGGCAGCTTCGGCACGCCCGGCCTCGGCGGGCAGAACGGCTTCCTGGGCGAGCAGCTGGCCAAAACCGCCGGCATCGACCTGCCCGTGACGCCCTACAAGGGCTCGCCGCCCATGGTCAACGACCTGCTGGGGGGGCACGTGCCTTCGGCCATCAGCCTCATGGACGGCATGATGGCGCACCACCGCGCCGGCAAGATCCGCGTGATCGGCATCTTCACCAAAGAACGTTCACCGCTGATGCCCGACATCCCGACCTTTGCCGAGCAGGGCATCGACGTCACCTCGGGCGAAGGCTGGACCGGCATGTGGGCCCGTGCGGGCACACCCGCCGCCGAGATCGAGCGCATGCAGAAGGCCGTCCAGCAGGTGCTGCTGATGCCCGAGACCAGGGAGCAGATGACCCAACGCCTTTGGGTGCAGCCGCACTACCGCAACGGCGCCGAGATGGACAAGCTGCAGCGCGCGGAGCTGGCGCACTGGGAGCCCATCATCAAGGCCTCCGGCTTCAAGGCCGAGTGAGCGATGCCGAGCGAAGACATCTTCCGCGCCGGCCAGCCCCTGTCAGCGCTGGACTCCTGAAAGACCCATCCGTGACCCTTTCATCCACCCTCCAGGTTCGCCTGCGGTCCATCACCTTCGAGGCCGAGCACATCCTCAGTTTCGAGCTGGTGCCCCTTCCTCCCGCCCAGCGCCTGCCCGCGTTCAGCGCCGGCGCACACATCGACCTGCACCTGAACACCCCCGGCGGCCCGCTGGTGCGCAGCTATTCGCTGCTCAACGATCCGCAGGAGACGCAGCGCTATTGCATCGGGGTGAACCGCGACCCGAAGTCGCGCGGCGGTTCACGCCATGTGCACGAAGCCCTGCGCGCGGGCGACGTGCTCACCATCAGCGAGCCGCGCAACAACTTTCCGCTCGACGAGAGCGCGCCGTTCAACGTGTTCATCGCCGGCGGCATCGGCATCACGCCCATGCTGGGCATGATCGCGCGCTCGCAGGCGCTGGGCACGCCCTGGCGACTGCACTACACCGCGCGCACCCGCGAGCACGCGGGCTTTCTGGCGGTGCTGGCCCAACACCAGGGACAGCCGGGCGCCGAGGTGCGGCTGAACTTTGACCAGGCACCCGGTGGACAGATGCTGGACCTGCGCCGTATCGTGAACGAGCTGCCCGACGGCGCACACGTGTACTGCTGCGGCCCGTTGCCCATGCTGGAGGCCTATGAGCAGGCTGCGGCCGGGCTGCCGCCCGCTCGTGTGCACCGCGAGTACTTTGCAGCCAAGGAAGCCGCCGCCACCGACGGTGGCTTCACGGTGGAACTTGCGCGCAGCCGCAAGACGCTGGAGGTGCCTGCGGGCAAGTCCATCCTGGACTGCCTGATCGCCATCCAGGTCGAGCCCCCGTTTTCTTGCCGTGAGGGTGTGTGCGGCACCTGCGAAGTGCGCGTGCTCGAAGGCACGCCCGACCACCGCGACCTGGTGCTGACCGATGCCGAACGCGCCGTGGGCGACCGCATGATGGTCTGCTGCTCCGGCGCCAAGACCCCCAAGCTGGTGCTCGATCTCTGAGCCCCGACCTCGCCATTCCAAAACCGAAAGCCGCCTCATGAGCGAACCCCTTATCACCTACCAACTCGACGGCGCCATCGCCCTGATCGGACTGAACCGCCCGGACAAACGCAACGCCATCAACGACCCGCTGGTAGACGAGTTGCGCGCGGCGGTGCTGCGCGCCCACGAAGAGGCCGACGTGGCCGTGCTGTTCGGTCACGGCAGCAACTTCTGCGCCGGCCTGGACCTCGCCGAGGCGCTGGCCCGTGCCACCGGGCAGATCAAGGCACCGCGCAAACGCAAGCGCCACAACTGGCACGAGGTGTTCGACCTGATCGCCCGCGGTCCGATACCCTTCGTGGCGGCGCTGCACGGCGCGGTGGTCGGTGGCGGGCTGGAGCTGGCCACGGCGGCCCACGTGCGTGTGTGCGATGAGACCGCGCTGTTCGGCCTGCCCGAGGGCCAGCGCGGCATCTTCGTGGGTGGTGGCGGCACCGTGCGCATCCAGCGCGTGGTGGGCACCACGGTGATGATGGACATGATGCTGACCGGCCGCCTGCTCAGCCCCGCCGAGGGCCTGCAGGAACACGTGGTGCGCTACGTCACGCCGGCCGGCGAAGCCCTCCCCAAGGCCCGGGAGCTGGCGGCGCGGATTGGCAAGAACAGCCTGGACACCAACTGGATGATCATCAATGTGCTGCCGCGCATCCACGACATGTCGCACGACGACGGCCTCTTCGTCGAGCAGCTCAACTCCGCCCGCGCGCGTCCGCCGGAGGCCGAGGCGCGCCTGCGCGAGTTCGTCGATGGCAAGGCCAAGAAGCTGCAAGACAACCAGGCCTGAGCGATGTCCATGAACACCATTGACCTGTTCACCGTCAGCGACGAGGAGCGCGCCCGCGCCGAGGCCCACGCTCGCATGGCCACCACCCAGGCCGCGAACA
This sequence comes from uncultured Hydrogenophaga sp., assembly GCA_964442375.1. Taxonomy (GTDB): domain Bacteria; phylum Pseudomonadota; class Gammaproteobacteria; order Burkholderiales; family Burkholderiaceae_C; genus Hydrogenophaga. The sequence continues at coordinate 11,227 of CAYUAH010000002.1, read as the reverse complement.
TCCCTGACATCCCGGCCCACACGCCGCTGCGCCCGCTGCGCCGGGTCGCCGTCATCGGTGCCGGCACCATGGGCGGCGGCATCGCCATGTCGCTGGCCAACATCGGCATGCCCGTCACCCTGATCGACAGCAGCGAGCAGGGGTTGGCGCGTGGCCTGTCCCGCGTGAAAGACAACTACGCCACCACCGTCAAGCGCGGCAAGCTCAGCCAGACCGACATGGACCAACGCCTGGCACTGATCACGGGCTCGCTGGCGATGGCCGATGTGAAAGACGCCGACATGGTGATCGAGGCCGTCTTTGAAGACATGGGGCTGAAGCAGGACATCTTTCGTCAGCTCGATGCCCACTGCAAACCCGGTGCGATCCTGGCAACCAACACCTCGGGCCTGGACGTGGATGCCATCGCTGCGGTCACGTCGCGCCCGCAGGACGTGGTCGGCGCGCACTTCTTCAGCCCGGCGCACGTCATGAAGCTGCTGGAGGTGGTGCGGGGCGCCCGAACGGCGCCCGACGTGATCGCCACCCTGATGGACCTGGGCCGGCGCATGGGCAAGATCGCGGTGCTCTCGCGCATCTACCCCGGCTTCATCGGCAACGCGCTGTTCCGAAACTACACCCGCGAGGCCCACTTCCTGGTGGAAGACGGTGCCCTGCCGCACGAGGTGGACGCGGCGCTGAAAAAGTTCGGCTACGCCATGGGCATCTTCGCGGTGCACGACATGGCGGGCAACGACGTGGGCTACCAGACCCGCAAGGCCCAGATGACCACACGCCCGACCGACCGGCGCTGGAACGACCTGATCATGAAACTCTGCGACCTGGGCCGTCTGGGGCAGAAAAGCGGCAAGGGCTGGTACCGCTACGAAGCAGGCGACCGCACCCCGCAGCGCGACCCCGAGCTGGAGCGCTTCATCGTCGAAGAGTCGGCGCGCATGGGCATCGTGCGCCAGCCCATCAGCGAAGACGACATCATCAAACGCTGCCTCTACGGCATGGTCAACGAGGGCGCCCGTCTGCTGGAACACGGCATCGCCCTGCGTCCGAGCGACATCGACATCACCTACCTGACCGGCTATGGCTTCCCGGCCCACCACGGCGGGCCGATGTACCTGGCGGACCGCATCGGCCTGGCGAACGTGCTGGCCGACATCCAGCAGCTGCACGCCCGGTACGGCCACTGGTGGCAGCCCGCGCCCTTGCTGGAACAGCTGGTGCGGGAAGGCAGGCGCTTCGCGGACCTGCAGCCCGCTGCGTGATGCCACCAGACAGTCCCCGGCACTGACAGCCCCCCTAGGAAAGACGGTATGGATCTCGGCATTCAAGGCAAGAAGGCGCTGGTGTGCGCTTCGTCGCAAGGCCTGGGTTACGCTTGTGCGCTCGCCCTGGCACAGGAAGGCTGTGAGGTCTTCATCAATGGCCGGGACCTGCCCAAGCTGGAGCGGGCGGCGCAGGCCTTGCGGCGGGAGACCGGCGCCATCGTGACGCCCGTTCAGGCCGACATCGTCACCACAACCGGACGCGCCGCGCTGCTGGCCGCCTGCCCGGCACCCGACATCCTGGTGAACAACAACGCCGGCCCACCGCCCGGCCAGCTGGCGGACTGGGACCACGCGGCGTGGATTGGGGCGCTGGAGAGCAACCTGCTTGCCGCGACCTTCCTGATCCAGGCCATCCTGCCGGGGATGCGCGAGCGCCGCTTCGGGCGCATCGTCAACATCACCTCCGCCATGGTCAAGTCGCCGCACGCGGCCATGGGCTTGTCCACCGCCGCCCGCGCCGCACTCACCGCGCTGTGCAAGGCCTTGTCGCGCGAAGCCATCGTCGACAACGTGACCCTCAACAACCTGCTGCCCGAGCGTTTCGACACACCGCGCCAAGCCTTCATGGCGCAACGCCTGATGCAGCAGCAGGGCATCAGCCTGGAGGCCGCCCGGCGCCAGATCACCGATACCCTGCCTGCCAAGCGTTTCGGCGACCCGGCGGAGTTCGGCGCGGCCTGCGCTTTTCTGTGTGGCGCCAGGGCGGGCTTCATGACCGGTCAGAACCTTCAGATGGATGGCGGTGCCTACGCGGGTCTGATTTGAACGGCCCCAGCCTGGGTGGGACCACCCCCAAGGCACACCGGCCACCTCAAGGACAACATGGCCAGGGGCGCGGTGGACCTGTCCATCGGCCGGTTGCCCGATCTGCAGACCGGCTTCTTCCAGACCCGGCTGCGCGACATCGCTGCTGATGGAACTGTTCTCCGACGCTTCGGCCCGCCCACGAAAAACCGGCGGCCGTGCAACATGAGGGTCGTCGGCACATCGCACAATTGCCGTCTTTATGCATAAAATCTGGAAATGCAAGAAAACAGCAACACCTCATCCTCTTCCAGCCGTTCCCTTCGCTTGGTCGGTCTGTGTGGGAGCCTGCGCGCCGGTTCACTGAACCGCGCCGCCTTGAACGCCGCCGCCGAACTCATGCCCGCCGGCATGTCGCTGCAGATGCTCGCCTACCGCGATGTCCCCTTCTTCGACGCCGATGACCAGGCGCGTGGCTGGCCACCCAGCGTCTTGGCCGTGGCCGATGCCATCCGCGCGGCCGATGGCGTGCTGATCGCCTGCCCCGAATACAACTTCAGCCTGCCCGGCGGCTTCAAGAACCTGCTGGACTGGCTGTCGCGCCTGCCCGAGCAGCCGCTCAAACACAAGCCCGTGGCCATCATGGGCGCGGGCACGGGCCCGCTGGGCACCGCGCGCATGCAGTACGAGCTGCGCCGTGTGCTGCACTGCCTGGAGGCCAAGGTGCTGCTCAAACCCGAAATTTTCATCACACACGCCGGCACCAAATTCGATGCGGCCGGGCAACTGACCGACGAACCCACGCGCCAGGTGCTGAAACTGCAGCTGGCGGCTTTTCAGACCTTGTGCACCTGAAGGAGCATCCCCATGGCTGAAGTCCCTTTGGTCGAACAGGCGTTCACGCGCTTGCGCAAAGATGTGCTGATCGGCACGTTTGCCGCTGGCACCAAGCTGAAGGTGGAAGAGCTGCAGCAGGCCTACGGCTTCTCCAGCAGCCCGCTGCGCGAGGCGCTGAGCCGCCTGGCGCAAGAGGGCCTGGTGCGCGCGGACGAACGCCGAGGCTTTCGCGTGGCGCCGCTGTCGAGCGAGGACCTCGACGACATCACCCGCATGCGGCTGATGCTGGACGTGCAGGCCCTGGCGGATGCGATCCGCGAAGGCGACGACGCCTGGGAAGCGGCCATCGTGGCCGCCTTCCACCGCCTGGAAAAAGTCGAGTCGCGCCTGAGCGATGGCCCGGTGATTCTGGACGATGAGTGGAGCGCCCTGCACCGCGACTTCCACCTGTCGCTGCTCGCGGCCTGCCCTTCCGAGCGCCAACGCGCCTGGAGCACCAGCCTGTTCGACCAGGCCGAGCGCTACCGGCGCTTCTCAGGCCGTTACCGCAAGTCGCTCAAGCGCAAATCGACCGAACACAAGCGCCTGATGGAGGCCACGCTCAAGCGCGACGCGGCCACCGCCTGCGAGTTGTTGAAGGCGCACATCCTGGGCACGCAGCACAACGTGAACGCCATACTGCAAGCGCAAGCGGCGGCCTGAGCCGCCGCCTCGCTGCCGGGTGCAGCGCTCAGCGCTGGCCGTCGTGCACCGACACCTGCTCCTTGGTCAGCCCACCCAGGCGCGCGTGCACACGTGGGCCGGTGCCCATGACCAGCGCGAACAGGATCTCGTCGGGCCGGGGCCCATCCTGCAAACCCACCTCCATGCTGTTGAAGTGGCTGCGCACATAGGCCGCATGGATGTGGTGCAGCGGCACCATGAGGCGGTAGCCCACGCCCGCCACCGCTTTGGCTGAGGGCACGATGGCCTTGGGCTCGCCCAGCACCTGGCGCATGGCCCAGCCGCCGGCCTCGTGCCACACCGCGCCGTGCTCCAGCTCGCCGTTGACACCCACGATCGCCGCCTTGCCGTAGGTTTCCACCTGCTCGCGGCCCAGGGCCTGCACCAGCTCCGTGGCCAGTTGCGTGCCCAGGCTGCGCAGCTCGGCCATGAAGGGCAGCAGGTCGGGCTCAAAGCGCCCTGCAAACGGGTTGCGTATGACCGCGCAGGCCGCGGCCTGGCGCAGCGGCGTCGCAGCCACCGGCCCGCCCTCGTGGTACTGGGTCTCGATGGTGAGGCAACGTTTTCGGATTTCGATCAAAGCCATGTCAACCACTCCGGATGGGTTCACTGTTGGGGGATTTTCGCTTCGGCCACCACCCGGGTCCACTTCTGGGTTTCGGCCGCCACCATGCCGCGCATGTCCTCGGGGCTGCTGCCACGGACCTCGCCGCCCATGTCTTCGAGCCGGCTGCGCACGGCCGGCACCAGCAAAGCCTTGTGCACCTCGGCGTTGAGGCGCTCGATCACACCACGCGGCGTGCCCGTTGGCGCCATCAAACCGGCCCAGGAGCGCACGTCGTAACCGGCCACGCCCTGTTCGGCCACGGTGGGCACATCGGGCAGGCCCTGCCAGCGCTGCGGCCCGGTGGTGGCGATGGCGCGCAGCTTGCCGGCCTTGATGTTGGCCATGACCGCCGTGGGCGGCGCGATGATGAAGGGAATGTCGCCGGCCAGCAAGGCGGTCAGCGAAGCCGCGTCGCCCCGGTAGGGCACGTGCAGCAGCTGGGTTTGCGACAGGCTGGCCAGCAGTTCGCCGGCCAGGTGGTGGGTGGAGCCAATGCCCGCCGTGCCGTAGCCGATCTTGCCTGGCTGAGCCCTGGCCTGGGCCAGCAGTTCAGGGAAGGTGGCCGGCTTGGCGTCGGCGGTGGTGACCAGCAAAAACGGGAAGAAGGTGATGGTGCTCACCATCTCGAAATCGTCCACCGTCTTGTAGGGCAGGGTCTTGTAGATCGCGCCCGCCACCGCGTGGCCGCCGGTGGCCAGCAGCAGCGTGTGGCCATCGGGCCGCGCGCGGGCCACGGTGTTGGCTGCTATGGTGCCGCCCGCACCGGCCTGCGCCTCCACCACCACCGCCTGGCCCAGGGTCTTGGCCATCTCGTTGCCCACGGCGCGGGCAATCGCATCGGCGTTGCCGCCGGCCGCGAAACCCTGGTAGACCTTGATCGGACGCTCGGGAAAGCCCTGCGCAAAGGCCTGGCCCGGGGCGATGCCACAGACGGATGCCATGGCCGCTCCTGCCTGCAAGAAATCTCGACGCAACATGGTTTGTCTCCTGGATATTTTTCAACCAACACCAACACCCTCAAGGGGTCAAAACGATTTTTCCCATCGTGCCGCCCGCATCCAACACGCGGTGCGCGTCGCGCACGCGCTCCAGCGGCATCCGCGTGGCCTGCGGCGCGCTTACCTGCCCGGCGGCCATCAGTTGCAAGGCGCTGGCCATCAGGCTGCGGCGCAAACTGCGGTCGGCATCGAAGCTGTGCATCGAAAAACAGCGCAGCGCCAGGCTGCGCCCCAGCAGCGCGCGCAGCGTGGCGAACACGTCCTGCGCCGGCGGGCCGGCCACCACGTTGTAGGACACCGCCGTGCCGAGCACGGCCAGGCTGTGCAGGCAGTCGGTCAGCGATTGCGCGCCAATGGGGTCGAACGCGATGTCCACCCCACGGCCGCCGGTGGCCGCGCGCACCTGCTCAGGCAAGTCACCTGCACTGGTGTTGAAGACCTCGTCAAAACCGTTGGCCAGCACAAAGCGCCGCTTGTCCTCCGAGCGCACCGTTCCAAGCACCGTCAGGCCTTTGTGCCGGGCCAGCTGCGCCAGCATGGTGGCCACGCCGCCGGCGGCGCCGGTGATCAGCACCGACTTCGCGTCAGCGTGGCCCGCCGCCACAAACAAGGCCTGGGCCAGTTGCAGGTTGGGTGCACTCACGGCGGCCTCCGTGGTCAGGCCAGCGGGCAGCGCAAACGGCGCGCCTTCAGGCACCACCATGGCCTCTGCATAACAGCCGCCGCGCTCGGGCAGCTCGCGCGCGCTGACCAGCACCGCATCGCCCTCGCGCCAGCGGGTGACACCCGCACCCACCGCGTCCACCACACCGGCCAGTTCGGCGCCGGGGATGGCGGGCAGCGGCGGCATCCACTTGTAGGTGCCGTTGCGTATCAGCACGTCGGGCCGGCCCACGCCAATGGCCTGGGCACGCACCCGCACCTGTCCCGCCGCTGGCTGGGGCTCGGGCAGCGTCACCACCTCCAGCGCGTCGGGGCCACCCGGCGTGTGAACCTGGATCGCACGCATCGCGCTCAGCCCTGCGCCACGATGGGGTTGACCAGGGTGCCTATGCCCTCGATCTCGACCTCGCACACGTCACCCGGTTTCATGAACCACTGCGGCTTGCGGCTCCAGCCCACACCGGCCGGCGTACCGGTGATGATGACGTCGCCCGGCACCAGGGTGAAGATGGTGGAGGCGTAGGCGATCAGGCGCGGGATGGAAAAAATCATGTGACCGGTGTGGCTGTGCTGCACCACCTCGCCGTTCAAGCGGGTTTCCAGCTTGAGTTCGCGGCCCGGCGCGATCTCGTCGGCCGTCACCATCCAGGGGCCAAAACCACCGGTGGATTCGAAGTTCTTGCCCGAGGCGATCTGCTTGGCGTGGAACTGCCATTCGCGCACGCTGGCGTCGTTGTAGACGCTGTAGCCGGCCACGTGTTCGTAAGCCTTGTCCTCAGAGATGTCGCGCCCGCCCTGGCCGATGATGACCGCCAGCTCGCCCTCCCAGTCCAGCGATTCCGAAACGCGAGGCCGCACGATGCCCTGGCCATGCGCCACCTGCGAGCGCCAGACGCGCAGGAAGATGGGCGGCTCTTGCGACAGCTCGCGCTGCATGCCGGCGGCCAGCACCTCCTGGTGGTGGTCCATGTAGTTGCGCACCGCACAGACGATTTTTTCCGGGCGCGGGATCACAGGCAGGTAGGTCAAGCCGGCCAGCGGCGCATCGGCGGCGAGGCCCGCCACATCCTGTGCGGCCTGCAGGTAGCGGCCCGAGCCGATGTAGTCGGCCAGCGTGGCGCATGCCGGGATGCGGGACCCCAAGTCCACCACACCGTCGCCCACCACGGCGCCCCAGGTCTCGCGACCGTTCAACACAAACGAAAGCAGTTTCATGAAAGTGTCTCCAATGGATTCAGAAAACGGACTCAGGCGGCGCTGGGTGCCTGTGCCTGGAAGCGCTGGCGCCAGACCTCGATGGGCAAAAACGTCGGATCGCTGCGGCAGATGGCTTCGGTCTGGGCCAGGATCTCGGCGTCGGACAACGACAGGTCCAGCGGATCACCGTGCGGCTGCGCGATGTAGAACGGCATGTCGATGTAGGTCTCGATGGTGTTGCCCTCGGGGTCGGCGAAGTACACCGACAGCGCATTGCCGTGGTTGAGCGGGACCAGCCTGGAGGCGCCCCGCGCCAGCGCGCGGTCGCGGATGTCGCGCAGCGACTGGATGTCTGGCACGGCAAACGAAATCTGCATCACCGTGCTGAACGTGGCCTCGGGCGGGCGGCCGCCGGCAATCACCAGCTGGTGGTGCTGGTCGGCACTGGCACTCAGAAACACCAGCGGGCTCTTGAAGGTGCGGCCCACGCCACGGTCGGTTTCGGTCAGGCCGAACACCTGTTTGTAGAACGCCACCATGCGCTCCACGTCGGTCACGAAGATGCCGAAATGCGATGGGGTCGGCCGGGTCACTTGAAGCATGCACAGTCTCCTGGTTTGTGGCATTCGAAATTTTGTGCGTGTTTTTATTTTAGTTTTGTTTTTGACTTTTTGTGCATATTTTTTCCAAGCCCAAAAAAAATGGGCCACAACGGGCCCATGGGTCAATACAGGGGAAGCGCCTCAGCGCATCGACGCCGGCGCCACCGCCTTCACCCGCAGCACCTCGTCGCGCACCCGCTGCGCAAGGGCCTGCGGCGTGCCGCCCTGGGTTTCAACGCCGGCCTTCTGCAGCTTCTGCCACACGGCCGGCTCGCGCAGCACCTCGTTGAGGGCCTGGTTGACCTTGGCCACCACCGGTGCCGGCATCTTGGCCGGCCCGAACAGGCCGTTCCACAGGCTGATGTCGAAACCCTTGAGGCCGGGCGCGTCAGCCAGCGGCGCGATTTGCGGCGCGGCGCGCGAGCGGGTGGCGGTGGTCAGGCCCAGCGGCACCATCTTGCCGCTCTCGATGTGGGGGATGGCGGTGGGCGTCATGAAGAAGGCCAGTTCGAGGTTGCCGCCCGCGATGTCCACCGCCATCTGCGCCGCGCCCCGGTAGGGCACGTGGGTGATCTGCGTGCCGGCCTTCTGGTTGAGCATCTCGCCGGCCACGTGCAGCACCGTGCCCACGCCCGAGGACGCGTAGCTCAACGCACCCGCGTCCTTGCGGGCGCGCGCCAGCAGGTCTTGCATGGACTTGAGGCCGCTGGCCGGGCTGGCCACCAGCACCAGCGGGACGTCGCCGATGGCGCCGATGGCGGTGAAGTCGCGCTCGCCCTGGTAAGGGACAGCGGGGTTGAACAGGCCGGCGATCACGATCTCGCTGCCCGAGGCCATGAACAGGGTGTGGCCGTCGGGCTTGGCGTTGACCACCTTCTGTCCGGCGATGGTGCCGCCGGCGCCGCTGATGTTCTCGATCACCACCGGCGCGCCCAGGCGCTTGCCCAGCGGCTCGGCGAGGGTGCGGGCGATCATGTCGGCGCTGCCGCCAGCCGGAAACCCCACCACCAGGGTGATGGGGCGGTTGCCGGGGTAGCTGGCCTGGGCGTGGGCTGGCGCTGCGAAGGCCGCCGTGGCGGCCAGGGCCGCGCACAGGGTGGCGCGGCGGGTGAGGGAATTCGATTTCATGGGGGGAGGTTCGCGAGAAATTTCAGTAATGCGCAGCACCCCAGGTGCGCGCGGGCATCTCGGTCAGGTGGCGCAGGCCGCTGCGCTCCAGCATGCGGTCGCAGGCCACCTGGGCTTGCTCCAGCACCTCGGTCTCGTTCACGCTGAGCACCTGGCGCCCCTGCATGAGGACGCGGCCATCGACGATGGTGGTGTCCACGTCGGCCGCGTTGGCGAAACAGGTCACGCGCGTCAGCGGCATGTTCAGCGGCATCATGTGCGGCTTGAACAGATCGACCAGGATGATGTCGGCCTTCTTGCCCACTTCCAGCGAACCGATTTCGTTGGCCAGACCCAGGGCCTTGGCGGCGTCGATGGTGCACATCTCCAGCACCTTGCCGTGCGGCAGCACGTCGGGGTCGCGGAAGTGGCGGCGGTGGTAGTGCATGGCCTGGAACATGTGGCGGAACATGTCGTAGCCGCGGTCGGGCGCCGAACCGTCGGAGCCCAGCACCACGTTGACGCCGCGCTCGATCAGTTCGGGCACCGGGCAGCGGCCCTTGATGGACATGATGGCGCTGGGGTTGTGCACGATGCTGGTGCCGGTCTCGCGCGCGGCGGCCATGTCGGCCTCGGTCAGGTCGATGCTGTGCGACATGTAGGCGCGTGGGCCCAGCAGGCCCAGCTCGCGCGCCAGCGCGATGGTGCCGGCGCGGTGGCCGTCCTGCGTCAGGCCCAGGCCATGGCGCTGGGCCAGGGCCGCGCCGTCGGCGGCCTGGCGCTCGAACTGCGCGCGCAGGGCCTCGTGGCCGGCTTCGTGCATGGGCGCGAACACCGCCAGGTTGACGGCGATCTGCAGGCGCCCACCGGCGCGGCCGTGGTTGTCGCGCACGATTTGCTCGCACACCGCCATCATGGTCTCGGCGTCGATCTCGCTGTCGCGCGGCGGCTGGGCGGCCCAGTCGGTGTAGCGGCGCGGCGCGGGCGGGCGCGAGGGACCGACCGCCAGCACGGCGCGGGTGCCGGCCTGCTCGATGGCGTCGCCGTGGGCGCGGGCGTATTTGGGGTCGTCCACCCGCATGATGGAGTCGCCGCCGCCGAACAGCGAGACGCCCGTGGTGACGCCGGCCTTGAGTTTTTCGAGCGAGGCCAGGGCCGCCTCGGCGTGCCAGAAGTGCTCGTCGGAGGCCTCGGTGTAGACCTGGGCCGCCGCCTTCATCCAGGCGCCGGCGTCACCGCCCGTGCCCATGGTGCGCAGCATGCCGTGGCCGGCGTGGGCGTGGCTGTCGATCAGGCCGGGCAGCACCGCCTTGCGGTGGGCGTTGAGGGTCTGGCGCGGGGCAAAGCGCGCACGCAAATCGGCGGCGTCGCCGACGGCAACGATGCGGTCGCCGGCCACGGCCACGGAGGCGTTGTCCAGCACGCGGCGCTGCGGGTCCAGGGTGAAGACGGTGCCGTTCTCAATCAGCAGGTCGATGGGGGTGGGGTTCATGGTGGTGAGCGTTGAGGGTTGTGCGTTGAGCGAAAAAACAGGGGACGGCGTTCAGGCGGCGCGGGGCATGAAGCGCACCGGCTGGGCGGCGCCGTTCACCGCGTGGCAGGCCACGGCCGCGCCATCGGGCAGCGCGCGCAGTTCGGGCACCTCGCGCCGGCAGACATCGGCCGCGAGGGCGCAACGTGGGTGGAAGGCGCAGCCGGGCGGCGGCGCCAGCGGGCTGGGCAGGTCGCCGGCGGGCACGGCGGTTTCGCGCCGGCCCTGGCCCACACGCGGGATGGCGGCCAGCAGCAGCTGGGTGTAGGGGTGGCGCGGGGCGTCGAACAGCGTCTCGGTGGGCGCGACCTCGACCAGCCGGCCCAGGTACATCACGCCCACGGTGGTGGAAACAAAACGCACCACCGCCAGGTTGTGGCTGATGAAGAGGCTGGTCAGGCCGTCCTCGGCCTCCAGGCGCTTGAGCAGGTTGAGGATCTGCGCCTGCACCGACACGTCCAGCGCCGAGGTGGGCTCGTCGCAGACCAGAAAGTCGGGCTCACCGGCCAGGGCGCGCGCAATCGAGATGCGCTGGCGCTGCCCGCCGGAGAACTCGTGCGGGTACTTCTGGGCGTCGGCGGCCGACAGGCCCACGCGCTGCAGCAGTTCGGCCACGCGCGCGGGCACCTGCTCGGCCGGACGCAGGCGCTGGAACAGCATGGGCTCGGCGATGGTGCGGCCAATGCGCCAGCGCGGGTTGAGCGAGGCGTAGGGGTCCTGGAACACCATCTGTACGCGCGGCTTGCGCGCAGCGGCATCGGCGCTGAAGGCCACACCGCCGCTGCTGGCGCGGTCCAGGCCGGCGACGATGCGCGCCAGCGTGGTCTTGCCGCAGCCCGATTCGCCGACCAGGCTGAAGGTGCTGCCGCGCGGCACGCTCAGGCTCACGCCGGCCA
>CAYUAH010000001.1:0-59694 GCA_964442375.1 uncultured Hydrogenophaga sp. | reverse complement strand
TTGCACGCCGCACAACGCACCCGTGTGCAGGTGGAGCAGTTCTCGAAACTGCACCCCCAGATGGATATCGAAGACAGCTACGCCATCCAGCGCGCCTGGATGGCCCTGTGCTTGGCCGAAGGGCGACGCGTGATCGGCCACAAGATCGGCTTGACCTCGCGCGCCATGCAGCTGGCCTCGCAGATCACCGAGCCCGACTACGGCACCCTGCTCGACGACATGCTGCTGCGCGATGGCGCCGACATCCCCACCAGCCGCTTCATCCTGCCGCGCTTTGAAGTGGAGCTGGCCTTCATCCTGGCCAAGCCGCTGCAAGGTCCGAACGTGACCCTGTTCGATGTGCTCAACGCCACCGACTACGTGGTGCCGGCGCTGGAGCTGATCGACGCCCGCATCGAGCAGTTCGACCGCCACACAAAAGCACCGCGCAAGGTGCTGGACACCATCGCCGACAACGCGGCCAACGGCGCCATCGTGCTCGGCGGGCGCCCCATGCGGCCCGACGCGGTGGACTGGCGCTGGGCCGGCGCGCTGCTGTTCAAGAACGGCGTGATCGAGGAATCCGGCCTGGGCGCTGCCGTGCTCAACCACCCCGGCAACGGTGTGGCCTGGCTGGCCAACCGGCTGGCGCTGTACGGCGAATCGCTGCGGGCCGGCGAGATCGTGCTCGGCGGCTCCTTCACCCGCCCCGTGGCCTGTGCCGCAGGCGACGTGTTCCATGCCGACTACGGCCCGCTGGGCTCCATCTCCGCGAGGTTTGTGTGATGGCCACGCCCGACAACGCCTTCAAGCAGGCCCTGCGGGCCGGCCGACGCCAGATCGGCCTGTGGCTGGGCCTGGCCGACCCCTATGCGGCCGAGGTCTGCGCCGACTGTGGCTTCGACTGGGTGCTGATCGACGGCGAACATGCGCCCAACGACCTGCGCCAGATGCTGGCCACGCTGCAGGCGCTGGCGCCCTATCCCGTGCACCCGGTGCTGCGCATCCCAGAAGGCAACCCCACCCTCATCAAGCAGGTGCTGGAAATCGGCGCGACCACGCTGCTGGTGCCCATGGTGGAATCCGCCGAGCAGGCGCGCGAGCTGGTGCGCGCCATGCGCTACCCACCCGAAGGCACACGTGGCGTAGGCAGCGGTCTGGCGCGCTCCTCGCGCTGGAACAGCCACGCCAACTACCTGCACGAGGCCAACGAGCGCGTGTGCTTGCTCGTGCAGGTGGAAACGGCCTCGGCCCTGTCGCAGCTGGCCGAGATCGCGGCGGTGGAAGGCGTGGACGGCGTGTTCATCGGCCCCGCCGACCTGTCGGCCTCCATGGGCCACCTGGGCCAGCCCGCCCACCCTGTGGTGCGCGCCGCCATCGACGCGGCCCTGGCCTCCATCCTCGCGGCGGGCAAGGCGCCAGGCATCCTGTGCACCGACGAAACCCTGGCCCGCCACTACATCGGCCTGGGCGCGCGCTTCGTGGCGGTGGGCGTGGACACCACCTTGCTGAAGCAGTCGGCGCGCGCGCTGGCCACCCGCTTCAACGATGCCCCTGCGGCCGCCGCCGCTGCCAGCGTGTACTGAGCCTCATGAACCCCCTGCTCACCTCCCTGCGCGAGGCCTTCGCGGGCCGGCTGTTGTCCGAGCCCGCCGACATGGCACCCTTTCTGAGCGACTGGCGCCACAAATGGACCGGCCTGGCGCTGGCCGTGGCCCAACCTGACAGCCCAGCCGACGTGGCCGCCGTGCTGCGCTGGTGCCACACCCATCAGGTGCCGGTGGTGCCGCAGGGCGGCAACACCGGCCTGTCTGGCGGCGCCACACCCGACACCTGTGGGCGAGCCCTGGTGCTGTCGCTGACGCGCTTGAACCGCGTGCGCGCCATCGACCCGGTCAACAACACCGTGACAGTCGATGCCGGCGTGACGCTGCAACAGCTGCAAGAAGCAGCAGCGCAGGCTGGCCGCCTGTTCCCACTGAGCCTGGCGGCCGAGGGCAGCTGCACCATCGGCGGCAACCTGGCCACCAACGCCGGTGGCGTGCAGGTGCTGCGCTACGGCAACGCACGCGAGCTGTGCCTGGGCCTCGAAGTCGTCACGCCCCAAGGCGAGTTGTGGGACGGGCTGCGCGGTCTGCGCAAGGACAACACGGGCTACAGCCTGCGCGACCTCTACATCGGCAGCGAAGGCACGCTGGGCGTGATCACCGGCGCCACGCTCAAGCTGTTTCCCCAACCCGCGGCCCAGGCCGTGGCCCTGGCGGCGGTGCCTTCGCCCGCTGCCGCCACCGCCTTGCTTCAAGCGGCACAGCAGGCCTTGTCGGCCAGCCTCACCGCCTTCGAGCTGATGAGCGACACCTGTCTGGCCCTGGTCGAAAAACACGTGGCCGCCGCGCGCTGCCCGCTGGCCGAGCGCTCGCCCTGGTACGTACTGATCGAGGTCAGCGACAGCCAGGACGAGGTCCACGCCAACGCGGCCATGGAGGCCTTGCTGGGCCTGGCCATGGAAAACGAATGGGTGAGCGACGCCGCCCTGTCCAGCAGCCTGTCGCAGTTCCAGGCCCTGTGGGCCTTGCGCGAAGACATCTCGGAGGCGCAGGGCGCCGAAGGCAAAACCATCAAACACGACATCGCCCTGCCGATCTCGCGCATTGCCGAGTTCATCGAGCGAACCAGCGAGGCCATCGCGTCGCAATTCGAGGGCGTGCGCCTGGTGGTGTTTGGCCACTTGGGCGACGGCAACCTGCACTTCAACCTCTCGCCCGCCGCCGACCGGCTGGGGGCCGAACACAGCACCGCCTTCGTGGCGCTGGAGGGGCCGCTCAACCGCCTGGTGCACGACGCCGTGTCGGCCTGTGGTGGCTCCATCTCGGCCGAACACGGCCTGGGCGTGCTGCGGCGGGACGAATCGGCCCGCTACAAGGCGCCGCTGGAGATGGCCCTCATGCGCGCAATCAAACAGGCGCTGGACCCATTGAACCTGATGAACCCCGGCAAGACCCTCGTTTGAATTTCGAGACCCACCCATGACCTCTCCCACCATCGAAGTCGCCGGTTTCCCGGTGTCGCCCGACCACTACATCAACGGACAGCGTGTGGCCTCCGCCAACCGCTTCCCGCTGCACTCGCCCATCGACCAGCGCCTGCTGGGCGAGGTGTGCGAGGGCGGCGAGGCTGAGGTGCAAGCCGCCATCGCCGCCGCGCAACAGGCCTTCCCGGCCTGGTCGGCACTCACGGCCGCCGAGCGCAAGCCTTACCTCGACCGCTTCGCCGACGAGATCGGCCAGCGCGCCGACGCGCTTTGCCAGATCGAAAGCAACGACGCTGGCGTGCTGCTCTCGCGCATGCGCCACGGTGTGGTGCCGCGCGCCATGCTCAACATCCGCTGGTTCGCCGAACACGCGCTGGACCTGCAGAACCGCCCCATCGAAACCGACCAGGCGCACCACATCGTGCGCCACGACCCGGCGGGCGTGGTGGTCGTCATCACGCCCTGGAACGCGCCACTGATGTTGTCCACCTGGAAGCTGGGGCCGGCGCTGGCGGCCGGCAACACCTGCATCCTGAAACCGCCCGAGTGGGCGCCGCTGACCTGCTCGCTGCTGGCCGATGCGGCCCATGCCGCCGGTCTACCGCCTGGCGTGTTCAACGTGGTGCAGGGCACGGGCGCGAACACTGGCGCCAAGCTCGTGAGCGACCCGCGCATCGCCCGCGTTTCCTTCACCGGCTCGGTGCCCACCGCCAAGTGGATCGCGCAGGCCGCCGGCGCCAACCTCGTGCCCTGCAGCCTCGAACTGGGCGGCAAGAGCCCCTTCATCGTGCTGGAAGACGCTGACATCGAAGGCGCTGCTGCCACCGGCGCGCTGATGTACCGAAATGCCGGCCAGGTGTGCCTGGCGGGCACCCGGTTCCTGGTGCATGAAAAAGTGGCCGATGCCTTCGTCGCCACCATGCGCGCCTACGTGGACAAACTTGTTGTGGGCGACCCGCGCGATGAGACCACCGAGGTGGGACCGGTGATCCACCCGCGGCAAGTCGAGCGCGTGCTGGGCTTCGTAGAGCGTGCAGTGGCCGGTGGCGCCCGCCTGCTCTGGGGCGGCGAACCACATCCTTATGGAGCGCAGTACATCCAGCCCACCATGCTGACGAACCTGAAGCAGTCGGACGAAATCGTGCAGAACGAGGTGTTCGGTCCGGTGCTGACACTACAGACCTTTGCCAGCGACGAAGAAGCCATCGAGCTGGCCAACGGCACCGACTACGGTCTGGGCGGCGTGTGCTACGGCGAAACCGCCCACGCCACCGCGGTCGCCGACCGCGTGCGCACCGGCTTCATCTGGGTCAACAGCTTCGGCATCCGCGACCTGGCCGCGCCCTTCGGCGGCATCAAGCGCAGTGGCATCGGGCGCGAAGGCGGCGACTGGAGCTTCGAATTTTTCTGCGACATCAAGGACGTGGTGGTGCCGAAGAAACCCTTCAAGGCGAGCTTCAGCCAGCGCTGAGTGCTTGGTTCGGTTCGTATTCACAACGACAGGAGACACACATGACCTCGGACCGTATGAACCGACGTGAGTGGCTGGGCGCAGGTGCCGCCTTGGGGCTGGGCGCCCTGGGGCTGCCCGGTTGCGCGGCACCGCGCGCCAAAGCCATCACCGGGGCCACGGGCGATAAGCCCATCGCCACCGTGGCCCAGGGGCAGCTGCAGGGCAGCCGCGCGGGCGATGTGCTGAGCTTCAAGCGCGTGCCGTATGCGGCCAACCCCTACCTCGCGGCCAACCGCTTCAAAGCGCCGCAACCCATGCCCGCCTGGACAGGTGTGCGCGATGCCACGAAGGCCGGCCCGATGCCGCCGCAGCCCTCGCGAACGCCGGGGGGCGGTCTGGCGGGCGCGCCCGACGACCTCACGCTGAACATCTGGGCGCCGGTGAACGCCCGGGGCGCACCTGTGCTGGTCTGGCTGCCCGGCGGCGCGTTCTACCGCGTCGATGCCAGCGAAACCTGGTACGACGGCAGCGCCTTCGCCCGCCAGGGTGTGGTGGTGGTGACCGTCAACTACCGCGTTGGCATCGATGGTTTCATGTGGGTGGAAGGCATGCCGCCCAACCGCGGATTCCTCGACCAGCTGGCGGCCCTGCAATGGGTTCAACAGAACATTGCCGCCTTCGGAGGTGCCCCCGACAAGGTCACCCTGGCCGGTCAGTCGGCCGGGGCCCAAAGCGTGATGGCCCTGATGGGCATGCCATTGGCCAAGGGATTGTTTCAGCAAGCCATCGCACAAAGCCCGCCGCAGAATCACCTTTCGCCCCACCAGGCCCGGCGCGTGGCCGCGGCCACCGCCGCCGAACTCAAGGTGGAAGCCAACGCCCAGGCGCTGGCGAGCGCCTCCATAGCAGATCTGATCGGCGCAACCGAGCGGATAGTCGCTGACCTGCGCGACCGGACCAAGTGGGGCACCATTGGTGGCCAGCCGCCTTACCTGCCAGTGGTGGACGGCACAGTCGTCACCGACCCGCCATTGACGTCGCTGACGCGGTATGCCCAGCCCGACATGCCTCTGCTCATCGGCTGCACCGATGATGAAGCGCGCCTGTACCTGGTGCCCAGTGGCGCCATTGACCGCATTCCCGACCCCGCTTTTGCCGGTGCGATCAGAGGCGCCAAGCTGCCCGAGAACGCCGCACAGGTGTATGCCCAGGTGCGTCCCAACGCGTCACCGGGCGACCAGCTGGCGGCGTTCGAGTCCGACAGCACCTTCCGCATCCCGGCGCTGCGCTATGCAGAAAACCGGGTGGCGGCCGGTGCGCCGACTTGGAACTACCACTTCGCCTGGCAGTCACCCGGCTTCGGCGGGCGCCTGGGTGCGGCCCACGTGGTGGACGTGCCTTTTGCCTTCAACACCCTCACCAGCCCACAGGCCAAGCCCTTCATCGGCGGGGTGGGCCACCAGCCCCTGGCAGACAGCATGTTCGGTCACTGGCTGCGCTTCGTGAAGACCGGGAACCCTGGCTGGGACCGCTACGACCTGACCCGACGCTTGACGATGCGCTTTGACACCACTTCCGCCGTCGTGTCCGACCCCCTGCCCGAACGGCGCAAGCTGTGGGCATCGAAAACATTCAACTGAACCGCTGCCGACAACGCAGCCAAAGGAGCAACCCAAATGGGACAAATCGTAGGCGCCGCCGTGGTGTCGCACCACCCCGGACTGATGCAATGTGAAGAATTCCGCGTGCTCCAGGGCGCCGGGGCCGACTCGGACCTCATCGCGGGCTATGCCCGGCTGAGGAAGAAGATCATGGACGCGGCGCCCGACGTCGTGATGATCTTCGACTCGCACTGGTTCACCACCGGTTACCACTTGGTCGACGGCGGAAAACGCTACAGCGGCACCTACATCTCGGACGAGATGCCCTGGTACCTGCATGGCGTGCCGTACGACTACCGCGGCCATCCCGATCTGGCACTGAAAATCGAAGCCGTGTCGCGCGAGCGCGGTGGGTTCAACCGGGTGATCGCCCACCCCGACCTGGGTCGCCAGTACGCGACCATCAACCTGGTCAAGCAGCTGCGCCTGGAACAGGTCGACCTGCCTGTGGTGACCGCCAGTTCGTGCCAGAACTGCGACTGGCCGCATTTCGTGAGCTCGGGCGAGGCCATCGGCGAGGCCATCCGCCGCAGCAACCTGCGCGTGGTGCTGCTGGCCTCCGGCGCTCTGAGCCACAAGTTCAACAACATCGACTGGAAGCCCAACAACCCTCGCATCTTCCACGAGAGCAACGTCTCGCGCCCCGAGAACATCGAGAGCGACAAGCAAGCCATAGAACTGATGAAACAGGGCCGGCACGACCTGATCCTGGAGCGGTGGAACGACGACTACCGCCTCAAACCTTGGGAAGCCTTTGGCGCGCACTACCTGCAGATGGTGGGCGCCATGGGCGGTGCGGCGTGCCGTGCGAAAGGTGAGCCGTTGTCCGCATACGAAAACGCACGGGGCACAGGAAACATCCACATCTGGTTCGACACCCAAGAGGCCGGCGCATGAACTTCGAATTCCCTTTCACCGAACTTCCCGCCGTGATGCGCGGCCCGCGTGTCGAGCGCCGCCGCGTGCTGATCGGCGGCAGCGCGTTCTGGGGCACGGTCATTGAAGCAGGCCCGCAGCAAGGGCAGCTGCGCCTGGACGACGGCCGCGTGGTCGATCCCGTCACCCTGCCCCACCTGCCGCCGGTCAACCCCAGCAAGATCATCGCAGTGCACATCTCGTACAGCTCGCGCAGCTTCGAGACGCGCAACAAGAACAAGCCCACCGAAACGCCCACCTATTTCACCAAGCCGCCCACCTCGCTCAACGGCCACAAGGGCCAGATTCTCAAGCCGGCCGACTGCAAGTACCTCAACTACGAGGGCGAGTACGCTGTGGTCATCGGCAGGACCTGCCGCAACGTGACGCCCGATGAAGCCTGGGACTTCATTGAAGGCTTCTGCCCCGCGCTCGACATGGGCCTGCAGGACTTCCGCGACACCGACCAGGGCAGCATGCTGCGCGTCAAGGGCGCCGACACCCTGCTGCCCATCGGCCCCGGCATCGTGCGCGGCGTCAACCTGTTCGAACAGACCCTGCGCACCTATGTCAACGGCCTGGTGGTGCAGGAGGCGCACATCGGCGAGGAAACCATCTGGGGCCCGCACTATGTGATCGCCGATCTGGCTCGCCACATCACCCTGGTGCCGGGTGATGTGATCCTGATGGGCACGCCCTGCCACTCCCGTTCGGTCGATCCGGGTCAGGTGGTCGAGTGCGAAGTCACTGGCCTGGGTCGCGTGAGCGGCACCGTCACCGCCATTGACGCGCCGCGCGCCGCCGCGCTGGGCGTGGGCCACGCGCCCACCGACAGCCCCGAGGTGCGCCGCGTGGCACTGGGTTTTGACGAGCGTGTGCCAGAGACCTTCAAGAACAACCTGCGTCTGTCCAAAACAGACCACTGATTCCCGACCCCACCCCCAAACCACATCAGGAGACCTTCATCATGTTCACCCAACGCCGTCATTTTCTACAGCTGGTACTGGGCAGCGCCGCCAGCACACTTCCCCTGCTGGGCCAGGCGCAAACTGCAGACAACGCCAAGATCCTCGCCGGCTTTGCCGCCGGTGGCACCATCGACACGCTGGCCCGGCGCGTCGCCACCAAGCTCAGCGGCAGCTACGCCCGGTCCGTGGTGGTGGACAACCGACCAGGCGCTGGTGGCCAGATTGCCATCTCTGCGCTCAAGTCCGCCGCACCCGACGGCAACACACTGCTGGTCACCCCCATGTCCATGTTGGGCATTTACCCCCACACGTACCGCAAGCTGCCCTACGACCCGGTGGCCGACCTCACGCCGGTGTCTCTCGGCGTGGAATTCGACATGGCGTTTGCGGTCGGACCCATGGTGCCTGCCAGCGTGAAAACCGTGCCGGAGTTCCTGGCCTGGTGCGAGGCCAACAAACAACAAGCCAACTTCGGCTCACCCGCGCCGGGCTCGGTGCCGCACTTCGTGGGCGTGCTGATTGGCCGCGCCGGCAAGGTGGAGCTGCAACACGTGGGTTTCCGCGGCTCGCAGCCCGCAATCATGGACATGCTGGGTGGTCAGATCGCGGCGGTGTCGGCACCAGTAGGCGAGTTCCTGCCCCACGTGGCCGGCGGCAAGCTGCGCATCCTGGCCACCAGCGGCGCCAAACGCAACAAGTTTGTACCCGGCGTTCCCACCCTCGTGGAGCAAGGCTACAAGGATCTCGTCTACGGTGAGTGGTTCGGCTTCTTCCTGCCTGGCAAAGCTACGCCGGAGGTGGTGCAACGTGCCAACACCGCCGTGCGCGCTGCGCTGGCCAGCAACGATGTGATCGACGGCCTGGCCGCCATGGGCCTGGACGCGCGCGCCTCCAGTTCAACCGAGCTGGCCGCGCTGCTCAAGGCAGACACCGAACGCTGGGGCCCCATCGTCAAATCCATCGGCTTCACAGCGGAATCCTGATCGCCACCATGCACGCCAACTTCATCGCCGGTGACTGGGTGGCCGGCACCAACGCCAGCCCCAACATCAACCCGTCGGACACGCGCGATGTGGTCGGCCTGTACGCCCAGGCCAGCCGCGCCCAGGTCGAGGACGCGGTGGCTGCTGCACAGGCCGCTCAACCGGTCTGGGCGGCCTTCACACCACAACAGCGGGCCGACGCGCTGGACCAAGTGGGCAACGAAATCATCGCCCGCCTTGCCGAGCTGGCCGACCTGCTGGCCCGCGAGGAAGGCAAGGCCCTGCCCGACGCCCGGGGCGAGGTACTGCGCACAGGCCACATCTTCAAGTTTTTCGCGGGTGAGGCCCTGCGCTTGGGCGGCGAGCTGCTGCCGTCCACCCGGCCAGGCATGACGGTGGAGATCACGCGCGAACCGGTGGGCGTGGTGGGCATCATCACCCCTTGGAATTTTCCACTCGCCATTCCCGCCTGGAAGATCGCGCCGGCGCTGGCCTATGGCAACGCGGTGGTATTCAAGCCGGCCGAGTTGGTGCCCGCCTGCGCGTGGGTCCTGGCTGAGATGCTCAGCCGCGCCGGACTGCCACCCGGCACGTTCAACCTGGTGATGGGGCGCGGGCGCGAAGTGGGCCAGGTTTTGCTGGACGACCCAAGGGTCCACGCCATCACCTTCACTGGCTCGGAAGCCACTGGGCGCAAGGTGGCCCAGGCTGCGGTGAG
Organism: uncultured Hydrogenophaga sp.; assembly: GCA_964442375.1. Classification (GTDB taxonomy): domain Bacteria; phylum Pseudomonadota; class Gammaproteobacteria; order Burkholderiales; family Burkholderiaceae_C; genus Hydrogenophaga. The sequence continues at coordinate 49,986 of CAYUAH010000001.1, read as the reverse complement.
CCGCCTCGGGGCGATGCCTAAATTCCAGCTGGAGATGGGTGGCAAGAACCCGCTGGTGGTGCTGGACGATGCAGATCTGAACGTGGCCGTTGACTGTGCCATCAACGGCGCCTTTTACGCCACCGGGCAACGTTGCACCGCGTCTTCGCGCCTGATCGTCACCCATGGCATCCATGACCGCTTCGTGGCCGCCATGACAGCCCGCATGGCCACGTTGAAAGTGGGAGACGCCCGCGCACCGGACACGGTGATCGGCCCGGTGGTAGACGCTGCCCAGCTTGCTCAGGACATGGCGTACATCGCCTCAGCCCGCAGTGACGGGGGCCGGCTCGTTGCTGGCGGTGAGGCCATGGCCGAACTCAACGGCCAGCCGGGCTTCTACCTTCAGCCAGCGCTGTTCACCGACACACACAACCACATGCGCATCAACCGTGAGGAAATCTTCGGCCCCGTCGCCTGCGTGATACGCGTGCGGGACGCCAACGAGGCCCTCGCGGTGGCCAACGACACGCCCTACGGGCTGTCGGCCGGTGTCGTCACCACCTCGTTGCGCGAGGCCAGCCGCTTCAAGCGCGAACTGCAGGCCGGCATGGTGATGGTGAACGCTCCGACCGCCGGGGTGGACGCTCACGCGCCCTTTGGTGGCCGCAAGGCGTCAAGCTTCGGCCCGCGCGAACAAGGGCGCTACGCAGCCGAGTTTTTCACCACCGTCAAGACGAGCTACCTGTCTCCATAACGCGTCGGGCGCACCTTCAGGTCAGCGCTGCTGGCGCAGTACCGCCTCGAATCGCGCCAGCTCTTCGTCCAGCGTGCGCCGGCTGCGACAACGTCCGGCACGCAGGTGCTCCAACACCTCTTCAAGCACAGTCACCGTCAGCACATGGGGCGAAGTGCCGTAGCACCAGCCACGAGGGGGTCGAACAAATAGGTGATGGTGGTGTCCGTGGTCGGCACGAAGTGGCACAGGTGGGCGTGGCCAGCGATCTCAGTGCCAACGAGACCTCCGCCCTGCTGCGCGCCACCCTGGCTGTTGGTGGTGCCCGCCTACCTGGCCAACCCCCAACTGGCCGACGGCAGTCTGCTGCGGGTGCTGCCCGACTGGACGCCGCCCGACATGTCCAGTGTGGCGCGCAGGTGACATGAATCCATCTGGCACGACGGGGTAATGCACTTCGCACCACAACTGGCCACACACCTCGACGTGGCCATGACGAGAAACTCAAAGCAGGAATGCAGTTGCAGGGCTCACACAGACCGTACCAACACCTAGAGTCTGGACATGGGCGGCGGAAGTCGGTGCGCATCGTGACTTCGTCAGCACACATGGCAAGCCCATCACAAGCGAGGTCAAAGACATTCGCTGTTCGTAAAGAGGAGACTTATGTTCACTTTCGATCATGTGGCCTGACATCCACAGCCCAAGTGCAGAGCGGGTCACGTCGTGGTCCGGACAACACGTCCACCTGCCCGGGACACGGCTCTGGTACGTCGACACCGGCGGCACAGGGGAAGTGGTGGTGCTGCTCCACGCCAACACGGGAACCGTGTCGGCCTGGGACCACCAGATCACCACATTCCACACCAGTGGCTTGCGCGTTATCGCCTTCGACCGCAGGGGTTGGGGCCGCAGCGAGATCGATGCTTCCACCGGTCATCAACCGGGCACGGTGGCAGACGACCTCGACGCATTGGTGCAACACCTGCACATCGACAGCTTTCACCTGGTGGGCATTGCAGGGGGCGGGTTTGTGGCGCTGGACTACGCCGCCTGGCGCCCGCACAAGCTGCGCAAGCTGGTGGTCTGCGCCAGCAACGGCCAGTTCAACGAACCGGAGATGCAGGCTCTGTCAGCACACATCGCCATTCCCGGCCTGACAGGCGTGCCCGCCTTGCGTTCGTTTCTTGAGGTCGGTGTGGCGTACCGGGCCGAGGACCCCGATGGCTGGGCGCGCTTCAAGTCGATCGAACACCAGGCCCAACAGGCGGGGGCGCCCGCGCAACCCATGCGCACACCCAACACCTACGCCAAGGTCGCCACCATCCAAACCCCCACCTTGGTGCTGATGGGTGGCGCCGATCTGCTGGCGCCCCCGGCCCTGATGCGGACGTGGGCTCGCCATCTGCCCAACGCCGAGCTGGCTTGTATCGAAGACGCCGGCCACGCCATCAACTGGGAACGACCCACCACGTTCAACACCACGGTGCTGAATTTTCTTGCGCCTCCCACCCCAACACCACCAGGAGACACCCATGTCTGACACCACCCACCCCGCCCCGCGCACCACGCTCCAGCGCAGAACGCTTTTGTGCGCCAGTCTCGCCTGCGCCTTGCCCATGAGCGCCTCCTGGGCTCAGTCAGTGGGCGTCACCAAACTCGTTGTGCCCTACACACCTGGGGCTTCCAACGACCTGGTAGCGCGCCTGTTTGCCGACGCAATGGCCAAGCGTACGGGCGGCAACTGGATCGTCGAGAACAAGCCCGGCGCGGGTTCCATGCTGGGCGCCGAACACGTGGCCAAGGCCAGCCCGGATGGCCTGACCCTGCTGCTGTGTGCGCCCGCCAACATGGGCATCCTGCCGGCCATACGAAAGACCATGCGCTACGACGTAGAGCGAGACTTCAGCTTCATTGGGCGCATCGCCAGCAGTCCCTTCGGCTTGGCCGTGAACAGCGCCGTGCCGGCCACGAACTTCGCCGAGTTCATACAGTTGGCCAAGTCGAAGCCGGGAACCATCCGAATCGGTGCAGCTGGATTGGGATCACTCGACTACATGGGCTCATCGCTGCTGCAAGCGCAACTGGGCATCAGGCTGCAAATCATTCCCTACAAGGGCATGTCGCCGGTACTGAACGACCTGCGCGCGGGACACATTGACGCCACGATTGTGAGTCCTGGCACCGCATTGCCCCTGATCAAGGAAGGGCACGTTCGCATGCTGGCAGTGCTTGACAAACAGCGGAGCGATCTGCTGCCTAACGTACCGTCTTCGGCCGACCTGGGCCAGCCCCGACTCCAGGTGTTGAACTGGTGGGGCATCGCGGCACCGGCCAAGCTGCCGACAGCCACGGCCACCGGCTTGCGTCAGCACATGCAAGCCGTTCTGGCCGACCCAGCTTTCACCAAAATCCTGAAAGACAAAGGCTTTGAGCCCAGCGGGCTGGTTGGCGAGGCTTTTGCGCAGTTCGTCGGAGCCGAACTCGGCGCCTGGAAACAGATCGCCCTCCAGGAGAACATCAGCCTGGACGAGTGATCAGCCCCGCGCCGCTCCCTTGGCCAGCTCGATCTTGGCAATGGCATTGCGGTGCACTTCGTCCGGGCCATCCACAATGCGCACGGTGCGCTGGTGGGCATAGGCCTCGGCCAGCCAAAAGTCCTGGCTCACGCCCGCCGCGCCGTGGGCCTGTATGGCCCAGTCCACCACCTTGCACGACACGTTGGGTGCCACCACCTTGATCATGGCAATCTCAGCGCGGGCGGCCTTGTTGCCGACGGTGTCCATCTTGTGCGCGGCGTTGAGGGTCAGCAAGCGCGCCTGGTCGATCAGGCAACGCGATTCGGCGATGCGCTCGTGCCAGATGGATTGTTCGGCCAGCGGCTTGCCAAAGGCCACGCGCTGGCGCAAACGCTCGCACATCATCTCCAGCGCCCGCTCAGCCGCACCGATGGAGCGCATGCAGTGGTGGATGCGGCCTGGGCCCAGGCGCCCTTGCGCGATCTCGAAGCCCCGCCCTTCGCCCAGCAGGATGTTGGCCACGGGCACGCGCACGTTGTCCAACACCACCTCCATGTGACCATGGGGTGCGTCGTCGTAACCAAACACCGACAGGTGTCGCAGCACTGTGATGCCCGGCGTGTTTCGTGGCACCAACACCATGGATTGCTGCGCATGGCGCGGTGCGTCCGGATCGGTCTTGCCCATGACGATGAAGATCTGGCAACGCGGGCTACCGGCCCCCGATGAAAACCACTTGCGACCGTTGATCACGTACTCGTCGCCGTCGCGGGTGATCGTGCACTGGATGTTGGTCGCATCCGACGAGGCCACGGCGGGCTCCGTCATCAGAAAACCCGACCGGATTTCGCCGGCCAGCAAAGGCTCCAACCACTGGTCTTTCTGTGCTTCGGTGCCGTAGCGCTCGATCGTTTCCATGTTGCCGGTATCGGGTGCCGAGCAGTTGAACACTTCACCCGACCACGACACCCGCCCCATGAGCTCACACAAAGGCGCGTAGTCCAGGTTGGAAATGCCTGGCACACCGCGGTGGGCGTGGGGAAGGAACATGTTCCACAACCCGGCCGCCCGCGCCAGCGGCTTGAGTTCCTCGATCAGCGGCACCACCTGCCACGGATTGCCCGCGCGGCGAAAGGCGTCCAGCTCCTCGTGGTATCGGCCTTCGTTCGGGTAGATGTGGTCGTCAAAAAAACGCTGCAGGCGGTTCAACAAATCGGTGGTGCGGGAGGAGAGGTCGGCAAACATGGCGGGGTCCTGGTGGCTTTGTCGAGCAAGCGTATCAACGTCGCGCGCGTATTCAGACCCTCGCAGGCCCAGGACGGGTCACACGGGCGACTGCGACGGGCGCGTGGCGCTTCCCATCAGTCCATGCGCAAACCCGTGCGCTTGACCACCTCAGCCCATTTCTCCAGATCGGCGCGGATAAGCTGGCCAAACGCTTGGGGCGTGCTGAGCCGCACCTCGATGCCCGCTTGCGCCATCTGCGCGGCCATCTCCGGGGTGGACATCACCGCGCCGATGTCGCGGTTGAGTTTCTCCACAATGGGTTTCGGCGTGCCGGCCGGCGCCAGCACCCCCAGCCACAAAGACACCTCGTACTCGCCCAGGCCGGGGGTTTCGGCAATGCTGGGTACGTTGGCCATGGCGGGTGAGCGTTTGCGCCCGGTCAAACCCAACGGCACCACTTTGCCGGCCTTCGCGTGTTCGGTGAAGTTCGACTGGGTATCGAACATCATGGAAATGCGACCTCCCAGAAAATCCGTCATGGCGGGGGCACTGCCCTTGTAGGGCACGTGGGTCAGGTTGACCTTGGCCAGGCTGTTGAACAGTTCGCCCGAGAGGTGGCTGGTCGTGCCGTTGCCAGCCGAGGCAAAGGTCAGTTCGCCAGGCTTCTTCTGTGCCAGGGCAATCAACTCGGCCACGGTGCGGGCCGGCACATCCGGGTGCACCACCAACAAGTTGGACGTGTTGTGCGTGAGCGTGATGGGCTCGAATCCCTTCAGCGGGTCGTAGCGCAAGTTTTTGTAGAGGCTGGGGTTGATGGTCAACGATCCCATGGTGGCGAACAGCAGCGTGTGGCCATCGGGCGCAGCCGTGGCCACCGCCTCTGCTCCGATGCCACCGCCGGCGCCCGCGCGGTTGTCGATGAGCACCGGTTGCCCGAGCCGTTCGGCCAGCTTCTGCCCCAGCGCGCGGGCCATGAGGTCGGTGGCGCCACCCGCAGGAAACGGCACCACCAGGCGCACGGCGCGGTCAGGGTAGTCGGCGGCACGGGCGGGTGCATGGGCAGCGAGCATCGCCCCGCCCAGGGCGACCACGGCAGCGCGCAACCAAGGACGGACCGCGCGAGCGCCAGAAAGAACAGACGTCTGTAGGTGCTTCATGGCTCAGCGTCCCGTGAACACCGGTGCACGCTTTTCGGCAAAGGCGCGCTGCGCCTCCTTGGCGTCGTCGGTTTTGGCGATGAGGGCGGTCATGTCCTGCTCGTAGCGGTAGCCATCACGCAGGCTCATGTCCTCGATCACGTTGAGGGTGTGTTTGCCCATGCGGGTGGAGACGGGGCTCTTAGCCGCGATGGTCTGCGCCAGAGCCAAGGCCGTGGGCATGAGCTCTTCGGGCGTGGTGCAAGCCTCCACAATGCCCAGACGGTACAGCTCCTCGCCCGGCACCCGCATACCGGTCAACATCATGCGGCGCAAGCGCGAATGGCTGAACAGGCGCATGGCGTGGCGACAACCTCCGAGCAGACCCACGTCCACCTCGGGCAGGCCGAGAGAAGCCTTGTCGGATGCGATCAGGATGTCGCTCGAAGCCGCCATGGCCAAACCCGAACCCAGCGCCGCCCCGTTGATGGCGGTAACAACAGGTTTGGCGCATTCGCGAATGGCATGGAAACATTCGCGCGTCCGGCGCGAATGCGCAGGCAGGTCGCCGGGCCCCTGGATGACCGATGCGCGGCCCTTGAGATCGGCACCGGCACAAAAGACCTTGCCCGCGCCCGTCAGCACCACCACACGCACTTCGTCCATTTCGGAGATGCGGTCCAGCGCCAGCGTAAGCTCGTCGTTGAGCACCCGGGTAAGCGCGTTCACCGGCGGGCTGTTCAGGGTCAGAATGGCCACATGGCCTTGCAGTTCGTAGTCGAGTTGCGTGAGTTTGTCCATAACTTGTCCATGTGCTGCGGCAGGTCGGCCGCGGTTGTCTCCAGCGAGCGACCAGTCTAGCCCCGCCCTGTGCGGGCTGGTAGCGCCGAACGTGCAGGACTGCTATGCCTGCACGGGCAATGCAGACCGAAGCCAACAGCCCCTGTTCAGCAACGCTCCACCACCAGCGCGATGCCTTGCCCGACACCAATGCACATGGTGCACAGGGCGTAGCGCCCGCCCGTGCGCTGCAACTGGTTCACGGCCGTTGTCACCAGCCGCGCTCCGCTGGCGCCCAGCGGGTGGCCCAGTGCTATTGCGCCCCCGTTGGGATTGACACGCACGTCGTCGTCGGCCAGCCCGAGGTCGCGCAAGACCGCCAAACCCTGCGCTGCGAAGGCCTCGTTGAGTTCGATCACATCCATCTGCGCCAGGCTCAGTTCGGTCAGCGCCAACACCTTGCGCACCGCCGGCGCCGGCCCCATGCCCATCAGCCGGGGCGCCACGCCGGCAGCCGCCATGCCCAGCACACGGGCACGCGGCGTGAGCCCATGCCGGTGGGCGGCGGTCTCGGTCGCGAGCAGCAAGGCACACGCACCGTCGTTCACGCCCGAAGCGTTGCCGGCGGTCACACTGCCGTCAGGTCGGACCACGCCCTTGAGCTGGGCCAAGGCCTCCAGCGAGGTCGCTCGTGGGTGTTCGTCCTTGTGCACCAGCAGCGCAGCGCCCTTTTTCTGGTGCACGCTCACCGGTGTGATTTCGGCATCAAAAAAACCAGTCTGTTGTGCGGCCAATGCCTTGGTCTGCGACGCCAGCGCCATGCGGTCCTGGGCGTCGCGCGCGATACCGAATGCAGAGGCAACGTTTTCGGCGGTCTCGGGCATGGAATCAACGCCATAGGCCTCTTTCATCAGCCTGTTGACGAAGCGCCAGCCGATGGTGGTGTCGTACACCGCGTTGCTGCGTGCAAAGGCGCTATCAGCCTTGGGCATCACGAAAGGCGCTCGACTCATGCTCTCAACACCGCCGGCAACCATGAGTTGCGCCTCGCCACTGCGTATGGCACGCGCGGCAGTGCCTACCGCATCCAGACCGGAGCCGCAGAGGCGGTTGACCGTGCTGCCCGGCACACCGACCGGCAGACCGGCCAACAGGGCCGACATGCGTGCCACGTTGCGGTTGTCCTCGCCGGCCTGGTTGGCGCAACCCATGATCACATCGCTCACCTCGTCCCAGTCCACGCCGGGATTGCGCGCCATCAGAGCTTTCAAAGGAACAGCGCCCAGATCGTCGGCACGGACGGAAGCGAGTGCACCGCCATAGCGGCCAAAAGGGGTGCGGATGGCGTCGCAGATAAAAACGTGTGGGGTCATGAGGGCGTGAATAAGACGGGCGAGGCCCCGATCGAGGCGTCAAAGTTGTTGTGAATGTGAAGGTGAAGGTGATAGAGACAGCTGCACCTTCAGTCTGTGAGCAGCAACAAGGGGCCGCCCGCGGTCCATGCTCGGATGTTCTGCACCACACCGGCATAGAACGCCGCCAGGTTGTCGTGCGTGACATAACCCAGGTGGGGCGTGAGCACCACGTTGTCGAGTTGGCACAGTGGGTGGTCGCTCGGCAAGGGCTCTTGCCAAAACACGTCCAGACCCGCGCCGGCGATGCGTCGTTGGGTCAGTGCGTCCAGCAACGCGGCTTCATCGACCAAACCGGCGCGGGCCGTGTTGATCAGCAAGGCGTCGGACTTCATCAGGGCCAGCCGTTGCGCCGACACCAGCCCTGCCGTGGTGGCGCCCAGCACGAGGTGCAGGGACAACACGTCGGACTCCTGGAACAGCGCGTCACAGGTCACCGCGCGCACGCCGTCCTGCGCCGCCCTTTCGGGTGTGAGGTGGGGACTCCAGGCGATCACCTCCATGCCAAAAGCCTGGCCAATCCGCGCCATGTGGCGGCCAATGTTGCCCAGACCGGCCAGCCCCAGCACCCGCCCCGACATGCCCCCCGCCAACCTGGGTTGCCAGTGGCCTTGGCACAGGGCCTGGTGCGAGGGCAAGACCTGCTTGGTCAGCGCCAGCAACAAGGCCCAGGCCATCTCTGCCGTGCTGGTGCGCCCGCTGCGACCGCCACGCGCACCGGTGACGGTGATGCCGCGTTGCCGGCAGGCCGTCAGATCGATGGCGGCGTTGCGCAGTCCCGTGGTGGCGATCAGGCGCAAGCGCGGCAGCCGCTCAATCACCGACGCCGGGAAGGCCGTGCGCTCGCGCATGGCCACCACCACGTCGAAGTCCCGCAGCCACGTCACCAGCTCGTCATCATCGCGGGCTGAATGGCTGAAAAACCGCAGGTCTAGCGGGTCAGGCAAACTGCCCCAGTCTGCCAGCCCGGGCGCCAGGCCCTGGTGGTCGTCCAGCACAGCAATTGCCAGGGGGCTCATGTTCAATCGAGGGTGATTTTGGCCTTCTTCACGACCGCTCCCCACTTCGCCGACTCCTGTTGCATCAGCTTGCGGTACTCGTCGGGTGTGGTGGAAACCGCGACCGCACCCATGGCGGCGATGCGGCTGACCACCTCGGGTGTGGCCAGCGTGGTCACCAGGGCAGCCTGCATCTTTTGCACGATGGCGGACGGTGTGCCCTTGGCCGCGATGATGCCGTAGTTGGACTCGGACACCACGCCCGGCAGGCCCAATTCGGCCGTGGTCGGCACGTTGGGCAAGGCATCGGAGCGGCGTCCTGCCGATACGGCCAGAATCTTGACGCCACGCGAGGTGAACTGCAGCACCGCCGGCAGGTCGGCAGCCAGCACCTGGATCTCGCCGCCGAGCAGCGCGGTCACGGCGGGCGCCGCTCCCTTGTAGGCCACGTGCACCATCTTGATGCCGGCTTCCTGTGCAAACAATTCGGCGCCCAGGTGGGGGGTGGTGGCGTTGCCTGCGGAGCCGTAGTTCAACGAACCCGGGTCCTTCTTGGCCATGGCCACCAGATCGGTCAGCGTATTGGCCGCCACCTTGGGGCCCACCGTGATGACCTGGGGCACCCGCGCGACCAGCGACACGTACTGGATCTCGTCCACCACATACGGCATTTTCTGCAAGTGGGGCAACACGGTGATGCCACCGGGCACACCAAACCCGAAGGTGTAGCCGTCGGGTTCGGCCTTGATGGCCGCATCCATGCCGATGGTGCCGCTTGCACCGGACTTGTTGTCGACAACGATGCTTTGCCCCAGCACCTCGCCCAGACGAGGCGCAATGGCCCGCGCGAGCTGATCCACAGGACCGCCCGGCGGGTAGGGCACGATGATCTTGACCGGACGCGCCGGCCAGGGGGTCTGCGCCAGCACAGGTGCCACCAGGCCGGCCAAGAGGGCCGAGCCCACCAAAAGAAGGGATCGCTTGTTCATGTCTTGTCTCCTAAAAAATATGACAGGGGGAGGTTGGGAAAGGGATGCTCATTCGTCCTGCAACAGCAGGATGAACTCGGCCACCAGCGCGGGGCGCTTCTGGCCTTCAATTTCAAACTCGCACACGGTGGTCATGCGTGTGGCCGCGCCCACACGTTCGGCCGCCTTCAGAGTCTGGTGCAGACGCACGCGCGACCCCACAGGCACCGGCGCCGTGTAACGCACTCGGTCTGAACCGTAATTCAAGCCCTTGCCACGGCGCGCCACACGGAAGATGCTGCGCTGCAAGCGGGGCACCAGCGACAACACGAACAGGCCGTGGGCAATCGTCTTGCCGGCTGGCATCTCGCGGCGGGCACGTTCGGTGTCCACGTGGATCCAGAAGTCGTCGCCGGTGAGTTCGGCAAAGCCATCGAGGTGCCGCTGTTCGATGTTGAACCATTCACTGCTGCCAAGCTGCTGGCCCACATAACCCAGCAGCTCGCTGGGGTTCTGCAATTCGAGCATCGCGTGTGCCTGCCGGGTCAGGCGGCGTGCCGGCGCAAGAAGCCCAGCACCGTCTGGTTGAAAACGGCAGGCTGCTCCCAGTTCGCGCAGTGGCCGGCCTCGGGAACGATCACCACCTCGGCATGGCGCATGTGCGAGGCTTGCATACGCAGCAGCGCCGGTGGCGTGTAGAGGTCTCCATCGCCTGTCATCAGCAAGATCGGCGTCTTGATGCTTTCCAGGCGCGCCCAGGTCAGCTCAAACGGCCGCTTGGCATTGATGCGTGGCACCTGGCTGGCCTCCTTGGCCAGTTTGACCCAGGCTGCCATGCCTTCGGGGTTGCCAGCGCGGTATGAGGGGTGCAACTCTTTGAACTCCACCGGCAAAGCGTTGAATTCCTTGGGACGCAGCCGGCGGTTGGCCTCCAGGTAATCGGTTTCCGAGTCAGAAATGCCGAGGTAGGACGAAGCGATGGTCAGGCTGCGCAGCTTGTGGGGATAGACAAGAGCAAAGTCGAGCGTGAAAAAGGCGCCATGGGCAATGGCCACCAAATGCACCTTGTCCAGCTTCAGATGCTCGATCAGCTTGTTCAGATCTTCGCTGGCCAAGCCTGGCTCTTGGGGGTTGCCGGCCTCTGAGCGGAAGTAGCCGCGCCGCGAGTAACCGATGGCGCGAAAGCCTGCTGCAGCGAACACAGGCTGCTGGTAGCCCCATCCAGCCCCGCTTTGTGAACCCGCGTGCATGAATATCACGGGCTGGCCACTGCCACCGGTGTCCCAGTACCAGAGCTTGGCGCCGCCCACATCCACAAACCCTTCGGTGGCCGGAGCAGACGGTGGCATTTCCGCAGGCACCCACATGGGTGCAGGCGCAGCAGCCGCAGACTGGGGCAGCGCCCCTGTTGCGGCCACTCCGCTGGCGGCTGCCATCAGTTTGAACATGTCGCGCCGTTGCCAACCCGACGGTGCGGTAGAGGGAACAGCGGTAGCTGGATTTGATGTCATGGTGTCTCCGTTGTAGTCGTGAGGGAAAAAGCTGCGAATCGCAAAAATTCAGCTCGGCAGGTCCAACACCGCCTTGGCCAATATGTTTCGCTGGATCTCGTTGCTGCCGGCAAAAATCTTGGCGTTCATGGCGTTGAACAAGGGCGCCATCACGTGCATGTCGATCTCGTCGGTCAAAGCGTGGTCGCGCAATGCGCCGTAGTCCTGCGCCAATTCGATGAGCAACAATGCCAGTCGCTCGTAGGTCTCGGTCGACCAGATCTTGAGCATGGAAATCGTGGCCGGTATAGGCTCACCGCGTTTGGCGATCTCGGCAAAACGCGTGTAGGCCGCACCCAGGTCGGCGGTGTCCAGCTTCAGCTCGGCCAGGCGCGCCACAAAGGCGGGGTCATCGAAGAGGCCACGCTGGCGTGCCAGCACCTCCACCTGGTGCAAGGTGTGCTGTGAATGTTTGGGGCTGCCGGTGAACAGCCGCTCAAAGCCCAGCAAGGCCTTGGCCACCGTCCAGCCCTGGTTGAGCTCGCCCACCAAGTTCTCACACGGCACACGCACGTTGTCAAAAAACACCTCGCAGAACTCCTGTTCGGCGGCGATGTTGCGGATGGGTCGCACCGTGATGCCGGGGGTCTTCAGGTCTACCAGCAGAAAGCTGATACCGGCCTGCTTTTTCACCGTCTTGTCGGTTCGCACCAGCATGAACATGTGGGTGCCGTCCGAGCCCCAGGTGGTCCAGGTCTTCTGGCCATTGACCACAAAGTGACCGCCATCGCGCACCGCCTCGGTCCGCACCGCAGCAAGGTCGGACCCCGCGTTGGGCTCAGAATAGCCCTGGGTCCACACGTGTTCACCCGACAAGACCTTGGGCAAGAAGCGCTGACGTTGTGCTTCGGTGCCAAAACGCATGAGGATGGGGCCGATCATCACCAGGCCCTGGTCGGGCGGGCGCGCCACCCCCCAGGCCTCGCTCTCTTCGATGTAGGCAATCAGCTTGTCGGCCGGCAGCCCCAGGCCACCATGTTCGCGGGGCCAGGCCGGGGCCAGCCAGCCCAGGCGCGACAACGTCATGTACCAGTCGCGCGACTCGGCCCAGGTCTGGCGGTAGGGCAGGTGGCGGCGGTGTTCGGGGTAATGCCGCGCGAACAGCGCGCGCACCATGCCACGGAAATCCGCGTCCGGCATGGCATCCCAGTCCAGGTCGGTGGGAAAGCTGTCGTGGTGCGGCACCGGCGCCTGGCTGCGCTGCACCGTGTGTGACGTCAAGGCCATCCAGCGACGCCGGTGCGCAGCAGCGTTACCCCAGCGGCTGGCCAGCGCCATGGCGCGCTTGAAGTACAGGCCCACGTCGTACTCGTTGGTGGTGCCGATGGCGCCGTGCAACTGAATGGCCAGACGCGTCATCTCGGTGGCCGCATGCGCACAACGCGCCTTGGTCCGGCTGGCCACCGCCGCCAGGTTGTCATCCGTGACCGTTACCAGCCCCTCGCGCAGGCAGGCAGCGGCGAGTTCGACCTGGATCAGGCCGTCCACCAGCCGGTGCTGCAGTGCCTGGAAACGGCCGATGGGTTGACCGAACTGCACACGCGTGCACAGGTAGTCGCGGGTCAGCTCCAGGCTGCGGCGGGCAACGCCCACCAGCTCGGCCGCCTGGGCGATGCGAGCGATGTCGTTGGCCTGCTGCAGCGCCAGCAGCGCCGTGTTGCCCCGCGCCAGCAGCAAGGACTGCGCGCCATCCAACGCCAGCGTGGCGATCGCACCGCCGTCCACCCCAGCGCCGTGGCCCACGGTCAGGCCAGGCGCATCGGCCGCCACCCAGAACAAGGCCAGCCCATCATCCAGCCCGGCGGCCACGATCCAGCCATCGGCACCGGGGCCGGGGCGCACAAAACGTTTGTGTCCCGTGAGGCGCGCGTGTGCCCCCTGCAGGGTGGCGCTGGCCATGCCCAGGCCAGCCTCGATCTCGCCCGCGCTTTCCTGCCAGGCCACACCCACCACTTTCGCGTCTGCCTGGATCTCGGCCAGCAGGTGGTCGCGCAAACCCCCGGCGGGCAGCCGCGCGAGCAAGGCGACCGGGTGGACCCCGGCATCCACCAGGGGTTCGGGCAAGAGGTGGTGCCCGGCCTCCTCGGCGATGGCGGCCAGTTCGGCCAACCCCAGGCCCAGCCCGCCATCGGCTTCGGGCACCAGGATAGACAGCCAGCCCAGCTCGGCCAGTTGCTGCCAGACCGCGCGGTCAAAACCGCCACCGGCGTCTTCCAGCGCGCGCACGCGCTGGCGCTGGTCTTGTGCGCCCAGGAAGCCGCTGGCACTGTCGCGGAACATGGCAATGGATTCGTTCTCGCTCATGCTCAGATCACCTGGTTGCGTTTGAGCTGGGCGATGTCGTCAGCGCTCAGGGCCAGGCGCTCGCTCAACACCTGCTCGGTGTGTTCACCCAACAGCGGTGGTGCGCGGTGGTATTGCACCGGCGTGGCGGAGAACTTCACCGGATTCGCCACCTGGGGCACGCTGCCGGCCGAGGTGTGGGGCAAGTCCAAGCGCATCTCGCGGTGGACGATTTGTGGGTCGGCAAACACCTCGGCAAACGTGTTGATGGGGCCGCTGGGCACACCCACCGCCTCGAAGGCCCGGTGCCAGTGGTGCACCGTTTGTTGCGCCAGGGCTTGTGCCAGCAGGGGCACCAGCAGCAGCCGGTGTTTGGCCCGTTGTGGGTTGGTGGCAAAACGTTCGTCGGAGGGCAGCTCGGGCAAACCCAGCACCTCGCAGAAGGCCACGAATTGGGCGTCGTTGCCCACGGCCACCACGATCTGACCATCGGCGCAGTCGAAGGACTGCCAGGGGCAGGTGATGGGCGAGGCATTGCCCAGGCGCGGCGGCTGTTGACCCGAGACCAGGTACATCATGGCCACGTGCGAGATCGAGGCCACCTGGGCGTCGAGCAGCGCCAGGTCGATGTGCTGGCCCTCACCCGACACCATGTCGCGGTGGCGCAGGGCGGCCAGGATGGCGCTCACGGCGTAGAAGCCGGCGGTGATGTCGCCCACCGAATAGCCCACGCGCATGGGGCCCCCACCGGGCTCGCCGTCGGCGTGTCCGGTGATGCTCATGAGCCCGCTCATGGACTGGAACAGCGGGTCGTAACCCGGCAGGTGGCTGTAGGGGCCAGACTGGCCAAAACCGCTGATGGAGCAGTACACCAGCCGGGGATTCACCGTACGCAGCGACACGTGGTCCAAACCGTAGCGGGCCAGGTCACCGGCCTTGAAGTTCTCGATCACGATGTCGCTGTCGGCCGCCAACTGCCGCACCAGCGCCTGGCCTGCAGGCTGGGCGATATCGATGGTGATGGAGCGTTTGCCCCGGTTCATGGCCAGAAAAGATGAGGTCTCGCGGGTCTCCTTGCCCTGGGCGTCACGGGCCCGCAGGCCCTGGTGGCGCACGTCGTCGCCGCGGCCAGGGCGTTCGACCTTCACCACGTCGGCGCCAAAGTCAGCCAGCATCTGGGCGGCCCAAGGGCCAGAGAAAACACGGCTCAGGTCGAGCACGCGCACACCATTCAGACTGCTCATCGTTGGTTTGCTCCTCGTGTGGATGGCCACCAGGTGTGGCATGGTCTGAAATCTAGGGCGAAGGCCTCCTGCGAGCCAGACACGCAGACCGCAAAGCAGCTATGCACGGTCGGCCTCCTGACCTTGCGCAAAACGCAAGATGTCTGCGCGGTGCTCGTCCAGCCCGGGCACCGCCGGCAGGCGGGCCGGGTAGCCCTGGGTCGAAAACTGGATGGGTGTCACCGGCGCGCGTTGCCCGCCCGTGGCTTCGATCTCGGGCAAAACACCGCGGGCGTTCACCTGCGGATCGGCCAGCATGTCGGCCACGTCGTTGAGCGGGCCGGCAGGCACACCCGCCTCGTCCAGCCGCACCAGCCAGTGCGCCACCGGTGCCGTGGCCAGCACACGCTCGATAAGCAACTTCAGTTCGGCCTGGTAGCGCACCCGCTGGGCGCGGCCAGCAAAGCGCTCGTCCTGAGGCCATTCGGGCTGGCCTAAAACGTCCGCCAAGCGGGTGAACAGGTGGTCGGAGCCGGCAGCGATCACCACATGCCCGTCCGCCGCCGCGAAGGCATCAAAGGGGGCGGTGCCCGGGTGGCGGGCGCCCAGCGGACCCGGCGCCACACCCGAACACCACAGCTCGGGCAACGCGCCTTCGAGCAAGGCGATCTGGGTCTCGAGCATGGACACATCCACATGGCAACCCAGGCCTGTGCGCCCTCTCTTCAGCAGGGCGGCCTGTATGCCGTTGCAGGCGAACAGAGCGGCCGACAGGTCGCCAATGGACGACCCGACCCGCACCGGCGCAGCACCGGCGTGGCCGGTGATGCTCATCATGCCGCTCATGCCCTGCACCACCACGTCGTAGGCGGCGCGGGCACGGTAGGGACCGGTCTGCCCGAAGCCCGAGATGGAAGCGAGCACCAAGGCCGGATACCGCTGCGACAGGGTGGCAAAACCGTAGCCCAGCTTGTCCAGCACGCCCGGACGGAAGTTTTCCACCAGCACATCGGCACGCGCCAGCAGCTGCTCGAACACCGTGCGGTCGGCTGCCTGTTTCAAATCCAGCGCAATCGATTCCTTGCCACGGTTGATCGCCGCGAAATACGCCGATGCACCGTCAGGCCCCAGAGGCAGGAAGTGACGAGCCTCGTCGCCGCCGTCGGGTTGCTCCACCTTGATGACCCGGGCGCCGAGGTCACGCAGCATCATGGTGCAGTACGGTCCAGACAACACCCGGCTGAGGTCGAGCACCACGAAGCCGGCGAGCGGCCCGCCCGTGGGGGTGGCTGTGGTCATGGCATGTCTCCTGCGCCTGGTGTGGGTCAGCGTGGATTGTCGAAATGCGCCCTCGCGCAAGCCAGCCCCCGAAGCTGCATAGCTGCTTTGCCGACCAGCCCAACACGCAGGCCAGCGCGTTGCCTACACTGCGCCGCAGCCACACAAGTGCTCCCATGCCCATCACAGCCGACACCATTCAATCCGTTACCGCTCAGCTCTACGACAGGGCCCTGCGCGGCATACCGAAAGACGCCGAACATGCGCTGCGCCAGGCCAGCGGCATCGAGCGCAACGAGACGGCCCGGCACACGCTGAAGCTGATGCTCGAGAGCGCCGACGCGGCGGCCCGCCAACAGCACTTCGTGTGCTCCGACGCCGGCGTGCCGGTGTACTTCGTGAAGGTCGGCGCACAAGCCACGTTCGCCGGGCAGGTGCGCCAGGCCATCACCAACGGGTTTGCTGATCTGGTGGCCAGCATCCAGCCACCGCTGCTGCCCCACGTCACACATCCCCTGACGCTGGAGCGCGGCTACCAGGGCAAGGGCATGCCCATCGTCACCTTCGACCTGGTGGACGACTGTGATTTCGTCGAGATCATCTGCTCGCCCAAAGCGCTGGGATCGGGCCGTTGGGCGGCGCTGGACATCTTCACCCTGCCCGACCTGCCCACCATCGAAACCTTTGTGATCGACACCGTCATCAAGGCCGGCGCCCAGCCCTGCCCGCCGGTGGTGATTGGTGTCGGCGTGGGTGGCACCTTCGATTACGCCGCCAAGATGGCCAAGGAAGCCACACTGCGCCCCATCGGCCAGCACCACCCCGAGCCCATGGTGGCGGCCATGGAACAGCGGCTGGCGCAGGCGGTGAACATGACCGGCTTCGGCCCGATGGGCACCGGCGGCGACAGTACCGCGATGGCGGTCAACGTCGAGTACTGCGCCGGGCACGGCTTCACCCCCGTGGCGGTGGCCTTCAACTGCTGGATCAACCGCCGCACACGCGCCCGCCTGCACAACGATGGCCGCGTCGAGATTCTGGAGTGACACCATGGGCCCACGCACCCACCGCCTGAACTTTCCCTTGAGCCACAGCGACGCACTCGGTCTGCGCGCCGGTGATCAGGTGGTGATGGATGGCGAAATCATCGTCACCGCCGGTTTGCCCACACACCAACGCCTGTTGCGTTGCCTCGACGGCGAGGAGACGCCACCGATGGACTTGCACGGCGCGTCGGTGTTCCACCTGGGCAGCTTCAGCCGCGAGGTGGCGGGCCGCCTGGAACTGCTCTACCTCAACCCCACCACCAGCACCCGCTTCAACCCCTACATGCCACGCCTGCTGCAGGGCTTTGGCTGGCACGCGGTGGGCGGCAAAGGGGGTCTGGACGCCACCTGCGCCCAGGCGCTCCAGCAAGTGGGTGGCGTCTACCTGTCGTTTCTGGGGGGCGGCTGCACGCTGCTGTCGCAGGCCGTCACCGCCGTGCTGGAGGTGGGCTGGAGCGACATGCTGATGCACTACCGCCTGGTGCGCCTGCGGGTGCAAGGCCTGGGGCCCACCACCGTGGCCATCGACGCCCACGGTCGCAGCCTCTACGACGAGGAACACGCCCACGCGCAGCAACAGCGCGAACACATTCTGGAATGGCTGGCCCAGCAGCGTCAGGCAACCCACCCACAAACCGCCCACCCACCCACGAAGCTCCCACGATGACCCAGCACGCATGGTTTGCACTCGGCGCGACGGCGCTTCTGATGGGCTGCGCGAGCCAGCCCCTGCCAGCTACCCCACCCACCGCCATCGCGCCCGTGATGGCCTGCGAGCACTTGGCCCAACTGCGACTGCCAGCCAGCGCCATCGCCCTGCCCACACGCGGTGCCCGCATCACTTCCGCACAGGTGAAGGCCCCCACCGAAGCCGGCCCCCACCCGAACAACGGCACCTGGCTGCACGCTTTGCCGGCCTACTGCGAGGTAAAGGGTGAAATCGACCCGGTGGACGTGACCGCGCCGGTCATCCAGTTTCAGCTCAACGTGCCAACGGCCTGGAACGGCCGCGCCATGCACATCGGCGGTGGTGGCCTGAATGGCAGCGTCCCGGCCAACCTCGCGGTGGTGGCCGCATCGGGCAGCCCGGTGAGCGCTGCGATGCCACCCGATGTGCCCTACCCGCTCACGCGCGGCTATGCCGTGTTCGGCGGCGACTCCGGCCACCAGGGCCCAGCGGGCGACTGGGCGCTCAACGACGAAGCGTGGGTCAACTTCGCCCATGCGGGCTTGAAGAAAACCCGCGACGCTGCGGTGGCCGTGCTGATGCGCCTGCATGGCCAGCGTCCGCGCACCACCTACTTCATGGGCACCTCGCAGGGCGGGCGTGAAGCGCTGGAGGTGGCGCAGCGCTACCCGGACGACTACGACGGGGTGATGGCCACGGTCCCGCTGATCGGCTACGCGGCCCACGTGGTGGCCAAGACGGTGTTTGCCACCCACCAGACCGGGGACGCCTGGTTGTCGCCCGCCGCTGCCTCGCTCATCGCACACGAGGTGATGCGGCAATGCGATGCGCTGGATGGCCTGGCGGACGGCGTCATCAGCCACTACCGGGGGTGCAACGCGCTGTTCGCCCCCGACCGGGGTGCCCAGCCCTACCAAGCCATCCGCTGCGCGGGCGGCTCAAGTCCAGCGGGGTCACCAGCACGCTGCCTGTCAGACGCCCAGATCGCCATGGCAGTGCGCTTTCGAAGCCCCACCTCGTTCGGTTTTCCGCTGGCACATGGGCACACGGCCTTGCCAGCCTACGGCACCGGTCGCGAGCACAGCGGCTGGCTAAACATCACCCCGCAACCGCAGGTGGGCGCTCGTCCCAACCTGAGCCAGCCCGGCACCACGGTTCAATACGGGATCCTGAAAGATCCAGCGTTGAACCTGCTGGACTTCCGCATCGAGGCCCACCGCGATCGCATCCAGGCCGCGTCCGCGTTGATCGATAGCACCAACCCCGATCTGTCCCGCTTTCTTGCGCGCGGCGGCAAACTGATCATCAAGTCCAGCAGCTCGGACTACGCAGTGAACCCTCAGATGTTGACCGCGTGGTACGAGGCGGTGCTGGCGCGCCACGGACAAGACGCGCTGGAACGCCATCTGCGCTACTACGTGCTGCCCAACACGGGCCACGCAGGCGACGGCGCGAGTCTGACCACCGGAAAGCCCATCCCCTCGCGTTTCGACATGATCGAAATGCTCACCGACTGGGTGGAGCACGGGCGCGAGCCACCCGACGCGCCGGTGGGCGCCACGATGGACACACAGCCGCCCTTCACAGTGAGGGCCACCAAGCCGATGTGCCGCTTCCCGCTTTATCCGCGATATGTCGGCCATGGCAACCCTGAGAACGCTGCAAGCTACGCCTGCCGGCACGACGCAACACCCATCCGGAACTGACAAGACCATGACAACGCCTAACGGCTACACCTGCGTCGACGGCGAACGCCTCGACACCGAAACCGCCTACCGACTGCTGGTAGGTTGCGTGGTGCCCCGGCCCGTGGCCTGGATCACTTCGGTCAATGGCGACGGCCTGGTCAATGCCGCCCCCTTCAGCTCCTACAACTACGTTGCCACCAGCCCACCCATGCTGGCGGTCAACATCGCCACACGGCCTGGCAGCGGCCTCACCAAAGACACGGCCCGCAACATCGCCCTGACCCGCGAATTTGTGGTGAACGTGGCCACCGAACACGACATGGAGCTGATGCACCGCAGTGCCCAGGAGTTCGGTCCGGAGGTCAGCGAACCAGAGGCCCTGGGCATCACGCTGCTGCCCAGCCGCCATGTGCGGGCACCGCGCATTGCCAGCGCACCGGTGCAGATGGAATGCCGACTCGACCAAATCATCACCCTGGGGCGTGGCATCAACACGCTCTACATCGGCGAGGTCGTGGCCTTCCACCTGTCGGACGCGGTCTACGACGGCAAGCGCGTGGACTCGGTGGCCATGCGCCCGGTGGCCCGGCTGGGCGGGCCGTTCTACGCCGGCCTGGGCGAAATTTTCCACCGCCCCATGTTGCAAAAGCCCCCCGGCGGGGAAGGCTGGGCACCAACTGACCTGCCCCGTGGCACCTGACGCACCGAGCCAGCCCGCGCCTCATCACAAGACCCACAGGAGACAACCATGTTCAAGCCTTTTTTCCCCGTCCACCGCCGATCGCTGCTGGCACTGGCCGCCCTCTGCGCGACTCCCCTGGTACAAGCGCAAACGGCATTCCCGTCACGCCCCATCACACTGGTCCATCCTTACGCCGCCGGTGGTCCGGCCGACACCATGGCCCGCGCGCTGGCGCAACAACTGGAAGCGCGGCTGAAACAGCCCGTGATCGTGGAGGCCAAGGCCGGGGGTGCCGCCACCATCGGCACGGCCTATGTGGCCCGCGCCAAACCCGACGGCCACACGCTGCTGGTGGGCACCTCGGCCGGGCACGTGGTGACACCGCTCATGCAGCGCATCGCCTACGACGGCATCGCCGACTTTGCCTTCATCGCCGTCGTGGCCAACCAGCCCAACGTGTTGGTCGCGCACCCCTCGCTGGGCGTGGACCGGCTGGCGGACCTGGTGGCGCTGGCGCGCAAGCAGCCGGGCACTCTCAACTACGCGTCGGCCGGCACAGGCGGCGCCACGCACCTGGGGGCCGAGGCCTTCGCGCAGGCGGCCCAGATCAAGATCACCCACGTGCCCTACAGCGGTGCTGCTCCGGCCCTCAAAGACCTGCTGGGCGGCCAGGTGCAAATGGGCATGCTCAACCTCGCGGCCACCAAAGCTTTCATCGCCGACGGCAAGCTCAAGGCCCTGGCTTACGGCGGCGCCAAACCCACGCCGTTGTTGCCCCAGGTGCCCACCTTGTCGCAAGCCGGCTATGGCGCCACCGCTGCCTCGACCTGGTACACGCTGGCCGCCCCCAAGGGCACACCTGCCGCCGTCATCGAAACGCTGCGCAAGGCCGTAGCAGAAGCGAATGAGGACCCCACCTACCTCAAGGTGCTTGACGGCATGGGCGCCGAGCGGCTGGACCTGTCGCCAGCGGAAACCACCGCCTATGTGCAGCAGGACAAAGCGGCCATGGAAGCACTGCTGGCCCGGTTGGACCTGCTCGCCAAATGAGTCCCAGTCCGTCTTGCGTGGGCAGGCATCTCAGCATTGCCGCGCAACCTATAGCCCCGCAGGCGGATGCCACCTAGAGTCACCAGGCCACACACCGATCCTTTCACATCACCATGAACACCTCCACCGGCCCCCTGTCCCACGTCAAGGTCCTGGACCTCAGCCGCATCCTCGCGGCCCCGTGGGCGGCCCAAGTCCTGGCCGACCTTGGCGCCGATGTCGTCAAGGTCGAGCGCCCTGGCGCTGGCGACGACACCCGCTCCTGGGGCCCCCCCTTCTTGAAGGGCGCCGATGGGCGCGACACCAAGGAAGCCGGCTATTACCTCGCCGTCAACCGAGGCAAACGTTCCATCACGTTGAGCCTGGACAAACCCGAAGGCCAGCGCATCGTGCGCGAGCTGGCCCTGCAAGCCGACATCGTTCTGGAGAACTACAAGGCCGGCACGCTGGCCCGCTATGGGCTGGACGAAGCCTCGTTGCGCCAGATCAATCCCCGGCTGATCTACTGCTCGGTCACCGGCTTTGGTCAAACCGGCCCGCGCCGCGACCAGCCGGCCTACGATTTCCTGATCCAGGCCATGGGCGGGCTCATGAGCGTGACCGGCGAAAAAGACGGCAAACCCGGTGCCGGCCCCCAAAAGGTGGGCATCCCCATCGTTGACCTGATGACGGGCATGTACACCGCCGTGGCGGTGCTGGCCGCCCTCGCCCGCCGCAACGAAACCGGCGTGGGCGACTACATCGACATCGGCATGCTCGACGTGCAGGTGGCCACCCTGTCCAACCAAGCCATGAACTACTTGGTGTCGGACAAGGTGCCCACACGCAACGGCAACGCCCACCCCAACATCCAGCCACAGGACGTCTACAGCTGCGCCGATGGTGATGTGATTCTGGTGGTGGGCAACGACGGCCAGTTCGCCAAGCTCTGCGAGGTGCTGGGCCACAACGAGTGGCCGCTGGACGAACGTTTTGCCACCAACGCACAGCGGGTGCGCCACATCACCACCCTATCGGCCCTGCTGCGTGAGGCCTTCGTGCAGCGCCCGCGTGCCGAGATCATCGCGGCACTGGACCAGGCCGGTGTGCCCTGTGGTCCGATCAACAGCGTGGCCGATGTGTTCAAAGACCCGCAGGTGGTGGCGCGTGGCATGCTCAAACACGTACCCCACCCCAGCGGCGTGGACGTGCCCCAGGTGTCCAGCCCCATGCGCTTTGGCCACGCCCAACTGCAGACACTTTCGCCGCCCCCGCTGCTGGGACAGCACACCGAAACCATACTCGCAGAGCTGGGCTATGGCCAAGGAGACATCGAGGCCTTGCAGGCAGCGGGGGTGGTGTGATGATGCGCTTGCATTGGTCCCCCAAGTCGCCCTACGTGCGCAAGGTCATGGTGTGTGCCCACGAGCTGAATTTGCTCCCGCAGCTCGAACTGGTGCGCTCGGTGGCCGCCATGCTCCAACCCAATGAGCGACTCATGCAGGACAACCCCTTGTCTAAAATTCCGACCCTGGTACTCGACAACGGCTTGACGCTGTTCGATTCGGGGGTGATCTGCGAATACCTGGACGATCTGGGCCATGGCACGCTGTTCCCCAAGACCCCCGACAGGCGCTGGCAAGCGCTGCGCTGGCAGGCGCTGGGCAACGGCCTGCTGGATGCGCTCATCCTGTGGCGCAACGAGCGCGAACGCGCCACGCCCCTTGCGCCGCTCATGGACGCCTTCGCGCTCAAGACCAAGGCGTGCCTGCAGCAACTGGAGAACGAAGCTGCTGCCCTGGCCGACGCACCGCTGTCCATCGGGCACATCGCGATCGGTTGCGCCTTGGGCTACATCGACTACCGTTTTGACACACTGAAATGGCGTGCCAGCGCCCCTCGGCTCGCGGCCTGGCACCATGGGTTGTGCCAGCGTCCGTCTTTTCAGACGACAGCGCCAGTGGACGGCTGAGGTCGAGATCAAGACACAGCAGCGGCGGCGAGGGCCGCTGCATTGCCTTCATGCGTACAAGGCGGTCGGGTTGGTTTGAAGCACCTGTTGCACCAGCGCTTCAGTTCCGGTCCAGGCCTTGAACAGGGTCAGCAGATCGGCCGCGTCGGGTTCGGGCACCACGCGCAGATGGGGCCAGTCGCTGCCCCACAGCAGGCGCTCGGGGTTGGCCTGCAACAAGGCCTGGTGGAAAGGCCGCCCCCGCTCCAGATCGGGCGAGGTCAACAGGTTGCGATAGACACAGAGCTTGACCCAGGCCTGCCCCGCTTCGACCAGGGCCACCAGGGCATTGAAGCCGGGCTCGTCCACACCCGCATTCACGTCAAAGCCACCCATGTGGTCGACGACCACGGGCACCGGCAAGGCACGCAAGGTGTCGGCGATGTGGGGCAGCGCCTGGTGGTCCGTCCACAGCTCGGCGTGCAGGCCCGCATCGGCCAGGCGTGGCGCCAGCGCCACCAAATCGTCGAGGGAGGCGCTGCCGGCGAAATTGGCGCCGGCGGCGCTGCGGTGGCTGAAGCGCAGCGCGCGCACGCCCCGGGCGCGCAGGCCGACCAGGTCCAGCGCCGTGTCCTGGCGCAGCACCACCACACCGCGCAGTTGGGTGTAGGTGTCCAACGCATGGAACAGCAGGCTGAAATCGTCGCCGTAGGCGCTTGGGTGCACCAGCACGCCGTGGTCCATGCCCAGGCGCTGCAGCAGCGCCAGGTAGGCGGCCTCAGTGGCCTCGGGTGGGGTGTAGCTGCGGTCGGCGGCCAGCGGAAATCGGGCGTAAGGCCCGAACAGGTGGGCGTGGCAATCCCAGCCGCCGCTCATGCCATCCCCCGCTGCGGCAAAGGGAAAGCGGGGGCCGTGCCTTCAGGCAGGGGGATTTCGTGGGCGTTGAGTGTCATGGCCACCATGGTGTAGTAGCCCACCAGCGCGGTGAGTTCGACCACGGTGCGGGCACCAAAACGCGAAAGGGCCTGGGCGTAGGTGGCGTCGGAGACGGAGTTGAAGCGGTTCAGTTCGGTGGCGAACTGGATGACGCAGGCCTCGTCCTGGCCGATGCCCTCAGGCATCTTTTGCGCCAGCAAGGCGTCGATGATGGGGGCCTCGATGCCAACCTTCTCCGCCTCGGCTCGGTGCGCGTACCACTCGAAGGGCGACTCGCAGGCGCGGCCCGTGACCAGAATCGCCAGCTCCGACAGGCGCGGCGTCAGCGTGGTGTTGTAGCGCAGGAATTCGCCCAGCGCCTGCCAGCGGTCCGCCAGCTCAGGGCTGTGCAGCGCGGCGCGCAAGGGGCCGACGATCTTGCCGCGTCGGCCGGAAACCACCTTGTCATGGACACGGCGCTGATGCTCGTCCATGGTCTCGGGGGTGGGGAATGGAATGCGTGACATGGGGGGCGGTCTCCTCTGAAGCGAGCGAGCTTAGCCCGGCCAAGCGCACGCCGCCAGCACATGGCGCGCATCTCAGTTATGCGGCTGGCATCAGGGCGCGGGTGGTGTTTGTGGCTCAGCACGCCACATGCCTTTGGCCGCCATGTCGTCGACGATGTCCACGATGCGCGAGGCCACCGCCGACACCGCCCGGGCCGGCCCCTTGAACTTGGCCATGGCCATGACCACCGTGCGTTGGAAGGGGGGATTGACGATGCGCGCCGCCTGCACACGGCCATCGGCCACCTCGGTCCAGACGGCATGCAGCGGCAACACGGTATAGAGCCGCTCGCGCTCCACCAAGGACTTCTGCAAAGGCAGCGAATCGGCCTCGATCACTGGCGTGAGCGTGAGATGTTCCTTTCGCGCCACGGTGTCGAGCGCCGTGCGCAGGCCATTGGGCGCACTGGGCAGGATGAAGGGCAACTGGTCGAGGGCGTTGAATGGCACCTCGGCTGAGGCCGTGACCCTGTCGCCCTTTGGGCCGATCAGGTAGCTGTCCACCGTGGCCAACACCTGTTCGTGCTCGGACACAGTGCTGCCGTAACGGTAGAGGATGGCGATGTCCACACGCGCATCGGACAACCATTCCTCGACCTGGCCGCTGGAACCTTCCAAAACCTTGAGCCTGACCAGGGGATGTCGCTCGCGGATCTCGTTGAACAGCCGACCCACCAGCGGGTGCGCGATCGACGGCAGGGAGCCCACCGTCACCCGGCCGGTCGGTTCACGCACGCCTCCGCGGATGTCGGTCTCCAGCTGTTCGGCCGCCTCCAGCAAAGCCTTGACCTGGGGAAACAGCACCTGCCCGGCATCGGAGAACTCGACGCCGCGCCCGGTGCGGTTGAACAGGCGAAACCCACACTCGCGCTCCAGTGCGTTGATCTGGCGGCTCAACAAGGACTGGTTGCTGTCTAGGAACAACGCCGCTCGCGTCAGGCTGCCCAGCTCACCGATGGCCACAAAGGCGCGCCACTTGTGCAAATCGGCAGCGATATCCAGCTTGAATTCGGTGGCTTTTGGGATTTGCATGGATAGACGTGGTCCTGAGGAGTGGCAGCGAATGCCCGCATTGTGCCGACGTCAAAAAAGAACGATCTAAAAATGGTGTTCAGAACACGTTCGATGCCAGCCGATCGTGGGCAGCCTGCCACGACATGAGCGCGGGCTGTCCTTGTCCATCGCACGGCGGTTGCCCTATCTCTGGAGTATCCTCAAAGATCACGAACAAGCTCAGCGGAGTTCCCTGTGGATGGCTCAAAAGAGTTTTTTTTGTTCCGCTTGAACAGGCTCGCCGCCATGGCAGGCCAACCGCTGGTTCGGCTGTGCGAGGGAAAGTTCGGGATCACGCGACGGGAGTGGAGATTGATCGTTGTGCTGTCTCAGAACGGCCCGTTGCTCTCCTCTGATCTGGCGAGCCGCGCCCTGGTGGAACCCGCGCGCACTTCCAAGGCTGTCAGCCAATTGGTTGACAAAGGTCTGGCCGTGCGTGTACCTCGGCCGAACGACCGACGTTGTGTGGAGATTCATCTGTCGGATCGCGCAAAGGAGATTTTCGCGGAGCTCTACCCCGTCCTCAAAGACATCAACAACGCACTGCTGTCAGCACTCCCAGAGACGGACCGCCAGCACCTGGAGCGGATCTTCCTGGCCTTGGAGGACAAAGCCGCCGACTTGCTGGCGACCGGAGGCTTTCCCAAGATAGACCGCAGCAAACAGAGCGGGGAGCGTCCCGCCCCGCGACGCGGCTTTTAGCGATTTGCGGTTCTGAGTGCCTCTTAGCGTAATCCCTAGAAATACTTGATTTCATGAACTATCGGTGGCGACCCTAGAGTTCGTCCATGACCTGCGCCAAGGCTGGCAGGCCATTCAACAAACCGGAGACATCATGAAAACTCATCGATTTGCGCGCCACTCCTTCTCGCACTGGGCGTTTGGCTTGGCGGCGATTGCAACCAGCGCTTTTTTCGCCCCGAACTCCTTCGCCCAAGGGTGGCCCAGCAAGCCTGTGACCATCGTTGCAGGTGTGCCCGCAGGGGGCGCTCTCGATCCGTTTGCGCGTGCGCTGGCCGACCAGTTGCACAAAGACACCGGTGGCTCATTCATCGTGGATAACAAGCCCGGGGCGAATGGCAACCTGAGCGCTGAGATGGTGTTGAAGGCGCCCGCAGATGGCCACACGTTGTGGATCGGAACGCAGTCCATGATGACGATCAACCCTGCCGCGTTTGCAACGTTGCGCTGGAAACCCAGCGACTTCACGCCCATCATCAAGTCTGTGGAAGCGCCGCTGGTGCTGGTGACCCATCCCTCCGTCGCTGCCAATGACTTCGCCGGGCTCGCGAAGTGGATCAAGGATCCAGCCAACAAGGCCGCATACGCCTCTTTCAGCCCTGGAACGCCGTCCCACTTTCTCGGTTTCCAGCTCAACGAGCGGCTGGATGCTTCCATGGTCCATGTTCCTTACAAAGGCTCGCCTCCACAGGTGAGCGATATCCTGGGCGGGCAGGTGCCGCTGGGGTTTACGCAACTCGCCACCGCCATTCCCCACGTCAAGGCGGGCAAGTTGAAAGCCTTAGCTGTGACGAGTCCTCAGCGTTCACGCTATCTGCCCGACGTGCCCACACTTGCAGAACTGGGCTACAAGGACCTGAACACTACGATCTGGTTTGGAGTATTTGTATCCGCAGCGACGCCACCCGCCGTCGTGAAGGCAATTCGTGCAGCAGCCGACAAGGTGCATAGCAACCCGAGCTATCGCTCTCGACTGGAAGCGTTGAATTTCGATATGGCAACCGAGAACATCCCCGCTTTCGAAGCCACCATTGCCGCTGAAACACAGCGTTGGGCCACCTTGGTCAAAGCCACAGGTTTCCGCGCGACTGACTGATATCCCATCGCCAAGTGCGTATCAGGCAAAGAGCCTTCGCCGAGGGCTCTTGCCGCATCTCCAAACTGTCCATGCAACCCAACATCATTTTTATCGTGGCCGACGACCTCGGTTTTGCCGACCTCGGCTGCTACGGAGGACGCGACGCCCAGTTCGGCCCCGTCTCCCCTGTGCTGGACTCTCTGGCCGCCAATGGCATTCGTTTCACAGACGGCTATTCCAACTCTCCCGTGTGCTCACCCACACGGTTCGCGTTGATCACCGGGCGCTACCAGTACCGCTTGCGTGGCGCGGCTGAGGAGCCGATCAGCGCGAGTTCCCGTGGCAGCACGACCTTGGGCATGCCGCCGGCGCACCCTACCATCCCTTCGCTGTTGCGCGATGCAGGGTACAGCACGGCCTTGATCGGCAAATGGCATTTGGGATACCCCCCGCATTTCAGCCCCATCAAATCGGGCTATGAAGAATTTTTTGGCCCCATGTCAGGCGGCGTGGACTATTTCACCCACTGCGGCTCCAATGGTTCCAAAGACCTTTTCTTCAACGAGGAGGAGGCGCAGGACGACGGCTACCTGACGGACCTGCTCTCCCGCCGTGCGGTGGAGTACATCGACCGCGTCGCGCCTGCAGGCAAGCCGTTCTTCTTGAGCCTGCACTACACCGCACCCCACTGGCCTTGGGAGACGCGCGACGATGCTCAGATTGCCGACGGAATCAAGGGCAATCTTTTTCATCTTCACGGTGGCAGCATCCACACCTACCATCGCATGATTCACCACATGGACGAAGGCATTGGCTGGGTCATGGACGCGCTGCGACGCAATGGGGTTGAGGAAAACACATTGGTGATCTTCACCAGCGACAACGGGGGTGAGCGCTTTTCCGACAATTGGCCTCTTGTCGGCGGCAAGATGGATTTGACAGAGGGTGGCATCCGTGTGCCGTGGATCGCTCATTGGCCAGCCGTCATTCCTCCTGGCAATGTCAGCAGCCAGCACTGTATGACGATGGACTGGTCCGCGACGGTTCTGGACGTGGCAGGTGTCGCTCCGCACCCCGACTTTCCCTTGGATGGCATGCCGCTTTCCAGTGCGTTGCGAGACCCGGCATCGCACTTTGAGCGCCCGCTTTTCTGGCGGATGAAGCACCGTGAGCAACGTGCCTTCCGCCAGGGGGACTGGAAGTACCTTCAGGTTGATGGAAACGACTATCTGTTCAACATCGCTGAAGACGCTCGGGAAAGGGCCAATCGGGCGAAAGTCGAGCCTGCCCGCCTGGACGCGATGAAGCAGGCGTGGTTGGCATGGAATGGCGACATGCCCGCGATCCCTGCGGATGCGGAGGTAAAGCTTGGGTACGGCATCAAAGACATGCCGCAACGCTAGCGCCTGTCAGGACTTCACGGGACACGCCTCTCGGGCATGGCGCCGCCGCAGTTGACGCCCAGATAGGCGGCACAACGCCAGTCTGTCCGGGGCGCGTCCAGCATGCAGATGGCGACCATGTGAGCCGGTCGATGAGTCTTTCGACGGCGCAAGCAAAGCAACCCCTCGACTTTCTCATCCGAGACGATGTGAACGCCTCTGATCGAGGCCGGCCGGCTGCATGAGATTTTATTTATGGCAAGGCATTGAAATCGGTATTTCACATCTGTGTGACCGACTCCGATACTCCAGTGGCATTTTTCACAACGACCGGAGACAAACACATGATCATCGACCGCCGCGCCTGTATGGGCGCATTGGGCGCCTTCGGGCTGTCGGCGTTTCTGCCGGCCCGCGCACAAGGCAAGGCCTTGCGCATCTTGGTGGGTTACGCACCGGGAGGCGCTGCCGATCTGGTGGCGCGTGCCGTGGGCGAGGGCCTTCGCGATGCGGGCTACACCGTGTTGGTGGAAAACCGGCCAGGTGCTGCGGGCAGACTGGCAACCGACGCCCTGCTGGCCGCACCCACTGACGGTCAGACGCTGATGTTTGCACCCCAAGGCAACCTGACGCTGTACCCCCACCTCTACAAATCTGTGAAGTTCGACCCGCTCAAAGATGTCGCGGGTGTGGGTACTGCCACCACCATGGGATTCGCGTTGGCCGTGGGTGCACAAAGCCCGGCCCGCACCTTGCAAGCCTTCTTGGAGCTGGCCAAAAAGCAGCCGACCATGGCCTCGTTCGGCACGCCAGGCGCGGGCACGGCCATGCATTTCCTGGGCACCATGCTGGCCCGCGAGGCCCAGGTACCGTTGACCCACGTGCCCTACAAGGGCGGTGCGGCGGCCGTCACAGATGCGATTGGCGGCAACCTGCCGGCGGTGATCACCACCACCCCCAACTTGTTGCCCATGCACCGTTCTGGGCGCCTGCGTATCCTGGCGGTGTCCGACGCGAATCCGCATCCTGCTTTGCCTGAGGTGCCCACCTTGCGTTCATTGGGATTTGCGGACTTGAGCCTGTCCGAAACCTTCGCACTGTTCGTGCGCGCGGGCACATCTGCGCCAGTGGTCAGCCAACTCAACCAGGCCCTTGCGGCGGCACTGGCGTCGCCCAAGGTGCTGACGGTGCTGGAAAAAGCTGAATTCACCCCGCTCAGCACAACAGCGACCGAGCTGGACAAGCGCATTCAGACTGAACACGCGGCCTGGGGCCGCATCGTCAAAGCGGTGGGCTACACGCCCGAAGAGTGATGTTGTTTTTTACACAGGAGCAGCCGTGAGCCGTCGCAACGTTGTCGTGATCATGTCGGACGAACACGATCCCCGGATCATGGGTTGTGCCGGCCACCCGGTGGTGAAGACGCCGCATCTCGACGCGCTGGCGGCGCGCAGCATTCGCTTCACCAACGCCTATACGCCCAGTCCGATTTGTGTGCCGGCGCGGGCCGCGTTTGCCACCGGCCTGCGGGTCCACCAGACGCGCCACTGGGACAACGCCATGCCCTACTCGGGCAACCCGCGCGGCTGGGGCCACGTGCTGCAGCGCCATGGCGTGCGCGTGGAAAGCATAGGCAAGCTGCACTACCGCGCCGAGGAGGACCCCGCCGGTTTCGACCGCGAACACATCCCGATGCACGTTGTGGGCGGGCACGGCATGGTGTGGGCCTCCATTCGTGACCCCTACGTGTCCAGCCCAAGCGCAAAGCGCATGCTGGGGGAACACATCGGTGGCGGCGAGTCGTCCTACACCGCCTACGACCGCGAGGTGACGGCGCGAGCAGTCGCCTGGCTCCAGGACGCGGGCAAACGCCGAGATCAGCCCTTCGTGCTGTACGTCGGTCTGGTGGCGCCACACTTCCCGCTCACTGCACCGCAGGCGTTTTTCGACCTGTATCCGCTGGACGGCTTGCCCATGCCCAAGCTGCACCCGGCCACTGGCTATCAGCGCCACCCCTGGGTTCAGGACTATGCCGACTTCATGAATAACGAAGAGCAGTTCGAAACACCTGAGGAGCGTCTGCGCGCTTTCGCCGCCTACTACGGCCTGTGCAGCTTCCTCGATCACAACGTGGGTCAGATCCTGGGCGCGCTCGCCAACGCGGGCCTGGACGGCGAGACCACGGTGGTCTACACCTCCGACCACGGCGACAACCTGGGCACACGGGGGCTGTGGGGCAAGTCCACCCTCTACCAAGAGAGCGTTGGTGTGCCCATGCTGCTGGCGTGTCCGGGTGTGGCGCCTGCGGTCTGCCACACGCCGGTGGACCTGCTGGACCTGTTCCCCACCCTGCTGGAGGCAGCGGGTGTGGACCCGTTGCCCGAGATGGGCGAACGCCCTGGCCGCTCGCTGTTGGCCATCGCCGGTGAGCCCGAGGACACCCAGCGTGTGGTGTTCAGCGAATACCACGCCGCCGGCAGCAACACCGCCGGTTTCATGGTGCGCCAGGGTCCCTGGAAGTACCACCACTACGTGCGCCACCGACCCGAGTTGTTCAACCTGACAGACGATCCCGAGGAGCAGCACGACCTCGCAGGCGACCCAGCACATGCCGCCCAACTGGCCCACATGGAAGCGCTGTTGCGCGGCATCTGCGACCCCGATGCGGTGGACGCACTGGCCAAGGCCGATCAAGCCGCCATGATCGAACGCCTGGGTGGCGCGGGTGTGGCGGCGAAGATGGGGGCAGGTGGGGCCACGCCGGTGCCACAAGCGGCGCTGCAGCCTGCCTGAAACGCAGCCTGGGCTGCAGTAGAGTGCGGTCATGACGCCCAGGCAACTCAAGTACTTCGTCGAGATCGCCCGCTCAGGCAACATCACCACGGCGGCCGGCAAGCTGCATATCGCACAACCGGCACTGAGCCACCACATCGCGGCCATGGAGGACGAACTGGGCGCGCCCTTGCTGGTGCGGCACGCTCGCGGCGTGGAGCTGACCAGCGAAGGCCAACGTCTGATGGACCGTGCGGCCTCCATCTTGCGCCAGCTTGACCGTTTGCGCGACGACGTGCGCGGCGCTGCCACCCAGGCGCGCGGCAGCGTGAGTCTTTGTGTGGTGGGCTCCGTGGCCCAGGTGCTGACCGTGCCCTTGTTTCGCCTGCTGGCCGAACGCGCGCCCGAGGTTCGGCTGCAACTTTCTACCGGTATGTCACGCGAAGCACGCGCGCTCGTCGAGGCGCGCCGGGTGGATCTGGCCTTGTTGCCCATTGCCTCCGAGCTGTCGCGGCTGGAGGCCATCCCGGTGTTCGAGGAGAAGTTCTGCCTGTTCGGTCGAGCCGACCTGTTTGCTGGTGACACCGGTCCTGTCCGCCTGTCCGACATCGGTGAACGTCCGTTGGTGGCGCCGGACCGCGACCACGACCTGCGCAAACTGATCGAGCGCGCCGCACTGGCCCAGGGCAGCACGCTCAATGTGCAGTTTGAACTCAACAACCCCGAGTTGTACCGTCACATGGTCAGCGAAGGCCTGGCCTTCGCCATCATGCCGCGCAACGCCTTGGCTGATGCCGAAAGCCTGGGGGTGGTAGCGCGCGAAATTGTCGAGCCGGGCATCGACCGGGTCCAGTCCGTGGTCTGGATGGTGGATCACCCGCTCACACCGGCAGGCGAGGCGGTGCGTAGCACCTTGCTCGAACTGATCACAAAATTGATCGAGGACGGCGACCTGAGAGCGCGGCCCATCCCATAAGTTTTAGCTGATGCCGAGGCGCAGCAAACGGTATTTCTCATTGCCCGCTCACCCTCCTAAAGTCCAGGCTCCGAGGAGACCCCTACATGAGCCTAACCCCTGAACTGCGCGCGGCCCTGACCCATTGCCTGGGTGAAGCCGGTGTGGTGTGTGAAAACACCGTTCTGATGTCCCATGCGGGCGACTGGAGCGAGGCACCCCACGTGCCACCCACGTTGTTGCTTTTGCCCAGAAGCCCCGACCAGGTGGCGCAGGTGCTGGCCTTGTGCACGAAGCACCGGGCGCCGGTGGTGGTGCAGGGCGGCCTCACCGGCCTGGCCGGTGGTGCCACACCACAAGCGGCCGAGATCGCGCTTTCACTCAAGCGTTTGAACCACATCGAGGCCATTGACGTGGTCGGCGGCACAGCCACCGTGCAGGCCGGCGTGGTGCTCGAAGAACTGCAGCGGTGCGTGGCGGCCCAGGGCTGGAGTTTCCCACTCGACCTTGGCGCGCGCGGCTCCTGCCAGTTGGGCGGCAACGCTGCCACCAATGCTGGCGGTAATCGCGTCATCCGCTACGGCACCATGCGTGAACTGGTGCATGGCATCGAAGTGGCCTTGCCCGACGGCCGCCTGCTGACCATGTTGGGGCGCGTCACCAAGAACACCACGGGCATCGACCTCAAGCACCTCTTCATCGGATCGGAAGGCACGCTGGGAGTCATCACCCGGCTGGTGCTCAAGCTCGCGCCCCTGCCAGGCGCCACCAACACCGCGCTGTGCGCTTTGCCATCGTTCGAAGCGGCCACCCGGTTGGTGCACGAGCTGCGCCGAGCCTTGCCCGGTCTGTCGGCATTCGAGGTGATGTGGGACAACTTCATGGATGCCGCCTTGACCGTGGGCCAGCTGCGCCTGCCCTTTGATGAACCGGCGCCCGTTTACGCCCTGGTGGAACTGCAAGGCCAGAACGAGGGCGAGGACCGCGCGCGGCTGGAGGCAGTGCTGGGCGAGGCGCTAGAGCACGGCACTGTGAGCGATGTCGTGGTGGCGCAGTCATTGGAAGACGCAAACCGCCTGTGGGCCTACCGCGAAGCCATTGGCGAAATGCTGGGGCAAATCCAGCCCCATGCTGCTTTCGATATCGGCATACCCATGGCGGAGATGGCGGGCTTTGTGGGCGTGGTGCGCGAGGCGCTCCAACTCCGGTTTCCGCAACTGCAGCACCTATTTTTCGGGCACATCGGTGACGGCAATTTGCACGTGTTGTCCGGCCCGCACACAACCCAGGCCGCGCTGCATGAAGTCGAAACGGTGGTCTATGACGCGGTGCGGCAGGTGAGTGGTTCGGTGTCCGCCGAACACGGCATCGGCGTGATAAAGCGGCCATTTCTGGCACACAGCCGCAGCGCCACAGAGATCGACACCATGCGCCAACTCAAGACCGTGTTCGACCCAGTGGGAATACTGAACGGCGGCCGGGTATTTCATTGAAGGCGCTCTGATAGCGGTGAGGTCAAAACACGACATCGAGTCTCTCGCTTGAGTTCGCAGCAAACGCTAGCACCCATGGTGCGCTAAGAGCGCCAGAGCCCGGGCGAGCTGTTGCACATCGACATCAAGAAGCTCGGTCGCATACAGGGTCTTGGCCACCGCATCTCTGGCGACCGCACGCTCAACCGCGACAGGTGCAACGGTTGGGACGTAGCGCATTTGGCCACCGCCAATCAATTCAATGAGCCCTTCGCGCAGGTGCTGACAGATGAGACGTCCAGTGGAAAGTTCAAGCACTTCGTTCAGCCCAGACTGCGTGAGTTGGCTAATCCCAAGCCCTACCGAGAGTTCAGCACAGCGCGAGGCCGCCATGCAGTCCTTCCTGCACCAATACAACTGGCGTCGGCCACACTCAGCTCTGAACCACTAGCCGCCCATGAGCCGCGACCGAGCATGAACAATCTTTTGAAACTCAACAGCTAGGCACACCAGCGCTTCTTGACACCTGTTGGCCAGGGTGGCGTGGTTACCGTAGCCCCGGTGCAGTACCACCCGGCCGAACTGGGCCACCACGCGCAAAGCGTGCTCCAGGATCTCAGGCTTGGTGTTGTCGCAGTCCACGAGGACAACGACGCGGTTTTCTACTGCGGCTGGGTGGGCACTCTTCTGGCGGTTTATAACAGTGAAAGCCGCGTCATAGGCCGGGAGGCAGCACAAAGCAACCCATTTTGCCGCCATGAAGATGGGGTTTGCACTGCCTCTGCGGGGCCAAGTTTCCACCTCACTTGCCTCCCGCGGTCCGAGAGTTGGTCCCAATAATGAATTTGACCGGGCAGCACGTCGCAGCCCTCAAACCTCAAAGGACACCATGACCATGACCGACACGTCGATCACCGCCACCACCACCATCGCCCAGATGCTTGCGCTGCGCCAGGCGGCATTCGGCGCCTCCGACCACACCATCGCCGAAGCCATGGGCTACCCCAGCGGCACGGTGGTGACCTTGATCAAGGAGGGCCGCATGCGCCTGCCCATCAACAAGGCCAAACCGTTTGCTGACGCGCTGGACATCGATCCTGGCCTGGTGATGCGCGCCATCTTGCGCGAGATGGACCCGTCCGCGCTCAAGGCGATCGAGCAATGCCTGTCGCCCCTGGCCCTCAGCCCGGGCGAGGCTCGCCTGATCAACCGCCTGCGCCAGTCCTCGCAGGGGCGTGACATCACTCCGGTGATGTTTGAGAAGGACGCCATCGTGGCACTGGTGTTGGCAGCCTGATGCAGGAGTGATTCAGATGACCACTACCGACACCCAATTTACCGGACCCCTGGGCCTGCTGATCGCACAAGCGCAAGAGGCGCGGCAACTCCGCGACGAGGAGATGATCGTGAAACTCGGCTATGCCGGGCGCACGACGCTGGACCTGGTGCGCAGCGGACTGCTGTACCCCACGCTCCGAACGCTGCCCATCATCGCCGACGCACTGGAGATCACCAGCCTGGACGCTCTGAAAATCTTCTATTCCGATCTCGCCAGGGAGACGGTGACCCACATGGAGCAGGTGCTTGTTCAGGACGCACTGACCGAGAACGAGCGGTTCGCAGTTGATTGCTACCGTTCTGCCTTGAAGACAGGAGCAGTTGGCATCCGGGGCGATACGGGCGAGGCGGTGGTGGTGGTCCTGCCGGCGAAACCCCCAGCTGATGGACCCTCGAAGATGGCGGAGGGGGCATAGTCAACTGGAGACCATGGCACCCGCCCACGTAGCCTCCGTGGACTTGACATACGGCTGCACGGCTTGATAACCATAGGACGCTGCCTGCGTGGCGACCAGTGCAGGATGCGCCACATGTCCGAGACGTGGCGCATACCTTGTACCCCCTATGCCAAACGGCGTCCGAGTGTGGCCCTTGGCGCCGTTTTTCCTGTCTGGCCCAGAGAAGTGCTTATAGGGCGCCATAATCCGCCCCTTTTTTGGTCAAACCCAATCGATGACTACGCCGACACAGGAACGAGCGGAACAAATCGCCATTGAGATCTACCAAGCGGCCTCGCCGGTCATACACATCTACGGGATTGGAGGTAAGCGGTGGCGCCGAAATGTATCCCCAGACGACCCAAGATACGGCCCATGGCTTCAGGGCCGGTATCGAATCCTCGATAGCGCTCTTTGGGCAGAACATGCGCCATGTGTTTACCTGGTCGCCGAGGCCCGAGAACAACGGATACGGTATGTCGGCATGTCCAAGAACCGTATGCGTGATCGATGGCGGCAATCGCCGGCAATTGACCACGATACTGGCGAGCCAATCGCACATCAGCTGTTCCACAGCCAGTGCTGGCGCCAAATTGAGACAGAGTTTTCTCAATATGGCGCATTGGAATACGAAGTTCGGTGCCTGTCAGGTGCGCAGATCGGGATTGCGCTGCGCCGCCTCGGACAGCCCTTGTCAGATCTTGCCGATGCCAATGTCGACGCGGAGAGCCAGGCTGCAGTGGTCGAGCGCTGGATGTGCAGCAACAGCAGCGCTGCCTTGGTGCCCTGGAACATGGCAATGACCAGTTACAAGCGTGCGGGGCGATGAGTAGCGGCGTCGAATGCCACACATAGGTTGCCGGGTCCGAGGCGCCTTTATCAAGTCGATGCTGCGCTTACTCTGAGTCGCCGGTGCGCATCAGATGCGGGCTCAATCCGAACCACGACGCGTCCGCCGACTGCTTCGGCATAACGCTGTTCAGTACGCAGAGACGGTGGCCGTTTGCCGCTTTCCAATCGAGCAACCACGCTCTGTGTGGAACCCATCTTCTCGGCAACCTCACCTTGGGTTATCCGTGCCCGCGCGCGGGCTTCGATGAATTGCCGGGCCATTTCAAATTCGTCAGCGAGTGCGTCGTAGGCCTGGCGGGTCTTGGCATCGGCCAGCAATTCGGTATTCACTGTCACGAGCGTTTTTATCGGCATGACTCCAGCCGTTTAAGGGCGATCACGATGGCACGACATGGTGCGGTATAGGTCTGCTTGATGAAGACAGTTAGCCTACTCAGGCGACCACCTCTGGGGCCGGTTGCACGCGCAACGGTTTCTTCTTGAACTTCAATGTCGTTTGCCACATGTCGTACGCCGTCTGCTGGCCCAACCACAGGCGCGCGTCACCGCCCCTTTCTTTGCCCAGCCACGCCTCCAGGCGCAGCGCCATTTCAGGGGACAGGGCGGCATGGCCGTTCAGCAGCCGAGACAACGTGACGCGCGCTACCCCCAATTGATCGGCCGCCTCAGTCACAGTCAGGCCCAATGCGGG
Source organism: uncultured Hydrogenophaga sp. (assembly GCA_964442375.1). Taxonomy (GTDB): domain Bacteria; phylum Pseudomonadota; class Gammaproteobacteria; order Burkholderiales; family Burkholderiaceae_C; genus Hydrogenophaga. The sequence continues at coordinate 12,561 of CAYUAH010000001.1, read as the reverse complement.
CAACACATCGTCGCGCAAGGTCTGGCCAGGGTGCGGGGGATTGAACATTTCGGTCATGGTCTGGCTCCGTTCTGTCAGTGATAGTCTTGGTAGTCCACCAACACAGCATGGACGCCCTCAAACGTGAAGGTCATGCGCCAATTGCCATTCACCCAGACGGCGTAGTGCCCTGCTAGGTCGCGCCCACTCAGCGGGTGCAAGCGCCAGCCCGGCAAGTTCATGTCGGCCGGACCGCTGGCCTCGTTCAAACGCGCCAACTGGCGCGCAAGCCTCGGGGCGTGGGCAGCTTGAATGCCTGCCTTCGTGCCACGCTCGAAGAAGGCTTGCAGTCCCTTGTGACGGAATGACTTAATCACAGTTGATTGTATCTCGTTACGTTACGCGCAGCACTATTTATTCCACCACCACACGCGACTTGCCCCACTCGCCAATGAATTCTCAAGTCCCCCACGACTGGGGTCACGCTGCTCCATCTCCAACCGGCTCGTCCATGCCCAAAAGCTGCTGTAAACGAGCTTCAATCCGTAATATGTACACGCGCAACTGCTCAGTGCTGCGTGGCTTGTACCCCTCGTGTGTTCCACTTGGGCGATGCCCCATGTATTGCGCTGCGGCGCCAGTCGGTACACCCGACTCCTCAGACAACAACGCAAAAGTCCGACGGAGCCCATGAACTGTCACATGCCCAAGACCGCAAGCAGCAAGCGAGGACTTCAAACTTGCTCGTGGATCGGCAATGTGCCCAGTCTTACCACGACCCGCGAACACAAAGTCGCCCTCTTTAGGCAACGACTTGATGATATTGAGCAACACGTCCCCCAAGGGGATAACGCGGGTTCCGAAAACCTTGTCCGTGAAGGTTGCCTTCTTCCACCGAAAATCAATCTCGCTCCATTTGAGATTTGCCATTGCCTCCCTGCGAAGCCCCGTCATGGCCAAGGCACGCAAGTACGCGCTGATATGGGGATTCGGGAGTTGAAGCACAGCAGCCCACCAACCGGCCAGTTGAGATGGCTCGATAACATCCGTGCGCCGTTTCTGAGCAGGCAACTCCCCCACCAGCGCTGGCGATCTGGCAGACTCTTGAACGGGCTTGGCAAGTGATCGGTACTGCGGCTGCGCCAGACACCATCGCAAAAAACCTCTGAACATCATCAATGCCCGTGCGGCCTGTGCTCTGCCACGCGCCTCCTGCACTTTGTACCAAGCCAGCAAACCATCTTCATCGAGTTCTGAAATTGCCATCGACAACAGCGGATAGATAGGCCCCGGTTTCGTCAAACCTTTTCCGCGCTTCTTGGCGTGCCCACCGGGTGATGCCATCAGTCGCAGATCGTTCAGATAGCGAGGTCTGAAACTATCCTTACCCTTCGGCCTCCCCTCCTCCAAGTAGATAGGCCAGAGCTCCCCAACAGTGATTCCTTGTGTTTTTCGGCGCTCGTTCTCGACGTGTGTCGCAGCGATCTTCTCCTGCTTCGCCGCCACCGGGTTCTCACCCTGATCCATTTGCCGCTGAATCTCACGCGCCTTCATGCGCGCTTCGGGTATGGTCCAAGCGTCAGTCCCGCCGATCGTGATGCGTACCGTTTTCCCAAGATGCTGGCGCTGAAACACGAAGGCAGTCTGGCCTCGTGGCGTGGCCCGGACTCCAAGCCCATTGACCTCCAGATCCCATAGAAAGGCCTGAGCACGCTCGGGCGGGCACTTGAAGGCGTTGATGCGAGGCTTTGTGAGATTGTCTTTGGCCATCTGTACGTTAAAACCGAAGTTGCTCCGCTCTTACATCCCAGCCGATGTAACGGCCGATGTAAGAGATTTCACGGCATATTAACGCATCTTGATCAACACTCAACTGAGGCCAGGCGGTCAAAAATTCACGCAAGTTGTTGTTTTATAATGAAATTACTATCATGGTGAATGGCAATCAACTTCAAGATCACCTCATTCGTAATGAGAAGGTCGGTGGTTCGACTCCTCTCTCCGGCACCACGTATGAAAGCCCCTTGCCGGCACTCGGCAAGGGGCTTTTTCCGTTTGCCCCTGGCGCGACCACATTGCGTCGAAAATGCGGCCAACGTACACCGCGAGTCACCCCCCATGACACATCCCCGCCTGACCGCACCTTCCGCCCTGCTTGCCGCAACGCTGGCACTCAGCGCCTGTGGCGTGGAAACCGCCGGCACCGCTGCCACCGTGGGTGTCACCCAGAGGCAGGCCTTGGAGCAGGGCAAGGCCACATCGGACAAGTTGCAGGAACAACTGCAGCAATCGACCGAACTGACCCGGCAGCGCAATGAGGCGCTGGAAAAGGCCGGTCGTTAGGTCAGCGCGATTTCCACCACCGTGCGGCCCGGCTGGCTGCTGATGTTCAGCGCCGCGCCCAGGGCTTGTGCGCGTTCGCGCATGGCGGCAATGCCTTTGCTGCACACGGCATCCACATCGAATCCACCGCCGTCATCCACGATGCGCAACACCACGCCGCCGCCCTGTGGCCGCGCCTGCACCCACAGTCGGTGCGCCCGCGCGTGCTGGAGCACGTTGGACAGCGCCTCGAACAACATGTACTGCAGTTGCCGCATGTCTGCGGCCTGCAGGCGGCCGAGTTCGGGCAGCGGTTCAACCTCCCACAACAGCGCTATGTCCATGGCCGCAAAGCGTGGCTCCAACCGGTAGCGCAGGTTGGCCAACAAGGCGCCCACGTCGCCGGGCACCAGGTGCATGGCGTCTATGCTGAGCTTGAGCTGGTCGAGCGCGTCCTGCAGGGTGTGCACCAGCTCGGCCGGGTCGGCGCGGCCCGACTGCAGTTGCCGCACGGCCGACGTGATGTGCGAGCCCACGCCATCGTGCATGTCGCGCAGGATGCGGGAACGCTCGGCCACCCTGGCCTGCTCGCGGGCCAGGTCGGCCAGCTTGCGGTAGCTCTCCAACAATTCCTGTTCGCGGGCCGCCACGCGGGCCGACAGCTCGCCCATCAACCCGCGCGCCCGGTCGTTCGCCTGCTTGAATCGGTACAGCACGATGACCGCCAGCACCACACCAAACAACAGCGAGGAATAGCGCATGTAGGTGTTCTCGCCATGCACGGGGTCGATGCGGAAGACGTAGAAGTCGCGCAGTCCCACCAGCACGTTGATGAGCACCGCCACGGCCACCAGCCGGTGGGGGAAGCTGGCCTCGGGCAGCAAGGCGCGGTAGATGAAGAAGGCGCCCATGCAGGCAAAGCCAACACCCAGGCCGCCGTACCACAGCGTCAGCGCCAACGGGTGGCCATACACCAGGGCCGACACCGCAGCCGGCAGGCTGAGCGCGGCCATCACCCGCAACCAGCGCACAACACCTCGCGCCAACGCGTGCTGCTGCCACCCGGCCACCTGGAAGCAAAAGGTCCCCATGGCCACCGACCAGATGGCCAGCGCCAGCACCGGCACCAGGCCCCACCAGGGCCAGGGCCAGGGTGGGTTGTCGATCAGCACGTCGCCCACACGCAGGGTCCAGGTCAGCTCCGCCACCGCAGCAGACAGGTAGATCGCATCGCGCCGGGCGGGCCCTGATCCGTCGCCGACTTCGTGCTGCGTGGCCCACAGCAGCAGCGCCATCAGGCCCACCAGCAGGCTGACGCAAATCACCACCACCGAGCCGGTATAACGCCAGCCATACGCACGCTGGTAGCGCGGGACCACTTCGGCCATGGGGCCGATGTGCAGTGGCGCCAGCCCGGCGCGGCGGCCCACGTCGGCACGGATGTGGACAACGACGTGGTTGCTCACGCCCAGCAGGCCGGGCGGCAGTGAAATGAAGCGGGGGACCTGCCCCGAGTCGCTGCCATTGAAATCGGTCAGGCTGCCCTGGTGGTCGAGCAGCCAGCCGTTCACCCAGATTTCATAGGCGTTGCCCACCCGGTGCAAGTAAAGCCCGTACTGGCCTTGGGGCGGCGTCGAGAACTCGAACCTGAGATGGAAGCTGGCCACGCCCGCCCGCCCCGGCTGGTGCTTGTCCCAGTGGTAGGGCAAAGACAGCTGGGCCGACACCCCGCTGGCGTTCACCTCCACCTCGGCGCTGCGGCCCACCTGCGTTTCGGCGCGTGCGCTCCATGGCCAGGTGGCACATGCCATCACCAGCAGCCAGCAACAGAATAGGCGCAACCTCCAGGCGCCATGCGTGCGCGTCATGCCGGCATGGTAGTTCAAGCGCGTCGCGCGCGCTGGCGGGCGGCAACGTTCAGACGGACTTGCGCGCGTGGCTCACGGCGGTGCGCAGGCCCAACAAATAGCTGTCGACTCCGAAGCCGGCGATCTGACCTTGCGCGATGTCGGCAATCACCGAATGGTGGCGAAAGGGCTCGCGGGCATGGACGTTGGACATGTGGACCTCGACGATGGGGCAGGCCAGGATGGCCAACGCGTCGCGAATGCCGTAGCTGTAGTGGGTCCAGGCACCGGCATTGATGACCACGGCATCGACCTGCTCGGCGTGGGCCTGGTGGATGCGCTCGCACATGGCGCCCTCAAAATTGGTCTGGAAAGACTCGACCGCGACGCCCAGCTCCTGGCCCAGCGCCTGCAGCTGCTGGTCGATCTGTGCCAGCGTGGCGGTGCCGTATTGCGTGGGATCGCGTTTGCCGAACATGTTGAGGTTGATGCCGTGCAGGACGAGAACTTTCATGGGGTCTCCAGATGAAGGAATCGGGGGTCAATGGCCATCGCCATGCAGCCGCTGGTGGATGCGCTGGGTGGTGCGCCACACCGCCCACAACACCACCGGCACCAGCGCGCCCGCCGCCATCTCGGGGTGCAGCGGCAGGCCGGCGGCCTTGCCAGCCTTGGCCAGGTAGAGCAGCAGGCTGATCACGTAATAGGAGATCGCGGCGATGGACAGGCCCTCCACCGTGGTCTGCAGCCGCAGCTGGAGCTCCTGCCCACGCGTGAGCTTTTCCAGCAACTGCTGGTTCTGCGCCTCGGTGACGATGTCCACCCGCGTGCGCAGCAGGTCGCTGGCGCGCGAAATGCGCTCGGACAAAGACGCCAGGCGCTGCGCCGTGGCCGCCACCGTGGCCATGGCCGGCGACAGGCGCCGCTGCATGAATTCGCCCATGGTCTGGGTGCCCGGAATGGCCTTCTCGCGCAACTCGGTGATGCGCTGCGACACCAGGGTGTCGTAGGCGCGGGTGGCCGCGAAGCGGTAGGTGTGTTCGGCCGTGGCGCGCTCCACGCCGGCCGCCACCGACACCAGTTCATCGAGCAGTGCCTGTTCGGACGTGCTCTTGTTCTCCAGCTGCGCGGTGATGGCCGCCAGGCGCCGTTCGGCATCGGCCAATGTGGGCGACAAGGCCTTGGCCACCGGCAGGCCACGCAAGGCCATGAGGCGGTAGGTCTCCAGCTCCAGCAAACGCTGCGAGATGCGACCGGCACGGGTTTCGGTGGTGCCGGGCGGCGCGATGACGAGCATGCGCTCAAAACCATCGGCGCGCAGGGCGAAATCGGTCAGCGCCCACGAATGGCCACCGCCCAGCTGCGAAGCCACCAGGCTGTCGCGCCCCAGCCAGCGCTGGGCCTGGGCCATCAGGGCCGCATGGGCGGCGGGTGTGGGCTCGGGCCAGTCGGCGTTGACCATGGCGAGCTGTATGGCGGCGACGGTGCGCCCCGGGAGGCTGGCCAGCCAGTCGGCTGGCACCGCCAGCTCCCGCAGCAGATCGGGTTGCGCCGCGCCCAAGCCGGCCCCCTCGGGCAAGGCCTGCACCAGCGAATAGCGGGTGAATTCGGTGTGGCGCTCCCACTTGAGCGTGTGCTGCGCAAAACGCAAGCGCAGGAAGTTGCCCTGCAGGCTGTCCAGCGGCAAGTCGGCCTGGCCCGGCAAGCGGCGCAGGTGGTCGCACTCCTGTTCACGGCTGACGCCCTCATTGAGAACGGCCACGAACACGATCAGCGCCGGCAGGCGGATGCGCGCCGAGGGACGGGCATGCACCTCGTTGTGCAGCAACACGCGTTGGCCGTCGTCAGGCGGCAGCAGGCGATCGGGTACGAGGGGAGCGGCGGCGGTCGGTAGGGCGTCCATGCCCGCCATTGTGCTTGCTGCGGCCTTGGGATAATGCCGCCACTGTGAAAACGCTGCCCCCACCCATGCCCCAACGAAGACACCTGATGCAGCTCGCCACCTGGGGGCTGCTCGCGCCGCCCGCCTGGGCACAGGTGCCGGCGCTGCCGCGCCGCATCGGCCGCCTGATGCCCATTGGCGGCGCCGAAGACCGCATGCAGGACCGCGTCATCCTGCGCCGTTTCGTCGAACTGAGCGGTGGACCGGGTGCCCGCATCCGCGTGCTGTCGGCCGCCAGCGCCGACCCGCAGGGTGTGTGGCGCGCCTACCAGCGCGTGTTCGACGAACTGGGAGCCAGCCACACCGCCCACCTGGACATCACCGATGTGGACCACGCCAACAGCCCGGCTGTGGCGGACCAGATCCTGGACACCGATGGCCTGTTCATATCCGGCGGCGACCAGCGCCGCCTCATGGCCTTGCTGTGGGAAACCGAGGCCTTCCGCGCCCTGCACACCGCCTTTCACCTGCGTGGCTGCTGCATTGCCGGCACCAGTGCCGGCGCGGCCGTGCTGTCGCGCCACATGCTGGCCCAGGGCGACACACCGCGCCTGCCCGAAAAGGAGGCCGCCGAGCTGGACCTGGGCCTGGGCTTCGTGTCGCGCGCCATCATCGATCAGCACTTTTCCGAGCGCGGCCGCCTGGGCCGGCTGCTGTCCGTGCTGGCCCAGCGCCCCGACATGCTGGGCGTGGGCATAGACGAGGACACCGCCCTGGTCATCGAGCGCGGCTTGGGTGTGGAAGTGGTGGGACGCGGCACCGTGACCTTGCTCGACGGCCGCCAGTTGCGCAGCAATTTCGACGACATCGAAAGCCGCGAGCGGCTGGAGATGCTGGGCGTGCGCCTGCACCTGTTGCCGGCCGGCCGGCGCTACAGCCTGCTGCCCGGCAGCGAGAGCCTGCGCCGCATGCCGCCCCCCTTGCGCGAGGCGGTAGAGCTTCTGGTGGCGCCCGGCCCGATACGGGGCTGACCGCCCGTGCCGGAGGGCATCCGTTTTTGCGCTATGGTGCGGGTTTTGCGCCACGCTTGCGCGCCATTTCCAGGAGCCCCTGCATGCCCTCTGTTGCCCGCCGCCCCTTGTTGCGCAGCGCCCTGTGCGCCGCCCTGATCACCGCCAGCGCCTTCAGTGGCACAGCCTTCGCCCAGAGCGGCAAAACCATCAGGCTCATGGTGGGCTTCCCGCCCGGCGGCGGCACCGACGCCATCGCCCGCATCCTGGCCGAACCGCTCAAGGACGCGCTGGGCGCCACCGTGGTGGTGGACAACAAGCCTGGCGCCGGTGGCCAGATCGCGGGCCAGGCACTCAAGGCAGCGGCGCCCGACGGCACCACCTTTTTCCTTTCACACGACCACAGCATCTCCATCCTGCCACTGGTCATGAAAAACGCGGGCTACGAACCCGCCAAGGACTTTGTGCCGGTGGCCGGCTTCGCCACCTTCGTCAACGCCTTCGCCGTCTCCGGCGGCACGCCGGCCAGGAACTTCAACGAGTACGTGGCCTGGACGCAAAAGCAGACCAAGGGCTCGGTGGGCGTGCCCGCGCCGGCCTCGGTGCCCGAGTTCCTGGTCAAGGTGATCGGCGGCAAGTACAAGCTGGACCTGGTGGCCGCGCCCTACCGCGGCAGCGCGCCGCTGATGGCCGACATGCTGGGCAACCAGATCCCGGCCGGCGTCGCCTCGGTGCCCGACTTCATTGAGAACCACAAGGCCGGCAAGCTGCGTGTGGTGGCGGTGCTGGGCGACAAGCGCCAGGCCGCCCTGCCCGACGTGCCCACCTTCGCCGAGCTGGGCCTGGCCGGCTTCGAAGACGTGCCCTATTACGGCATCTTCGCCCCCGCAGGCACCCCGCCCGCCACCGTCGAGGCTTTTGGTGCCGCGCTGCAAAAAGCCCTGGCCCTGCCCGACGTGCACGCCAAGCTCACCGCCATGGGCCTGACCGTGGGCTTCAGCAGCAGCCAGCAGTTGGCCGCGCGCGAGGCGGCCTACGCCAAGGTGTGGGCCCGCATCATCAAAGAAACGGGTTTCGTCCCTCAGTAAGTCATTCCTGGAAGCCGCCGGCACGCAGGGTGATCACCAGCGTGTCGCGCCAGCCCAGGCCATCGGGCCCGTCCACCGGCTGGATGGGCGTGGTTTCGTGGATCACGCGCTCGTCGTCCAGCAGCAGCAGCGACCAGGGCTCGGTCAAGGTGAAGCGCTGGCCGTTGGGCCCCTGGGCCTCGAAGACACGGCTCTCACCGCCCTTGATGCGGTGGCGCCCGACCATGAACACCGCCACGAAGTCCACCCCGTCACGGTGCGCGCCTTCGGGCGTGGGCCGGCCGATGCCGTCGGTGGTGTCGATGCGGAACAGGTGCGACTCGATGTACCAGGGCTGCTGGCCCTTGAGGCTGGAGGCCGCCGCCGAGAGTTGCCGCAGCAATTGCGTCCAGCTGGGGTTGGCCACCATGGCAGGGTCCATGGGTTCGAACCAGCGCAGCATGCCGCCGTGCAAGGCATTGTAGGCAATGGGCTGCCAGTGGGCGCGGTGGGGCACCTGTTCCACGCGGTCGCCATCGACCACAAAACAGCTGTGGCGACGGCGCCGGTAGCGGCCACCGTCCTTGAGGTAGGCGTCGCTGGGCAGGTCGTCCCACGCGGGCTGCAGCGCGGCCAGTGCCTGGGCCGACAAACCCGCCCATTGCTGCACGGATCGCGCATCCAGCACAGCGTAGCCTTGCTGCTGTACGGTGGAGAAAAGCCGGTCGACCGGCACACACGGCGGAAGGAAATGGGCGCTCATGGCGGCAGTGTATGCGGGCGGGAAAACCACAGGACCACGCGACTACCCCGTGCGGTATGTTCAAGCTTGTCGTCCCATCAGCACCACCCATGAACGCCGCCACCGATCCCGACCAGCCCGCCAGCCCGGAGCACAACACCGCACAGGAAGAGCGCGGATCCTCCATCTTCTCGCTGCCCCTGGCCACGCTGAGTGCGGGTGACCCGCTGCGCTGGCTGGCCCTGGGCTGGGTTGATTTCAAGCGCTCACCCAAGCTGGGCCTGTTCTACGGCCTGTGTTTTTTCCTCATGGGCCACGCGCTGCTGTGGGTGTTCCGCACGGCACCGGCCTACGTGCTGGCACTCAGCGCCGGCTTTCTGCTGATGGGGCCGTTTCTGTGTCTGGGCCTCTACCACGCCAGCCGCGCACTGGAACAGGGCCGGATGCCCCGGCTGGGGGAATCGCTGGTGGCCTGGCGCCCCACCAAGGGCACCATGGCCATCTTCGCCGGTGTGCTGCTGATTCTGGAAATGCTGTGGGGTCGGGCCTCGTTGGTGGTGTTCGCCGTCACCTTCAACACCATGCCGAGCACCGAGAAGCTGCTGCCCGCGCTGATCGCGCCCGAGAACATCACCTTTCTGATCACCTATGTTGTGGTGGGCGCGGTGTTCGCCGGCCTGATCTTTGTCACCAGCGCCATCTCCATCCCCATGATCATGGACCGCGAGGTGGACGCGATCTCGGCTGGCCTGACCAGCATACGCGCCAGCCTGCAAAACCCCGGCGTGATGCTGCTGTGGGGCGCGCTGATCACCGGGGTCATCGGCGTGTCCATGCTGCCGGCCTTGCTGGGCCTGCTCGTCAGCGGCCCGGTGATAGGCCACGCCACCTGGCACGCCTACCGTCACATCGTGCCCCAGCCCGACTGAAATTCAGTCACCGCGCCACAGGCGCCACGCCAGCCACGTGCCGGCCAGGGCGTTGCCCGAGGCAAAAACGCCCACCACCGCCATGCCCAGTGGGCTCAGCATGTCGCTGCGCAACACCCCGCCCATGAAGCTGGACAGCAGGTTGAACGCGACCATCAGCCAGAACAGCCCACGCCGGGGCTGCCAGAGGCGCACAAACCCCCGTTTCTGGTCCTTGCTGTGGATGAAGTGTGAACGATGTTGCATGGGAACGGTGTGGGCGCCTGATCGAAGCATACATGGCATGGAACCTGCATTCTTCGTCGTGCGCAAGAGTGTGGAAACCCATGAGGCATTTGCATGATGCGCCCGCGTAAACCCCGATGCTGCGTGCTTTTTCCCCACGTTACAGTTCCGCGCTTGGCAGGGCCATCAAGCCCCGCCATACCCATCCTCGTGTTCAATGACTGGAGCCCATCCATGAAATTCAAGACCCTGCACCTCGCCACCGCTGCCGTCGCCTTTGCCGCTTCCCTGGCCGCTTTGCCCGCACACGCGGGCAAGACGCTGGACGCCATCAAGGCACGTGGCCAGGTGGTGTGTGGTGTCAACACTGGCCTGGCAGGCTTCTCTGCCGCCGACGCCAGCGGCAAGTGGACCGGCCTGGACGTGGACATCTGCCGCGCCATCGCCGCCGCCGTGCTGAGCGACGCAGAAAAGGTCAAGTACGTGCCCCTGAACGCCGCACAACGCTTCACTGCCCTGCAGTCGGGCGAAGTGGACATCCTGTCGCGCAACACCACCTTCACCCTGACCCGCGACGCCTCGCTGGGCCTGGTCCAGACCGCCGTCACCTACTACGACGGCCAGGGCTTCATGGTGCCGGTCAAGAGCAAGATCAAGAGCGCCAAGCAGCTCAAGGGCCAGACCGTGTGCGTGCAGTCCGGCACCACCACCGAGAAAAACCTGACCGACTACGCCAAGGCCAACAACCTGGGCATCAAGCCGGTGGTGTTTGAGAAGGTGGAAGCCGCCACTGGCGCCTACTTCTCGGGCCGCTGTGTGGCCTACACCACCGACGCCTCGGGCCTGGCCTCGGTGCGCAACAAGGAAGCCAAGGACCCGGCGGAACACATCATCCTGCCCGAACTGATTTCCAAGGAACCCCTTGGCCCCATGGTGCGCCGTGGTGACGACGAGTGGTTCACCATCGCCAAGTGGGTGGTGTACGGCCTGATCGAAGCCGAGGAATACGGCGTGACCGCCGCCAACGCCGACCAGCTCAAGGCCACCAGCACCGACCCGGTGGTGCAGCGCCTGCTGGGCGGCGGCAACGAAGACTCCGGCAAGCTCATGGGCCTGGACAAGGAATGGCTGCTGCGCGGCGTCAAGGCCACGGGCAACTACGGCGAAATTTTCGAGCGCAACGTCGGCCCCAAGTCGGCCCTGGCGCTGCCGCGTGGCCTGAACAACCAGTGGACCAAGGGCGGTCTGCAGTACGCCTTCCCGGTGCGCTGATCCGCATCGACCGGCCGGGACACATGAGCGTTTGACCATGTGCCCCTCTCTTGACCCTCCCGCCAGCGCGACCCATCGCGCCGGCGGTGTCCGAGTGTTCCCATGAGCGCACCTCCACCCAGCAAAACCAGCCGCTGGTCCTGGCGCAGCCAGGCCTTTCGCGGTCTGGTGTACCAGGTCATCGCCGTCGCCGTCATCGGTCTGATGGTCTGGATACTGGCCCACAACACGCTGGAAAACATGCGTGTGCGTGGCATCCAGAGCGGCTTCGACTTCCTCAAGGCCAGCGCCGGCTTCGACATCGGCGAAAGCCTGTTCCCCTTCGACTCGGCCGAGCCCTACTGGCGCGCGTTCCTGGTGGGCCTGGCCAACACCTTGCGCGTGGCCTTGCTGGGCATCGTGTTGACCACCGTGATCGGCACCCTCATCGGCGTCGGCCGCTTTTCGCGCAATGCGCTGGTGCGCGGCCTGTGTTCGGCCTACGTGGAGTTCTTCCGCAACGTGCCGGTGCTGCTGCAGCTGCTGATGTGGTACCTGCTGCTGACCGAGTTGCTGCCCGCCTCGTTCGAGGCCTGGCGCGTCGGCCCGGTCTTCCTGAGCAAGAGTGGCGTCAACTTCCCCATCCCCGAGTGGGCTCCGGGCCACCTGTGGGCCGCCATCGGGCTGCTGGCCGGCGTCGCCCTGGCCTGGCTGCACCGGGGCTGGGCGCGGCGCCGCTTCGAGGCCACGGGCAAACCGCCGAGCATCTTCTGGGCGCCGCTGGCCGTCATCCTCGGTGCCGGTCTGGTGGGCTGGATCGTGGGCGGTGCGCCCACCGCCTTGTCCATGCCCAAAGAAGGCGAGTTCGCCATCGAAGGCGGTGGCTCGCTGACGCCCGAGTTCATCGCCGTGCTCATGGGCCTGACCATCTACACCGCCGCTTTTGTGGCCGAGGTGGTGCGCGCAGGCATCCAGTCGGTGCCACGCGGTCAGGCAGAAGCTTCGGCCGCCCTCGGTCTGAACAAGGGCCAGGAAATGCGTCTGGTGATGCTGCCCCAAGCCATGCGCGTGATCATCCCGCCGCTGACCAACCAGTACCTCAACCTGACCAAGAACTCCTCGCTGGCGGTGGCCATCGGTTACCCCGATGTGGTGTCGATTGCCAACACGGCGCTCAACCAGACCGGGCGCGCGGTGGAATGCATCGCCATCGTGATGGCGGTCTACCTCACCACCTCGCTGGCGACATCGCTGCTGATGAACTGGTACAACGACCGCGCGGCGATCAAGGAACGTTGAAGGTGGCA